>NZ_CP162142.1:2352500-2715000 GCF_040833965.1 Leptospira sp. WS39.C2
TCAATTTATACTGGTTATTTCCAATTTTTAAATTACGTTTCCAACGATAAATTAACTCTTACAGATAATTTTCTAACGGAAAATCCGAGACGAATTGACCTGACTCTAATATTTTTAGAGTCTGACAAGTGGATGTTTTATTCTAGCTCAAATAATACATTTATTCAGAATTTCGAACTTTATTTTTACTCAATCTCAAATCCATTGTTTCATTATGAAGTTCTTGAAAAAAAACATTATGAACCATTTAATTTCGACGAAAACCATTTAAACGATCATCATATTTTTGGTTCAACATTAGGAAAACATCTTTGTAGTACACTTAATGAGTTGCAATGAGTAAAACTGCGACTAACATCGGCTACTCGCGTCGCTTCGGGACTTACGCCCTCGCTCGGTCTACGACACATAGGCTTCTGGCACTCCCCTTGCCTGCGCAAGTGTCGTTCCAGTCCCTAACGTCCCGTTACCGGGACTCAGGGCCAGCCTACGTCGAGTAGCCTGGTTCGTTATGCGTAATTTTTGAAAAATATTTATGAAAAAAATTAAAAAAGAAAACAATGAAAATTCTAAAGCAAAACAAGTTGATCAGATAAAAGCAATTTTGCTTAAAAAAGGCAACCCTAGGTTTCAAATGTTTGTAATTTTAAGTGTTACTTTCATCTGTGCTACGATTACTTCCTTTGTACTACTTAACTTAGGTATATCATTAATGTACATTAGATATCCAATTGCTATTTTCAGTGGATATTTATCATTTTTTCTGTTTCTCCGTATTTGGGTTTTTTTTGCATTCAAAGGTATGAATTTGCATCCGGATGAATCTTATAATCTTCTTAGAATTGATACTAACAAAATAAACAGTAACAGCGAAATGAACATCTCATCTGCGCCTTATGATTTTCTTTTTGATCATGAACAAGCATTTTTAATTATACTTTTCCTAATTCTTACTCTTTCAATATTAATTATATTTGGTTATGTTATCTTTATTTCGCCAATATTTCTGTCTGAAATTGTGTTTGAATCGATTGCACTGACATTTGTTTATAAAAAAATCAAAAATTATCAAAGTATAGGATGGTATGGTGTTATAATAAAAAATACTATTATACCCTTTCTAATTTTACTTGCTATATTCACTTTCATAGCTTTTTTAATTCAATCAGCTTTACCGGAAATTAAAAGTATGGGTGATTTGATAAATTCGATTATTTCAAATAGTAAGTAAGAATCAAAAACTACGCATAACATCGGCTACTCACTTCGCTTCGGCACTTACGGCCTCGCTTGGGCTGCGCCACATTTCCCTCCTGGCATTCGTTTGCATCCGCAAACTACATGCCAGTCCCTAACGTCCCGTTCGGGACTCAGGGTCGGGAAACGTCGAGTAGCCTAGTTCGTTATACGCAATTCAGAAAATTTATAGACAGGTTATAAAAATGCAAAGAATTGAATTAAAAGTAATTACAATAATTTCTATACTTATTTTTTTCTCATGCAAGAAAGAAACGACATCCTCATTAAAGGAAAATGCAAACTTAAATTATGAAAAAGTACTACTTGAAAATTCGGCTGTGTCCTTGCAAAATTTCTTTAAACAAAGATTCCTTATAATCTCCTTTCCTAACCATAAAATTAAATTAGGAAATTCAACAGTTATACTCGATTATTCTCTTAATAAGAATGGAAGTATTTCGAAGCCTTTTCCAACTTCTCCTTGCGGAATTGATGTTGAAGGATCCTGGAAAATGAACAATAATACCATAATCACTGAAGGTCACTGGAGCATTCCAAAGTCAAATTGTCATAAAGAAATTCTTAATAATATTAGTCACTCCAGTGATAAAAAATCATTTGCTCACAAAATTTATAATTTTAGATTTAAAAAGAACAATGAATCTGAAATTATTGCTAGCTTAAACATGAATAGCATCGTTAATGTTTTAATACAGGAATAAATTTAGTTATGCATATCTTCCTAAATTTTTCTTAAATACGATTCTGAACTGCGTATAACAGCATGTTACCGCTTCGCTTCGGCACTTTCGGCCTCGCTCGGGCTACGCCAAATTCCCCTTCTGGCACTCGCTTGCATACGCAAGCTACGTGACCAGTCCCTAACGTCCCGTTCGGGACTCAGGGTCGGGGAACTTCGGTAACATTAGTTCGTTATACGAAATCTCCAAAAATCCACATTGAAATAAATAAAAGATTGAAAAAGTATCGGATTCTCCGAAAATGAAGTTATCCGATATGAACCCAACTCTCATAAAAAGTATCAATGGGAAAAAGAAGGAATTAGATAAACTAAGGCCCCTTCCTAAAGGAATTGTAAGCAAACTTAACGAACAATTCTATTTAGAGTGGACATACAACTCAAATGCTATTGAAGGAAATACTCTTAGTTTACAAGAAACGGATTTAGTTTTAAGACAAGGAATTACTATCGGGAACAAGAGTCTCAGGGAACATTTTGAAGTTTTAAATCACAAAGATGGAATTTACTTCCTAGAAGAAGTAATAAAGAAAAAAACCTTCATATCATTAAATCTAATTCGAGAAATACATGGGAAAATACTCAAAAATATCGATGATGAACAAGCTGGAGTTTTTCGAAGTACCAATGTTAGAATAACTGGTGCTTCGCATATTCCTCCAAATGCAGTTAAAATCTATGATCTAGTAATGGAATTAGTTGAATGGTATTATAAAAACTATAAATTATTAACAATACCAGAGATTGCTGCATGGATGCATTATAAACTTGTCTTCATACATCCTTTCATTGATGGCAACGGAAGAACTGCTAGGCTTTTAATGAATCTAATTCTTATGCAAGAAGGATACCCTCCCGCTGTAATACTGCATCTTGATAGAAAGAAATATTACAAAGTTCTACGAGAAGCTGATAAGGGAAATGTCTCAACATTCCTTGATTTTGTCGGACGTTCCATTGAAAGATCTTTGATAATTTATCTTAATGCTCTTACAACAAACTCTTCAAATGAAAAACAAGGATACATCACCTTAAAAGAAGCTACTAAATACTGTAATTTTTCATTAGAATATCTTTCTTTACTTGCAAGAACAGGAAAACTTTCAGCCGTAAAATTTAATAGAAATTGGATGACGACTATCCAAGCAATTCAAACTTACTTAGAAGAAACTTCTTTGAAAACAAAATAAATGTCTACCTTGGAGACTTCGTATAACAGCAACTAACCGCATCGCTTCGGCACTTACGGCCTCGCTCGGTCTGCGACACATAGGCTTCTGGCACTCCCCTTGCCTGCGCAAGTGTCGTGGCCAGTCCCTAACGTCCCGTCGGGACTCAGGGTCAGCCTACGTCGGTTAGTCTAGTTCGTTATGCGCAATAATCCAAAACTTATGATAAAATTAAAACAACTATTAATAATCTTCTTTCTTATTACTAATTGTTCGTCGTATAAGTTTAGCGAGAACAAGGAAACAAATAAAAAAAATATAATTTGGATTTCAACTACTATTGACTCCGAAAAGGATGAAAACTATTTACATCCAAAAGACTCATTAAATCTTTCTTTAAAATTAGTAAATCAACTAGATAGTGCTGATGATAAAAACGAATTCCGTGTACTTTATCATAAAGATCAAAGAAAATCGGATTCACTTATTGATATTAAAATAACAAAGCTTTATTCAAATACAGAAATACCCCTAAAATCTGTTTTGCCAACAATTCTTACGGCAGGATTTTTTTTAGCTTTTGGTGGTGACTCTCACGAAGATACTTTTTTTGCCAAAGTAGATATTTCGTTCTTCGATGAAAACAATATCAAAAAAGGATCTAAGTCTACTAACTTTTTACATAAAAAACCATATAGCATCTGGTCATATATTTTTCCATTTGTCGATTATAGATTTATGAATTTATCGGAATACAACCCGAGCAGTTCGCTGGTATTTTCTAAATTTATCTCTGAGAATATTCTTACTTTAACTAAAAATGAAAATTAAAATACTAACAATTATAATGATATTGAATTTCTTCTCTTGTTTACTCATAACAAGGAAAATAGAATTAAATAAACGAATAGAGACTAATAAATCTATAATTGCGGAACTAAGCCTCGATTATGCTCACGAAATAAATGGTTCCCAGATTGAAATAACATCTGAAGAAATTGATGGAATACTTTCTTCAATCATTACAGGACTAGAAAAAAACAATATTAAAGTAGAAAGCAAAAACTTCGAACAAATTATTGAAGTGAAAATTAGAATCAATGAAATTAAAAATACAATTATCTCTAGATTTTCTTCATACACTTACAGCTTGATACCGCATTACCTAAAAGTTGGCATAGAATATAATTTAAAAGTTAAAGACAGAAATGGAGAAGTAATTAGATCCCATACATTCTCCTCAGAATCTAAAGGCTATAACTCCATATTTTTATTTCCTATAGCAATTTTTTATAATCCTAAAAATGCCTTATCTTATCACTTAATTGATGCTACCGACTTATTAATAAATCAAAATTAACAATGGATTACTGCGCATAACAGCGACTAACCGCTTCGCTTCGGGACTAGCGCCCTCGCTCGGTCTGCGACACATAGGCTTCTGGCACTCCTCTTGCTTGCGCAAGCGTCGTTCCAGTCCCTAACGTCCCGTTCGGGACTCAGGGCCAGCCTACGTCGGTTAGTCTAGTTCGTTATACGACATTTCCGAGAAATCTAAAAAAGAACGGGCGTCCATGCCCGTAAGAACGAAAAAAAGTAGAAGAAGAGATTACTTAATTCTTGACATACATTACCTACGCGTTATATTACTTTAAGTGTATGAAATTAAAAGAACCGAAGAGATGGTTCTCTGGTTAAAAGAATTAGATAATTATGCAAAAAAGGATATTTTAGTTTCTATCGAAATCCTAAAAGAGTTTGGACCTAGACTTGGAAGACCACATGTTGACACCATTACTGGTTCTAAAATTAAAAATTTAAAGGAACTTAGAGTTAATAGCAAAAATAGACCCTTTAGAATATTTTTCGTATTTGATCCTAAGAGAAATGCTATTTTACTAATTGGCGGAAATAAAGCTACATCTAAGAAATTTTATCCAAACATGATTAAAAAATCTGAAGAATTATATGCTGAATATTTAGGAGATTTGTAATATGATTAAGAAAAAAAAAGAATTAAAAAGTTTTGATACTGATCTTAATAAATTTATCTCACAAGATATTATTGAACAAGCAAAAGCTGAGGCTCAAAAACAAATCTTCAAATTGAGGCTTGCTGAACTAAGGCAAAAACAAGGAATCAAGCAAACTGATGTGGATGGTTTTTCTCAAGTCAGTGTTTCTAGAATTGAATCTAGGTCTGATATCAAAATCTCTACATTAGTCGATTATGTTCACGCCTGCGGATTTGATGTTGAGATTAAGGCTGTCCCCAAAAAAAAGAGGAACAAAGAAGAATTTGTTTTATTAAGAGCCTAAGATAACGCCATCCGTGGCTTAATTAGTTAAATTTTCTCGGAAACGTCGTATAACAGCATGTTACCGCTGCGCTTCGGCACTTACGGCCTCGCTCGGGCTACGCCAAATTCCCCTTCTGGCATTCGCCTTGCATTCGCAAGCTACATGCCAGTCCCTAACGTCCCGTTGGGACTCAGGGTCGGGGAACTTCGGTAACACTAGTTCGTTATACGAAATCGCAAAAAATCTTAATATGTATCGATTATTTTTTATTCTTTTACTTATATCAAACTGTATGACCTCGAAAGTATTCAAACTTTCCCGAGGAAAAGAATCTTCTACAACTTTTAATGAATTAAAATCAATGGAATTCGATACAACTAACTCTCAAAATGTCTCTTTAAAATTGAAAGGAATATCTTCTGATAACGAAAATTTAGAAATTTGTACTGATTATGGATATAGCTATTATAGATGTAACTCTAATCTTAATTGGAATAATGTCGAATTAAAGGAAGTCGAACCCTTGGGTGGAATAATCTCAATGTACCACAATTTAATGTTCGTTAATAAAGATTTAAGAAAAATTTATGGCCGAGGCTTTAGATTCCATAAATATAGATCAGAATTTTACTCAACTATCGATGAAAAAGCATTTCTCATAAAAAATGGTTTAGATGAAGTCTCACACTGTCATAATTATCTAGATTGTAAATCATATAAACGACAAGAATACTCTAAGAAACTAGAAATGATCGAACCCAAAAATGTATATTATATTTATATTATCGATCAAAAAGAAAATATTATAAAGATGTATAGCTTTACATTTTCAAATCTAAACGAGAACAAAAATATTCGAAATATTTATATAATCAGTCCTATCAAGAAACAAAATAGAATAAAAACATACTATCTTTTAATTCCTTTTTCACTTTTAGGAGATATTATTACTAGTCCACTTCAACTAATTCTATATTTTGATGATTTAATAAACGGAATTGGAGCTCTCGGGGCATTAGGATAACAACCTTAAATTTGCGACTTCGTATAACAGCATGTTACCGCTTCGCTTCGGCACTTACGGCCTCGCTCGGGCTACGCCAAATTCCCCTCCTGGCATTCGCCTTGCTTACGCAAGCTACATGCCAGTCCCTAACGTCCCGTTGGGACTCAGGGTCGGGGAACTTCGGTAACACTAGTTCGTTATGCGACATGAAATAAAACAATGAATGAATTTAACGAAATATTAGAATTTCTAAGAAAGGTTACGAGAACAAAACTAAATGTTCCAAAATCCTTCTTGAATGGAGAAGAGTTTGAGGATTTTACAAGAGAAGTATTATTTCCAAAGGACGTTTATGATCTATTACATAAAACTCACAATTATAAACAAAATTCAGAAGACTTTGTTGAAGATTCATTGCTACCTGACTATAAATTTCGAAACCGAGACCTAAATATTGAATTTTATGTAGAATGCAAATATCGTGATATCACAAAAATTCAGAACAAAATAGACGAATTAATACAAATTCACGAATCAAAAAAAAGAACAAATGAAGAAGAAATCCTATTAGAAAAAAATATAAAAAAAATAGGAACAATCGAATTACTCTCTCAAACACAATACAATAGATTACTAGAATTAAACACAAAGCAAAGAGTTTTAGTTTGCATAGGACTGTATTTCCAAAATACTAAAAACATCTACCCTTACGTTCTGCCAATTGAACACTTGACAACGAACGCTCTCCATATATATGATCTTGAAGATTATCTTGTACCAAATAATTATACAGTCATACCTGATAGAATTGTAGATTTCTATATTGATAAAAGCTCGCATTGCGTATCATGTAAAAAATCAATGGAAAACAGACCTCACCAGCCCTTATGCAGAGAGTGTCACATTAATTGGCAAAAGACAAGAATCTTTAAATCTGAAATGAACTACTGTCATAGCTGTGGAAAAGAACATAAAAGTTCGGTAGCAAGACCAGACTGCTTGAATTGTTTTAAAAAGAATATGAATGTCGTCTTTGATATATAAATTTCACGTCGCATAACAGCATGTTACCGCTTCGCTTCGGCACTTGCGGCCTCGCTCGGGCTACGCCAAATTCCCCTTCTGGCATTCGCATTGCTTACGCAAGCTACATGCCAGTCCCTAACGTCCCGCAGGGACTCAGGGTCGGGGAACTTCGGTAACACTAGTTCGTTATACGAAATCGCAAGAAAACATATGTTATAATAATTAAGGAAAATATTCTTGTGAAAAACGGATTTAAAATTATTCTATTTCTTAGTATTATCTCATGTATTATTTTTCACTGCGGACATTATAGGCAGACTAAAAAAGTTACAAAAAATGCGTTCGGAACTGATTATCTCCATATTGAAGATATTTTGAAAATTGGTATAATTGAAAAAAATAAAATACTAATAGTTACGGCAACTACGACTATGCCAATTAACAATGATCCTCTTTTAATTCGTGACAGAAGATGTTTTATCTTAGATTTAGAGAATCAAAATAATGAAAAGTTTTATCAATATAATATCAATCCTTCAAATTTCTCTAGCGATTGTAATTTAGATATCATACATAATTTAAATTACAAGTTAGTTAATATTAAGGAATTTGAAAGTTACGATAAAAACGAAAAAAAAGAGATTATAAGATTAAAAATTGAAAGCCTAAAAAAGTTTTTTTATATTAAAGTAGAATTAGAAGAGAAAGAATTAAATAAATTTCCAAGCTATACTCTAAAATCACCTTTTTACAAAAAAAACAAAACTGCTTTTATTTTACTTTATCCATTAGCATTACCATATGATATAGTTGCAGGAACTCTTCATTCTATCGGCTACATTTTCTTTTCCATTGCTTGGTTTAATGGAGCTCTTATGAACAATAGTTTGCCAATTTATAGAAGAATACCGAATTATATACTTATTGGTACTTACAGAGCATTTTCATACTTAGATAATATAGATTAGTAATATCAAAAAATTGCGACTTCGTATAACAGCATGTTACCGCATCGCTTCGGCACTTACGGCCTCGCTCGGGCTACGCCAAATTCCCCTTCTGGCATTCGCCTTGCTTACGCAAGCTACATGCCAGTCCCTAACGTCCCTTCGGGACTCAGGGTCGGGGAACTTCGGTAACACTAGTTCGTTATACGCCATAATATAAAATCAATGTCAATTGGATGTTACACCTTCAAAATAAACGAAAAACCCTACGCAGTCTGGGGAGACGTCGATGATTTAAAAAGTGAAAGTTTAAATTTTATAAACAATATTGATACAGATCTATTTCGATATCAAATGGACTTAAATTTAACTGAATTGAAAAAAGATCCTAATAATCTAAATGCAGCTATTTCCATAAGACAGACATATTATCATGCAATAGAAACTTTTCTATCCTTACTTTCAGCTTCACTTCAAGCAGCCAATTATCCACTCGGTTGGATATTAAAATATAATAACCACGAACTTAGATCTTTAGTAATTAAAATAAATAACGAACAAAATATTTTCAATTTTCATAAACTAAAATCCATTAATTGGCAAAAATTAGGGAATTTGATACATCGAATTGAAATACAATCAGAAGACGATAAACCAAGAATTCAACAACTAATAAACTATTGGAAATCTTGGGGTCTCTTCCACATTAACCAAAATTCCACAATCGAATACAATTCGTTAAAGCACGGATATCGAACTAAATTTGGCTCAACAAAAATAAATATTGATAAACTTGAAATTGATCCAGGAAAATATGGACTGAATTTCTTTGTTGCAAAATCATTTGCAAATACCGAAGAATTTAAGACAAACTTCTATACTGAATTTACATCAAGTCATTGGAATCCGTTTAGAAACTGTTACGAGATATTATTAATATCATGTTCAATTAATAATGTAAAAAACTTTATGATTCCCATTTTACAACCAGAATGCAAATTAGTAAATTACGAAATACCTAAGAAAGAATGGTTTGAAGAACTTGAAAAAGAAAACGAACCAGAATTAGTAAATTTAAGACTAACAAAAGCAATTAGAGATATTCCGGTTTCAGCTTTATTAAAAAAAGAAAATATTTTGAATAGTTTACGACAATTTGAATAGATAGTATACAATATTACGGCGTATAACAGCGACTAACCGCTTCGCTTCGGGACTTACGCCCTCGCTCGGTCTGCGACACATAGGCTTCTGGCACTCCCCTTGCCTGCGCAAGTGTCGTGGCCAGTCCCTAACGTCCCGTTCGGGACTCAGGGCCAGCCTACGTCGGTTAGTCTAGTTCGTTATATGCAATGCGGTAGAATTTGAAATAGAAAAAGCTAAAAAAAATAAAGCCAAGAAGAAGAAGAAAAAACTAAGGATTGAATATAATTAAAAAAAAACATAATATATCTTTTGGAATTTAAATAATCTTTAGTTGAGTGCAAACACCTCAAGAATATGGAAACAGAAAAAGATAAATTTAAAACTAGAAACATAAAAATTATTAATCTTATCAGTAATCAGATACAATAAAAAATTACTAATTGTAAAACTAAAATAAAACAAAGAAAACTCGATACAATTTAACTCAATCTCAATTTTCTATATCCAATTTTATCATTCTATAAAGATAAAAAAAAGAAAGTTAAAATAAATTAGAAAAATTAATGCTCTTATTCAAACTTTGCTTTTTAAGATTGAAAGAGATCAAGATTCGCATATTAATATAAAATATGTAATATACCGCACTGCATATAACAGCGACTTACCGCTTCGCTTCGGGACTAGCCCTCGCTCGGCCTACGGCAAATTGTCCTCCTGGCATTCGCCTTGCTTACGCAAGCTACATGCCAGTCCCTAACGTCCCGATGGGACTCAGGGTCGGACAACTTCGGTAAGTCTAGTTCGTTATGCGAAATAATTTAAATTTAAATATGAAGAAAACAATAACATTAACAATTATTCTTTTTACTACAATCTTGAATGGTATTTCAGCAGAATCTTCAGAAAGGAAAAGAATAAACTTTCTTGTTTCTCCAGTTGGATTTTTACAAACAAATACTAAATACTTTACTAACGAAACGGAAAGCTCTCCTAATTTTCACTTTCTTTTTGGAATTACAAACAATTTCTTTGTTGGACTTAATTATGGAGTTGGATTGAGTTCAAAACAAAAAAATTATAGTTATCAAGGTTCAACACCTGGATCTAGCAAATTTTTTAATATTTCGAAATCGAGAAATTCAGAAACATTCTCCATTTCCACACAATACTTTTTTTGGGGTGATTTTTACGGTAGTTTGAATTTTGGATTTGAAAAAGGATATACTTCAGAAACCCAAAACTATTCCACGATTAGTGGCGGTTCAATTGATATTGAACCTTATAAGGAAAGTAATGTTTTTTCTAATAAATATTTCGGAAATCTTGGAATTGGATTTAGAAAGGAGTTCTTTAGTTACATACCAATCGGATTTGAATTTCAATACGGATATATGGAAGCAGGAAAAAGTAATACTCATTTAACTTATAATCCGGATTATTATCGCGGTGCAATTCCTGCTAATATAAGTTCAATTTACATCAATGAAAACCTTTTTCGAAATAAAGAAAAAAATTCAGATTATTATCAGATAAATATTTTCGCTGGTTTAGCATTATAAATTTCAACCAATAAATTACTTCGCATAACAGCGTCTACTCACTGCGCTTCGGCACTTGCGGCCTCGCTTGGCCTGCGGCACATTTCCCTTCTGGCATTCGCTCGCATACGCAAGCTACATGCCAGTCCCTAACGTCCCGACGGGACTCAGGGTCGGGAAACGTTGAGTAGACTAGTTCGTTATACGACATTTTTATTAAATAATTAACTATAGGTACAGATGGAATTAGAATACACATTAACAGAAGAAGACATTTTAAACTTCAATATTTATCACTCAGACAATTCTCCTACAACGAAAAAAAATATACTGATTGGAAGAACAATTGTACCAATTATATTGATCGCTTTTATTTTTTTATTAGGATTTCCAAATGATAAAAACTTTTTTATCGGCATCAGTATAATCTATTTACCCATTTTATCAATTTGGTTAATTTTCTATCCTAAATATATTCGATATTCTATTAAAAAGAATGTAAAAGCACTACTTGCAGAAGATTTAAACACTGGGATGATAGGATATCAAAAATTGATAATTACAGAAACTGAATTCATACAAATCACGGAATTCAGCAACACCCAACGTTTTAAAGAATTTATAACAAAAATCGAAGAAAGTAGTGAATATATTTACTTATACCTATCTTCTATCACAACATTAATAATACCTAAATCAGTACTCTGGAATAATAAAATTAATAAAGAAAATCTATATAAACTATTAGATAATAAAAAATTAACAAAAAGCAATATGCCGTAGAATATCAATCACTAAGACTAATTGAATCAAATTTAAAAACAAAAAAAATAAATCAATAAAGTCAAAGTAAAGAAATCACTCTTAAACAATAAAAACGTCGTATAACAACGACTAACCGCTTCACTTCGGGACTTACGCCCTCGTTCGGTCTACGACACATAGGCTTCTGGCACTCCCCTTGCTTACGCAAGTGTCGTTCCAGCCCCTAACGTCCCGTTCGGGACTCAGGGTCAGCCTACGTCGGTTAGTCTAGTTCGTTATACGCAAGGTCGCAAAATTTAATCTGAACAAAAAAAATAGAACTTGACCGTATCACAATTTCGTACTACATTTCTAAATTATGATCAGTTTACGCTTACCGCCAGAACTAGAAAGAAAACTAGATTCATTTGCCAAATCAGAAGGAAAAAGTCGTACAGAAATTGTTAAAGATTCTATTCTGGAATATATCAAGAATCGGGGAAATAGCAAAACTCCATTTGAATTAGGTTTAGATTTATTTGGAAAACATTATTCTGAGAATTCTGATTTAGCTCAAAATAGGAAAGCTTACTTACAAAAAGCTATTGGAAAGAAGAATGAAAAACGTAGCTCTCATTGATTCTGGTCCAATTATTGCTTTATTCAATTCCAAAGATAAGTTTCACAAACACACTTTAAAATTTCTTAAATCTTATAATGGAGAATTAGTTTCTTCTTGGCCAGTAATTACTGAAATTGTTTACTTGCTTGCTTTCTCTGTTGAAGCACAATCAGACTTTCTTGAATGGATTGAAAGAGGAAGTATCAAGATATTTGATTTAAACATTGAGGATCTTAAATACATTAAAAATCGAATGAGAAAGTATTCAGATTTACCTATGGATTTAGCTGATGCTTCCTTAATGTGCATTTCTGAAAAAATGGGAATTGAACGGATTGTTAGTATTGATTCGGACTTCTCCATTTACAAAAACTTAAAAGGGAAATTTTTACAGAACCTTTTTAAAGTATAAATGCGATCCAGCGTATAACTACCGCTTTCCGCTTCGCTTCGGGACAAGCCCTCGCTCGGCCTGCGGCAAATTCTCCTTCTGGCATTCGCCTTGCTTACGCAAGCTACATGCCAGTCCCTAACGTCCCGTTGGGACTCAGGGTCGGAGAACTTCGGTAAGCCTAGTTCGTTATACGAAAGTTCCGAAATAATTATTTTTCAAATAATAAAGATTTGACAAAATAGCTACAGTAGACACAATTAAAGGATGAAATCAGTAGGAATACGTGATCTAAAGAATAATCTTAGCAAATATTTACATTTGGTAAAGTCTGGAGAAACAATTGTAATTACTGAACATGAGCAAGTAATTGCAGAAATTAAAAAACCAGCAGAATTTCTAAAAGATTCTAATAAAAGGGTACTTCTATATTTAGAAGAACAAAGTAAAATCGGAAAGATCAAACTAGCTAAAAGAAATGGTTCACAAATTGAATCAATAATCAAAGAGTTTAATCATAAAATGCCCAAACTAGATTGGGAAAATATTTACGATCAAGCTAGATCCGATCGTTTTTAATATGATTGTTTATATCGACTCAAGCATTCTCTTATCAATCATTTTCCAAGAAGAATCACTTCCAAATTCTATTGAAATTTGGAAAAAATCTAAATTAAGAGTAAGTTCCATATTACTTGAAGCTGAGTGTAAAATAAGCATCAAACGAACTTATCTGCATAATAAAAAAAAAGTAAGTCCAACTTGGAAGGACAGTAAACTAAACGAACTACAGAAATTGATCGATGAAATAAGCTTAAAAAATATAGATTCTTCTACAATAGAAAATATTGATAAAGAGGAAACACTTGCTGGCTGCAGAACATTAGATGCTTTACATTTAGCAACTGCATTAGAATTTCAAAATGAAATTGGCGAAGATTTTTATATATTTTCATATGATAAAGATTTTAACAAAGTAGCGACAGAACTCGGGCTTAATACTTTATAATCGGAACCTTCGTATAACAGCAACTAACCGCTTCGCTTCGGGACTTGCGCCCTCGCTCGGTCTGCGACACATAGGCTTCTGGCACTCCCCTTGCCTACGCAAGTGTCGTGACCAGTCCCTAACGTCCCGTTGGGACTCAGGGCCAGCCTACGTCGGTTAGTCTAGTTCGTTATGCGAAATTAGAAGAAAATTTCTAAACAGATAAAAAATGATCACAAAATTAAAAATAACAACTATTAGCTTACTTGTTTTCACAAGCACCTCAATGGTTCTCTCTGAAAGCAATATTCAGATAAAGTCAGGTTATGTAATAGCCGACGGTGGCCTCAATATACGTGAGAAACCAAACATAAATTCAAAAATTCTCAGCAAACTAGAAAATGGATTAAAAATTTCTTGGAATGAAAGTGACGAAAATCCTAAAAATGAAATAGTATCAGGGCTTTCGGGAAAATGGACTAAAATTAAACTTAGAGACAAAACAGGATATTTTTTCAATGGTTTTATTTCAAGAATGCCTTCATTTCCTGATGATTTCAAATCTATTGATGCCTATCTTAACAAATACTTTAGGCAAATTTCAAAAACTAATGAATATGAATTTATAAATAATCATTATCAATCAGATGTTCCAGAAAATGAGAAAATAAAAACCTTTAGGGAAATTATCCACTATGAAAACGATTTAACATATTTTACTTCTACATATGGTGTTGAAAGCTCTTTCAGTTGCCTCCAAGCCAAAAACCATACTTTACAAGAACTTTTTCTCATATCAAAAACATTATTCCCCTTATATGCAATAAATATTGAAGAAAACGATACATATAATTTAGTAAATGGAATTTCAATAAAATCAGTAAAGAAAACTTCTATATATAAATTTCCAGACGGATACGAAATTAAATATAACTATCATATTTACGAATCTTATTTAAATTATTATGTTGATAACAAAAAAAATCATCAACTAAATGGAAATTCCATTTTTATTGAAGGCAATTTAGAAATGGGAAATTACCATGCGGATACTTATTCATACTTTTCTAGCCCAATTCCAACTATTTGTATCGGCATTCGTATATAGCTTCTAACTTCGCATAACAGCGACTAACCGCTTCGCTTCGGGACTTGCGCCCTCGCTCGGTCTGCGACACATAGGCTTCTGGCACTCCCCTTGCCTTCGCAAGTGTCGTGGCCAGTCCCTAACGTCCCGTTACCGGGACTCAGGGCCAGCCTACGTCGGTTAGGCTAGTTCGTTATACGTAATGCCAAAATAAACATTTAATAAAAATCAAAATCAAATTACATGGAAAATTACAAAGAAAACGATGATTTAATGCTTTATATGGCACTAATAGAAGGTGTTACGATTAATTTTAATCCTACAAGAAATCTAATCTTTTCTATAGTTAAACCAATAAATTATATAGAAAAACCTTTAAAATGGAGTTCAGGAACATTATTCTTTAAAAATATTTATTTCACCGATTTAGAACTTATCAATGAATTCTATGAGTATCCAGAATTCTATAGAAGCGCTATAATTTCAAATAGTGAATTATTAAATAAGACTATCCAAAAACTAAATCGATTACAGAAGGAATACAGTAGTAAGTTGATACATTACTACTTATATACTCTACAAAGAGATATGGAAATTGAATTTAATATAATCTGTGAATCTCACGAATTTATTTTAAATGATGAAGCAAAGCCATTAGAAGAATTCAAAGGATTTGATGTATAATGACCCAAATTAAATCCCTAAATACAATTTCATAAATAACAACCAAAGACCCTTGCTTTGGAGATGAAGTAGGTTTTATTTTAATTTAAGCAGAGTTCTAGTTTAAATTTGGAGAATATTCTATGATAACAAATCAAAGTTTAATTCCATTTATAAATATAATTAAATAATTAGGCACTACGTATAACAGCGGCTTTCCGCTTCGCTTCGGGACTAGCCCTCGCTCGGCCTTCGGCAAATTCTCCTTCTGGCATTCGCCTTGCTTACGCAAGCTACATGCCAGTCCCTAACGTCCCGTCTGGGACTCAGGGTCGGAGAACTTCGGTAAGCCTAGTTCGTTATGCGAAAGTAGCTAAAATCAATCGAAATCAAAAAAAGGGTATAAATTAAAGAATTAAGCAGATTATTTGCGATAAAAATTAGCTTGAAAACTAACTTTTATTGGTAAAATCTAAATATCATGTCAGTAGCTGTGAAGAATATCTCGGAATTCCAGATTTTCCTCAAAAACTCTAAATTACTTTCAAAGTATAATTTAGATAGGCTAGGCGTTTTCGGATCTTTTGCTAGGAAAGATTCGAATTTTCATGACATTGACATTTTAGTTGAAAATGATATAGATTTTCAATCAGCATTATCTTTAAAAGAAGAACTTGAAAAAAACCTAAATCTTAAAGTAGACTTAGTTCTAAAGAAATATGCAAACCCAATAATACTGCATAGGGCAAATAAAGAAATGATCTATGTTAAAGAATAGAAAAAATGATCTTCTATACCTTCTCAATATAATCGAATACATCGAAAAAATTTACCTCTATTCAAATAGTTTTGAAAGTCCAGAAATTCTTTATGAAACTAATGATCAAATGAATTATAATGCTATTCTGAGTCTCCTAACCCAAATTGGTGAAAATAGCACTAAACTCAGTGACGAAACAAAAAATGAATACCCATATCCTTGGAAAGATGTAGTTGGTCTAAGGAATCGAATAGCACATGATTACACTGGTATTAACATTTTCATAGTATTTCAAACGATAAAATATTCCTTACCTAGCTTAAAAGAAAAAGCTTACCAAATTATCCAGGATGGAATTTCTGAAAACATTTTCGATAAATCCGAATTACTTTCAACTAAAGAAAGTAATTATTATTCACATATTGATTTCAAAAAATTAGAATTTGAACAATAGCTACCTTCGCATAACAGCGTGTTACCGCTTCGCTTCGGCACTAGGCCTCGCTCGGCCTACGGCAAATTCCCCTTCTGGCATTCGCCTTGCATACGCAAGCTACATGCCAGTCCCTAACGTCCCGCTGGGACTCAGGGTCGGGGAACTTCGGTAACACTAGTTCGTTAGCCGACATTTTCAAAAATATACTAAAAAAGAACTTAAACAATGAGTAAAAATATATATATATTTGGTGCGGGTGCCAGTTATTATGCGATCCCAGTAGTAAACAACATCAACAAAAGATTAAACGAAACCCTTGAAAGAATTTGCCAAATAACAATACCTGAAAGCTTAAAATCACCAATTGCCTTACATAATTTAAAAACTATTGCTGAAATGCAGCATTTGCTAAAGGAAACTAAAGATTGGCTCATGGATGAACTAGGAGACAATTCGATAGACACTCTTGCTAAGCGATTATCTGATTTAAATGACTACCAAAATCTGACCAGACTTAAAGCAATTCTATCCAGCTATTTAATTTATGAACAAACTAAAAAAGAAAAACATTTAAAACTATCCGAAGCATCTCGAGAGATAGATCCTAGATATAGGGACTTCTTTGCACGTGCAGGCAAAAGAGTGGGAGACTATGTAGTAATAAATAGCAATATTTCAATACTCTCATGGAACTATGATCTCCAATTTGAAAAAACTTACTCAACATACTACCCCAACAAAGATTTATCTGAATTTTCAGATTTACTAAATTCTTTTCCATCTTACGGAAATAGCCAAAATAATATTCTCACAAATAATGATAAATTCAATCTAGTTAAATTGAATGGTACAGCAGGACTTCTTTATCATAAATCTGATAAGAAGCTTTTTTCGCTATTGAGAAACTTCAAAGACAAAGGAACTTACACTAATGAGCTTTTGGCACTAGATATCTTTGTAAACACAATGAACCCATCTTTAAGCTACACTCACTCACCAGGACTAAAGTTTGCATTTGAAGCAAAACCAGACGGCGATGACCTAATAGAAAAAGCAAAAAATCTTTGTCATGATGCAGAAAAACTTATTATCATCGGGTATTCATTTCCCGATTTCAACCGAGAATTTGATATTGAAATATTAAGAAATTTAAGCTCACTAAAAGAAATAATAATTCAAGACTACGAATCAGGTTATGACCGAAATCAAGAAATATTAAAAACTATTCTAAACGAGAAAATAAATATTAAACATCACAAAGACTTAGAGAAATTCTACATACCTCCACTCTGAACCAAAGAAAACGTCGGCTAACAGCAACTAACCGCTTCGCTTCGGGACTTGCGCCCTCGCTCGGTCTCCGACACATAGGCTTCTGGCACTCCTCTTGCTTACGCAAGCGTCGTTCCAGTCCCTAACGTCCCGTCGGGACTCAGGGCCAGCCTACGTCGGTTAGTCTAGTTCGTTATGCGAAAGTCTTTTAAATTCAATTTACATAGAAAAAATGGAACATAGATATGGGAAGAAAGATAAATGAAAATGTAGAAAGAAAAATGTATGCTGAATCTATGGGAAGATGTATGAACCCAGACTGTAGAAAAGAATTATTTACACAATCAGGTGATATAATAGAGAAAGCCCACATTCAACCATATTCTAAAACAAAAAATAATTCCTATGAAAATTTAATTGTATTATGTCCTAGCTGCCATACAGATTTTGATAAAAATATTGCTTATAAGCCAGAGGAGGTAAAGAATTGGAAACATATTCGTGCATTAGAATTTGAAAAATTTTTCGCAAAGCATTTTAAATCTTTCGATGAATTGAATAAAGAAATAAAACCTCTACTCCAGGAAAATAAAAATATCTTTGAAAATTATTATCTAGAAGATCAAAAAAATATTTGGGATTTATTTGAAGGCAAAATTTTATCAAACAATAAAAAAATAAAATCACTTTTATGCTATAATTTAAATCTCATTCAATCGCATGAACACGATAAATTTTCTAATTTGTATTTAGTTCAAATATATTTGACGCATATTGATGAATTTGAAATAACTCGACCCAAAAAGGAAAAAGCAAGATTTGTCCTTTTCCCAGAAAAAATAAATTCTTTATTTGGAATTAAGCCAATTAAAGATTCTTTACTTCCTTCTACAGAATCCTTGGAAGCTTTAATCATTGAATTGATTAACAATGGAAAATTCATTGAAATCAAAATGGGTATAGATGATCCTTATCTTTTAATTAAAGAAGACAAAGCGATATTTAGACTTTTTTTATCTGATACTCCTCGATTAAGACAATATTATGACATTTATGGTTGTTTTAGAAAAGCTAATGTTAGAATAGGTAGCCTTAATTTTGCATTAAAATTCATAAACTCAAGGGAAATCGACTTTAGCTTCATCAAAGAAACAAATTTAAGAGAAATTGAACTAGAAAATGTAAAAATCACATTTATTTATGAATATTGTTTAAGTAGGCTAGAATTACAGAATCTATCACCTAAAAAAAATACTGTATTAGTAAATTTACACAATTGGAATGGAGGTTCATGTATTTCCAAAGAGGCATACGAATTAGCAAAAGAATTGAAGATAACTTTATTAACTACCGATGATTTTTATAAATATATTAATAGGCTTAAAAATGCTAAAAAATATAATTGAGTTAATTAATAAAAGAATAGTATTGTTCGAATCATTTGAACAAATATTTATTTTTGGTTCAATTCTTCAAAATAATACTAAACCTAAAGACATTGATATTCTATTACTTTACTCATCTTACTCCAAAAAACTCTTTTTTGAATTGAAAAAAATAAAACATGAATTTTATTCTTTCCAGGGCACACCCTTTCATTTTATTGCATTAAGTCTAGAAGAAGAAATCGAAACATCGTTTCTTCATAGATTGAATTCAACTAAATTAAAGATAAAATAATTTTTTTAATTAATCTATCAAAAAAAAGACCTTCGCATAACAGCGACTTAATGCTTCGCTTCGGGACTTACGCCCTCGCTCGGTCTGCGACACATAGGCTTCTGGCACTCCCCTTGCCTTCGCAAGTGTCGTTCCAGTCCCTAACGTCCCTTTCGGGACTCAGGGTCAGCCTACGTCATTAAGTCTAGTTCGTTATGCGCCATAACCAGAAATGATACTTTCGTCTAGCGGTTAAGACATCAGTCGATTAAATAAAAATTTAAAGCTGAAAACGTGGGTTCGAATCCCAATGGTATCGTACCTTTTACCTTTATGGAAACCAATCATCTTAAAAAATTTCTAAATAATCTTGGAGATTCCATTCACAGCTTAAATACTATTTGTGTCGGATTAAGCTATGTAGGAGAAGGTCTTGCAAAAAAACCAGAAAAGCTCTCCATAACGTGGAATTCTATTGATCCATTATTATCTGCAAAAAAATCACGCCGATTTGCAGTTAGATCTACATTTATCTTCTTAGCTGAATCTATATATCATTACTTAGAGTCTGTTAAATCTGTAATATTCTCAGAAGACTTGCTTTCAAAATATTCCGCACTACAAGAGAATGTTAGACGTATAAATTTCTTTAATGAACATGTATACCCCCAAGAAATTGGCTATCGTAAAATATTAATGTTACTTATAGTTCATTGGAGAAATAGAATTGTTCATTTTGAATCTCAAGCCACTTTAACAAAAGAAGAATTTAAGATTTTAGTTGAATCGAAGAATCTAATTTCCGAAAATCATTCCGATCTAGACATTGAAAAAACTATCAAAAATTTTGAGGCAAACAGCCCTTCATTAAAAGATATCTCTTCTTTAGTTGCAAATGCAATTTACATAATTAGATTAATTGATAAAAATGTGATTAAAAGTCTGACATCAGTTGAAAGAGTTAAACTTTTCATTATCTCGATGGGCTTAGATTCTGAACATAAAGAGCTTTTAAAACTAGAAGATGGGGAAACTAAGGAAAGAAAAATTAATTATTTTTACAAATTGCATTTCTTGGAATTTGATGATTATTTTTCGGATCAAATTAAAAATTCCTTACGAGATAAAATGTTTTATAATTCTGGTAACGGCGCATAACAGCGACTAACCGCTTCGCTTCGGGACTTGCGCCCTCGCTCGGTCTGCGACACATAGGCTTCTGGCACTCCTCTTGCTTGCGCAAGCGTCGTTCCAGTCCCTAACGTCCCGTTCCGGGACTCAGGGTCAGCCTACGTCGGTTAGTCTAGTTCGTTATACGAAATTTGCGCAAATTAAGTTTGTTAAAGATAAAATAAGAAAAGAAATGTTTCTCTTGACAAAAGAAAGAAATTGTAATACATTTGTATCACGAGAACGCCATGATAAGCCTACGATTACCAGAAGAACTAGAAAAAAAACTTTCTGAAGTTGCTAAAATTGAAAACAAATCTAAGTCAGAAGTAATTAAAGAATCTTTAATTTACTATATTGATAATTTTGCAAAACAACCTTCTGCCTATGAACTAGGTGCAAAGTATTTCGGTTTATATAAAAGTGGTATTGCTGACAAATCTATTAACCATCAAAAATATATTAAAGATGCTTTAATCAAGAAACAAAAATGATTAAAGCAATTATTGATACTGGACCTATAGTTGCTTTCTTCGACGAATCAGATAATTATTGCCTACAATGTAGATCATTTCTTAAAAATTTTAAAGGCAGATTATTTACTACTCTTGCCGTAGTTACCGAAGTATCCTACTTATTATCAGATAACAAAAGAATACAAAAGGCTTTTATCGAATGGATTGATAACAATGCGATATCAATTTTAAACCAGGGCAATGAACAATTTACCTCTATTCTCTTTTATATGGACAAATATTCCGATCGACCAATGGATTTTGCAGACGCTTCGCTTATGACTATTTCAGAGGTTTATGAAATTCCTAATATATTCACTTTAGATAGTGATTTTAGGTTTTATAAATCAAAGAAAGGAAAATCTTTAAAAATCATAAATGAAAGCATGATTTAAGGTTAAAAAAGCGCAAACTTCGTATAACAGCATGTTACCGCTTCGCTTCGGCACTTACGGCCTCGCTCGGCCTGCGGCAAATTCCCCTTCTGGCATTCGCCTTGCTTACGCAAGCTACATGCCAGTCCCTAACGTCCCGTCGGGACTCAGGGTCGGGGAACTTCGGTAACACTAGTTCGTTATGCGATATCTTTTAAAAATCTCTAAAGGAAAAAACTAAATGAAGCAAATTGTAATTACTTTAATAATCCTTACTTCACTTCTTGAAAAACCAATTTTTGGAAAAAAAGCAAATATAACTGTATACAATGTTGAAGTAGAAACAAATGTCTTCGAAAAACCTTCAAAGAAATCAAAAATAATATTTAAAATTCCGTTCGGTTCAAAAATTGATGTAAAAAAAGTATACAATGAAGAAAATTGGCTTTTTTCTTTAAACAATTACGGCTACATTGAATCTAAAAAAACTACTGAACAAATACCTAAATTTAAAAAGAAATATTTAATATTAAGAAAATATTATTCCGATTGCTGGTGTTACTCTAGTGGATTTGAAATAAACACTGAATTAAAATTATCTTCTAATAAAGTCTTTTATAAATATAACGCTAATATTGAATATCAGGAAGAAAATGGTAGCTCTATTGGTACTTACAAAATTGAAAACAATCATTTAATCATAATAATACCTAAATATAATACAGAAATTTATTATCACATTGACAAAACTATTAAAACAGAAATATATCCAGAATTGAAGTATGATTTAACTTGGAATGATACAGCTAACGGTTATTTTGATACCTCTCAATCTAAATATTTTCCCGCTAACTATTTATACTATAATTATAATCAATGTCTAATTCAACCAGATTATACCGAAGGATCAAATACTTGCTTTGAGTATTGTAGCAATCCTAAGGAAAATGAAACAAGAGCATTATTTGATGGATACTTTTGCTCCAGAAAAAAGACATCGCATAACAGCGACTAACCGCTTCACTTCGGGACTTACGCCCTCGTTCGGTCTCCGACACATAGGCTTTTGTCACTCCTCTTGCTTACGCAAGCGTCGTTCCAGTCCCTAACGTCCCGTTCCGGGACTCAGGGTCAGCCTACGTCGGTTAGGCTAGTTCGTTATATGCAATGCGGTAGATGTATGCCTCAGGACATGGGTAACGATTTTGTAGCAAGACATAGGTAACACTTTCAGGTTACTCATCCCTTTAGAACACCTTTACAGGAGGGCTTTGGGGATGCCTTGGAAGGAGAATCAGGTCGTGGATTTAAGATTAGATTTCGTTATGGCGAGCTTTGAGAAAGGAATCAATTTCACTCAGCTCTGTGCTCAGTATGGCATCTCAACTAAGTGTGGATACAAATGGAAAGAACGGTTTCTTTCTGAAGGAAAGGCGGGACTTCTAGACAAGAAGAGAACTCCAAAAAACTCTCCTAAGAAACTTCCTGAAGAGGTTGTTCTTGAGCTCATTAAGCTCAAGAACAATAAGAAGTTTTGGGGGTCAAAGAAGATTCTAGAACTCTACAAGAGAAAGTTTCCGGATGTTAAACCTCCAGACAAATCTACTCTTGATCGAATCTTCAAAAAAGCGGGACTTACTTTACCAAACAAAAAGAAGAGAGTCAAACACTTCGGAGAAAGAATTTCTCTACCAGAAAAATCTACTAAGCCTAACCACATTTGGACTGTTGACTTCAAAGGTTGGTGGTATACTGCTGATTCAGAAAAGGTCAATCCTCTAACGATCAGAGATGATTACTCTAAATACATTCTCTCTATCAAGACTCTTTCCAAAGGAGACATACCTTCTGTAAAAGCCGAATTTATTCGCTTATTTAAGATATACGGCCTACCTGAGATCATTAGGTCTGATAATGGTCCTCCTTTCGCTTCTATGCAATCTCTACTCGGACTCACTAAGCTTTCTGTTTGGTGGCTCTCTCTCGGTATTAAGCTAGATCGGATCGAACCCGGAAAGCCTTACCAGAATGGCGCTCATGAAAGAATGCACAAAGACATGGCTCGAGAACTTCAGCATGAGATCGTCGGAAACATTACTCTACATCAAAAACTCTTCGACAAATGGAGAATCGAATTTAACAGAGAAAGACCTCACGAGTCACTTAACATGAAAACTCCAGAACAAGTCTATCTGAAGTCACAACGGCAATTTGATCCTAATGCTGATCTCCTAATCTCATATCCTTTTGGGTTCAAGCAGAGACATGTCAATGACAGAGGTTACATCAATTGGATCGGGCACCTCATTATGATCGGAAATCCATTCAATGGATTCAATGTTGGAATTAAAAAAGATAAGGATACCTACTCTATCTGGTTTGCTAATAACAAATTAGGTGTTATAGATAACGATTTCTTCTTGCTTATTTCTGATCCTGATTCATACAAAGTTCATAAACCAAGAAAGGTTACTAAAAAGCGTTAACCTTCTCTTGCACCTTAATCGTTACCTATCTCTTGAAGTCATACCCAAAAATATGAAAAAATATAGAAACTATTTTATATATGAATTTCTCTATCCTGCAGTTCTAGGATCGATGCTTTACGATTTAATGAACCGAATATCTGAGTATTCAAATAGCAATTTTGTACTAGAAGAAACATCTTGCCGTATTATATTTACATTTTTTTTTATAATTGATTATTTCTTTCTAACCTATATTTTAAAAAGAAAACTGAAGATGAAATATTCCAAAAACTCTATGACATTGTTTATAGATTTTATATTGCCACTAACTTATGCACTCACTTTTCATTTAATAAAAGCAGAAACTCAAAACCAAGCTCATTCAGCTTTGATATTCATAATGCTCTTAATCACTTTCTATCCATATCCTTCAAATGCAAACAAAGGAAAATTTCATTATATGAGATTCTCAACTTGTGTTTTTGCAATCTTAGGGTTAATATTTAATTTACTTTATCCAGATTTCTTCCAGACCAGGTTTCATTTTTTTACGCTAACTATTTCAACTATGTTACTTATATACGCATTCCATATTTATTTAATAAACCAAGAATTAGAAGAGAAATAACATATGTCACCAGTCATATTTAACTTTCGATTTAAATCAAATACCCAAGAATACTTATCCTTTCCTGAAAAATACAATCAACAAGCCCGGTCCGGAAAACTTTTAATTCTTAGTAAGTTTACATTAAATTCATCAGATTATAATGTTAATAAACCGGTGCTATTCTGTAGAATAGGAGAAACCGATGACGAACTTCTATTAAGATTTAGAGAGAATATTTGGTATGAATCTAAAAAATATGAAATGGACATACATACAATTACCATATATTCATTTAACGAATATATAGATATTTGGCAACTTATCGAGAAAAGAATCAATGTTGTAGCAATTTTGATCTCAACAATTATTTCTTCTATAGTTACAATTTTAACACTTCAGTTAAATAATTTTCAAAAAGAAAATCAATATTCCAATACAATAGAAAATATACAAAAAAAAATTCAAGCAATTGAAGAAAAACAAAATAATTAGCAACTACGCATAACAGCGCGTTACCGCTTCGCTTCGGCACTTACGGCCTCGCTCGGGCTACGCCAAATTCCCCTCCTGGCATTCGCCTTGCTTACGCAAGCTACATGCCAGTCCCTAACGTCCCTTCGGGACTCAGGGTCGGGGAACTTCGGTAACACTAGTTCGTTACACGCAATCGCTTAAAATTTAACCAGAAAAAGGCAATATACGAGCAAATACTCAAATAAATCAATTTGACAAATCCAAATTCTACATCAGAATCGAAGAATGAGCCTTCTGCAGATAGAAATTCCAGATCATCTACTTTTAGCAATAAACGAAACAGAAGATTCATTGAAAAATGACTTAAAATTTGAATTCGCTAAACACCTTTTTACTAAGGGTAGATTTACTTTAACACAGGCAGCGGAGTTCTCATCTTTAGATCTAAAAACTTTCATGCAGAAAATCTCACGCGACGGAATACCTGTTATTGATAACGATTCCGATGACCTAGATTCCGAATTATCTCTGTTAAAATAAAACTACTTTGATAATAATTGCTGACTCTTCTCCACTTATTTCACTAGCAATTATTAATAAGCTACATCTTTTAGATGAAATTTTTCAGGAAATCATCGTTCCATTCTCTGTTTACGAAGAAATTGCACAAACAGACAAAAAATTCAATTCCATCTTACAAGAATGGACTAAACCATTTATAAAAAAATGTAACAATATTGAGGCCTTTAAAGCCTATAGACTTTCATTAGGAAAAGGTGAATCAGAAGCTATCGTCTTATCGAAAGAATTTAAAAATAGTATTCTGTTACTTGATGATAAAAAAGCCAGAAAAGTAGCTAAATTAGAAAATCAAAAAGTCATAGGAACTATCGGAATTCTTATCTCCGCAAAAGATAAGGGATTAATTTCAGAAATTAAAAGTTCACTAATGCTTCTAGAAGAACATGATATCCATCTTTCCAAAGCTTTAAGAGAAAAAGCATTAGAAATTACTGGCGAATAAGCGACTGCGCATAACAGCGACTAACCGCTTCGCTTCGGGACTAGCGCCCTCGCTCGGTCTGCGACACATAGGCTTCTGGCACTCCTCTTGCTTGCGCAAGCGTCGTTCCAGTCCCTAACGTCCCGTTCGGGACTCAGGGCCAGCCTACGTCGGTTAGTCTAGTTCGTTATACGACATTTCCGAGAAATCTAAAAAAGAACGGGCGTCCATGCCCGTAAGAACGAAAAAAAGTAGAAGAAGAGATTACTTAATTCTTGACATACATTACCTACGCGTTATATTACTTTAAGTGTATGAAATTAAAAGAACCGAAGAGATGGTTCTCTGGTTAAAAGAATTAGATAATTATGCAAAAAAGGATATTTTAGTTTCTATCGAAATCCTAAAAGAGTTTGGACCTAGACTTGGAAGACCACATGTTGACACCATTACTGGTTCTAAAATTAAAAATTTAAAGGAACTTAGAGTTAATAGCAAAAATAGACCCTTTAGAATATTTTTCGTATTTGATCCTAAGAGAAATGCTATTTTACTAATTGGCGGAAATAAAGCTACATCTAAGAAATTTTATCCAAACATGATTAAAAAATCTGAAGAATTATATGCTGAATATTTAGGAGATTTGTAATATGATTAAGAAAAAAAAAGAATTAAAAAGTTTTGATACTGATCTTAATAAATTTATCTCACAAGATATTATTGAACAAGCAAAAGCTGAGGCTCAAAAACAAATCTTCAAATTGAGGCTTGCTGAACTAAGGCAAAAACAAGGAATCAAGCAAACTGATGTGGATGGTTTTTCTCAAGTCAGTGTTTCTAGAATTGAATCTAGGTCTGATATCAAAATCTCTACATTAGTCGATTATGTTCACGCCTGCGGATTTGATGTTGAGATTAAGGCTGTCCCCAAAAAAAAGAGGAACAAAGAAGAATTTGTTTTATTAAGAGCCTAAGATAACGCCATCCGTGGCTTAATTAGTTAAATTTTCTCGGAAACGTCGTATAACAGCATGTTACCGCTACGCTTCGGCACAAGGCCTCGCTCGGCCTGCGGCAAATTCCCCTTCTGGCATTCGCTTGCTTACGCAAGCTACATGCCAGTCCCTAACGTCCCGCCGGGACTCAGGGTCGGGGAACTTCGGTAACACTAGTTCGTTATGCGCAATTTTTTAAAAGGAATTATATATGGAAACATGTGAATTTTCAGAAACACAATTTGTTATTGGCTATCTCAGAGAAATATTAAATGCAAAATTCTATGCATTTCCTTATTTTCAT
Source organism: Leptospira sp. WS39.C2 (assembly GCF_040833965.1). Taxonomy (NCBI): domain Bacteria; kingdom Pseudomonadati; phylum Spirochaetota; class Leptospiria; order Leptospirales; family Leptospiraceae; genus Leptospira; species Leptospira iowaensis. Next base: position 2,380,168 of record NZ_CP162142.1, read on the forward strand.
TGGATAACTCCCTCCACCAGAATGGAAAGGGCAACTGCTTCAGACTTTATTATAAAAAATTTCAATGGTAAATATCGTTTTTCAGAATATTATCAATTCAAACGAAGTCACTTATTCAACAAAGAAGTTTTCAATGAAATAAACTCAACTCGAAGCATTGATACAAGTTTAAGAAATTATCTTGGCTTTAGTATCTACAATAAAAGCTCAACCCAACAATTTAATACTCTACAAAAGATTGCTAAGAGAAGTAGATCAAAAGCTTATTACTGTGCACCTAATTTTCACACAATTTCTGAATTTAGAAATTATTTCGGAAAAAACACAATCACAGACAATTCAAAGCTCTTCGACTTTTCACAACCGATAATGCAAACAGTTAATATTGCATTAAATTCAAATCATAAAATTATCTTTGATGGCAATCTTTCGTATATTTGCTCAGACATAAACGAAATTAAAAACATCAATGCTTCAGAAAGACAAAAATACGAAATTAATTCAGACATAAATTCTTTAAAAGAAGAAATAGACTTTGCAAGTTCTATAATTAATGAAAATGAAAAAAACATAATTGATATAAAGCAAACGTTATTCATTAATACAGGAATTATTTGGATAACATATTTTGATGAATTTATAGTGTAAAATTAGAATAGCTAATCAAAAAACTGCGCATAACAGCGTTTTACCGCTTCGCTTCGGCACTAGGCCTCGCTCGGCCTGCGGCAAATTCCCCTTCTGGCATTCGCCTTGCTTTCGCAAGCTACATGCCAGTCCCTAACGTCCCGTCGGGACTCAGGGTCGGGGAACTTCGGTAACACTAGTTCGTTATACGAAATCGCAAGAAATCTTTTCTAAAATAATTAAAAAGAATTTGACTTATCTCATTTTGAGATATTTCTGGATGAAGTGCATATTATCAGCTGGAAGAAACTCGATGATTTTATTAATAAACATCCTAATGCTGAATCTTCACTTAAAAGCTGGTTTAAAATTGTCAAAAACACTTCTTTTAAAGATTTAAATGAATTAAGGAAAATTTTTAACTCTGTTGATCAAGTCGGTAATCTTACAGTTTTCAATATCAGCGGTAATCACTTCAGACTGATTGCAGCTATTCATTACAATCGACAAAAGGTCTTTGTTCGGAATGTTTTAACTCATAACGAATATGACAAAGGTAAATGGAAAAAGGAGAATTTATGATTCAAGAAATTGAAAAAGTTAAGAATGTTTGGCATGATGTTAAAGATATTCTCTCTGTTCCACACACTGATAAACAATACAAAAAACTTGTGAAAGTTTTGGATGAACTTATTGATGAAGTTGGTAATAATGAGAAACATCAACTTGCTCCTCTTCTCGAAACCGTTGGTAATCTGATTGAGGAATATGAAAATGATCACTTTATTCAGCCTAATGCTGAACCAATTGAAGTTTTAAAGTTTCTGATGGAAGAAAATAACCTTACTCAAAAGGATTTAAATATTTTGGGTAGCCAAGGTGTTGTTTCTGAAATTTTGAATGGAAAAAGAGATTTAAATATTCGTCAAATCAAGGCTTTGGCTGAAAAATTTAATATTTCTCCCGCTGTTTTTATCTAATTGCTTAACTTGCGACTTCGTATAACAGCATGTTACCGCTTCGCTTCGGCACTAGGCCTCGCTCGGCCTACGGCAAATTCCCCTTCTGGCATTCGCCTTGCTTACGCAAGCTACATGCCAGTCCCTAACGTCCCGCTGGGACTCAGGGTCGGGGAACTTCGGTAACACTAGTTCGTTATACGAAATGCCCGAAAAACTGATTTAGAATGGAAATTCTACAAGTTTAAGCAAAAAAGAGAAGAAAGTATTCAAGAAAGATCAATTTATCAGCACAACTCAACTTGACTTTGTAAGCAAAGTCATGATAACATGAGCATATGGATTACAAAGCTAGATTAACATCATCTCCGGAAGTCTTACTAGGCAAACCGGTGATTAAAAATACTAGAATCGCAGTTGATTTCATTCTGGAAAGACTTGGAGAAGGAATGTCAATTGAACATATTCTAGAAGCTTATCCCTCTATTGAAAAAGAAGATATTCTCGCATGTATCGCTTATTCTAGCGATGTAATTAGCAGAGAGAGCTTACTTGCAAGTTAAAATACTTGCAGACGAAAATGTCGATTTTCGCTTAATTAAACTTTTAAGAAATTCTGGACACACTGTTTACTCTGTTCTAGAAGAACATAAAGGTATTCCTGATATTCAAGTTATTAACTTAGCAATCTCACTAAAAGCAGTCATTCTAACTTTAGACAAAGATTTTGGAGAATGGGTCTTTTCACATAAAGAATATTCAAATGGAATTATTTTCCTTAGATATAGCCCAAACGAATATAATGAAATCTTTAATGCTTTAAACTTTCTTCTTCAAAAAAAATCAGATGAAATATATGGAAAGTTTATCGTACTTTCTAAGAACAAGATTCGAATTAGAGATATACACTTATAACTTAACTACGGGCACTTCGTATAACAACGGGGAAACGCTGCGCTTCGGCACTGCCGGCCTCGCTTGGTCTGCGACACATTCCCTTTCTGTCACTCGTTTGCATTCGCAAACTCCGTGCCAGTCCCTAACGTCCCGTTGGGACTCAGGGTCAGGGAACGTCGTCTCCCCTAGTTCGTTATGCGAAAGTCTGAAAATTATGAATAAAAATGAATTCTTAACAATCTTTTTCGATCTTATATACCATAAGAAAAAAAATATATTTTATCCTGAAGACTACTATTTACATCACTATACTGATTTAGAAGGCTTAATAGGAATTATTAAAAATAAATGCATTTATTCAACAGATTCAAGATTTTTAAATGATCTTTCGGAACAAACATTCTCCCAAAATTTCATTCTTGAATACATTGAAATAAATTACGCGAGAAAAAATAGAAATAAACTAACAGAATCTATACTAAAAATACTATCTGATTGGAAAATGCCTAAAACATATATAACAAGTTTTAGTAAAGATTCAGATTCATTAAGTATGTGGAGAGGATATGGAAAGGAAAAAATAGCCTTTTCCCTTGGTTTTGGAAAATATTTCCTTAACCAAACCATAAATACATTTGCTCACTTAGTAAATGTCTATTACAAAAAGAATGACCAAGAACGGCTATTAAAATGGATTTTCGATACCATCTATAATTATTATAATATCAATATTGAAATATTTGAAGATGAGGAAAACTTAAAAATATTCTGTTCCGATATTCAAAATATTTTGGTATTCGTCTTACCTATGCTAAAACATCCAAAATTTATTGAGGAACAAGAAGCAAGGCTGATAATTCGCCCCATGGAAGATATAAATATTAATTTTAAATCTTCAAAACGCGGATTAATTCAATTTGTTGAAACTAGTCTAAATTCGGATATTTTCCCCTTTTTAATCGAGGAAATTAAAATAGGTCCGACTAGTGATAGGGAATACTTAAAAGATTCAGTATACGAATTTCTTATTCAATGTGGATCGAGTATTTATGATAAAAGAATAAAAAATTCCGAGATTCCTTATCGTGAATAACAGACCTTCGCATAACAGCGACTTACCGCTTCGCTTCGGGACAAGCCCTCGCTCGGCCTACGGCAAATTCCCTTTCTGGCATTCGCCTTGCTTGCGCAAGCTACATGCCAGTCCCTAACGTCCCGTTGGGACTCAGGGTCAGGGAACTTCGGTAAGTCTAGTTCGTTATGCGAACATTGCGGGGAAGAGTCGCCACATCCATGTGGCGATTTTAAGAAATCTCAAAAAAATATAGATTTGACATATATACAAATATTGTACATTCTTGAAAATTATGAATCAGACAGTAAATATCTCTTTCGAAAAAGCTCTCTTAAAAGAAATCGATAAAATTGCAAAAAGAGAACATAGATCCAGATCTGAACTGATTCGTGAGGCAGCAAGGACTTACATTGAGAAAAAATCTAAGTGGCAAGCAATCTTCGATTTCGGTACTAAATCTGTTGAAAAATCAAATCTTACAGAAGCTGACATTTTTGGAGAAATTAAAGCAGTTAGAAGAAATAGAAAAGCTTCCTAATGCTTAAAGCTCTCTTAGATACAAACATTTACATTTCTGCGATTCTATTTAATGGAAAACCTAGGCTAGTTTTACAAGATTTAATAGACGAGGTTTTTGTTGGATATATTTCAAATGAAATTCTCGAAGAAATTGAAGAAACTTTAGTGAAACCTAAGTTTAAACTTCAAAATGATTTTATTCAGTTTACAATTGAAGAAATCAGAAATGTTACCACTATTATCAAAAATAAACCGCTAAAGGATTATTTAAATTTAAGAGATAGGGATGATTTTCACATTCTTGAATCTGCTTTTTCTGCAAATGTAGATTTCATAATTACTGGTGATAAAGACCTACTTACTCTTGAAAAAATCAAAGGTTTAAAAATAATCACACCTGATGAATATTTAAGAATCAAAGAGGAATTTAGCTAAGATTGCGACATCCGTGTCGCTCCCCGCAACGTCGCATAACAGCAGGGAAACGCTGCGCTTCGGCACTTACGGCCTCGCTTGGCCTGTGGCACATTCCCTTTCTGTCACTCGCTCGCATACGCAAGCTACGTGCCAGTCCCTAACGTCCCGTAAACGGGACTCAGGGTCAGGGAACGTCGTCTCCCCTAGTTCGTTATACGCAAGTTGCTAAAAATCAGACTAAAACCAAAATTAGGGAAAATAACTATAAAATCATGAAAAAATTACTGGATTTGTGATAGCATATTTGATATCATATATCTGTGCGGGTAACTATCGATACAAACGTTTTATATCAAGCTCTCCGAGATAACAGAGGGGCTTCGCATTATATTCTAACTTTAGTTGAAAACAGAAGACTTGAATTAGCTCTTTCAACTCCTGTTTTTGTTGAATACTCAGATGTCTTACTTCGGGATAAATCATTATCAGATTTGAGTTTAACAAAAAAGGACGTAAATTTAGTTTTGGATTTCATCGTATTCGTTGCTACTCCATTTTCTATTAATTATCTCTTGCGACCAAATCTTGGGGACGAAAACGATAATCTCTTTGTTGAACTTGCTTTTGCTAGTAATAGTCGATTTCTAATTACATCAAATACTAAGGATTTTAATGAAAATAAAAACCTTAAATTTGATTCTTTTAAAGTTATTACTCCGACTGATTTCGCTAAATTTTGGAGATTAAATTATGAATAAGAAAAATGTTCTCACAATTAGAATTCCTGAAGATCTTAAAGAAAGAATTGAAAAGACTGCAGCAACGCAAGGTGTTTCTCTCAATCAATTCGCTTTGTATGCTTTCACAAGAGGGATCAGCGATATTGATACTGCTAACTTTTTCAAAAAACGTATTCAAGGAAAATCTAAAGATTCTATCGAAGATGGTTTCAAGAAAGTTATGGGAAAAGTCGGAAAGAAAGATAAAGTTCCTACTTGGGACAAACTTTAATCATATAATAGCAACCAGCGTATAACAGCATGTTACCGCTTCGCTTCGGCACTTGGCCTCGCTCGGCCTACGGCAAATTCCCCTTCTGGCATTCGCCTTGCTTACGCAAGCTACATGCCAGTCCCTAACGTCCCGTCGGGACTCAGGGTCGGGGAACTTCGGTAACACTAGTTCGTTATGCGCAAGTCTCTTGACTTAATACGAAAACCATAACCAATGAAATTTATTTATATTTTAAATCATTCTTACATTGTTGATGATATCGAAGAAACGAAATTCCTAGGTGCATACAGTTCGAAAGAAAAAGCTCAAAACGCAATTAAAAGATTTATACTACTTCCTGGGTTCAAAGATAGACCAAACGATTTCCATTTAGATGAACATGAAATTGACCAGGATCAATGGCAAGAAGGCTTTCTTAAAATTGAAAATATATTCACAAAAGACATAGACGGAAATTGGATAATTGTAACTTCCGAAGCTTTAGGAAACGGATATTTCAAGATAGTTGAAAAAAATAAAAACGATCGACTTGGTTTATTCAAAACTGGTGATATAGTTAAATGTGAAATTAAAAACAACAATTTCTATGCAATTTCAAAAACCGATTAATCGTTTGAATGTAATTTATACTCTTAGATTAATTTACAAGTTAGTAACCCATATTCATTATCCAATATAAACTTCTAATAATCTCTATGTTTTTCATATACATTCAAGATAAGAATAAAGTTTAAAAGAGCATGAGAAAAACTTGCCGTTCTAGTAGTAGAGACCAGCGCATAACAGCGTCTTAACGCTTCGCTTCGGCACTTACGGCCTCGCTCGGTCTGCGACACATAGGCTTTCTGTCACTCGCTTGCATACGCAAGCTCTGTGCCAGTCCCTAACGTCCCGTTCCGGGACTCAGGGTCAGCCTACGTCGTTAAGGCTAGTTCGTTATACGCAATTCAGAAAATTTATAGACAGGTTATAAAAATGCAAAGAATTGAATTAAAAGTAATTACAATAATTTCTATACTTATTTTTTTCTCATGCAAGAAAGAAACGACATCCTCATTAAAGGAAAATGCAAACTTAAATTATGAAAAAGTACTACTTGAAAATTCGGCTGTGTCCTTGCAAAATTTCTTTAAACAAAGATTCCTTATAATCTCCTTTCCTAACCATAAAATTAAATTAGGAAATTCAACAGTTATACTCGATTATTCTCTTAATAAGAATGGAAGTATTTCGAAGCCTTTTCCAACTTCTCCTTGCGGAATTGATGTTGAAGGATCCTGGAAAATGAAAAATAATACCATAATCACTGAAGGTCACTGGAGCATTCCAAAGTCAAATTGTCATAAAGATATTCTTAATAATATTAGTCACTCCAGTGATAAAAAATCATTTGCTCACAAAATTTATAATTTTAGATTTAAAAAGAACAATGAATCTGAAATTATTGCTAGCTTAAACATGAATAGCATCGTTAATGTTTTAATACAGGAATAATTTTTGTTATGCATATCTTCCTAAATTTTTCTTAAATACGATTCTAAACTGCGTATAACAGCATGTTACCGCTTCGCTTCGGCACTTTCGGCCTTGATCGGGCTACGCCAAATTCCCCTTCTGGCACTCGCTTGCATACGCAAGCTACGTGACCAGTCCCTAACGTCCCGTTCGGGACTCAGGGTCGGGGAACTTCGGTAACATTAGTTCGTTATATGCAATGCGGTAGAATTTGAAATAGAACAAGCCATAAAAAAATAAAGCCAAGAAGAAAAACAAAAAAAGATAACATATCTTTTGGAATTTATATATTCTTTAGTTGAGTGCAATCTCCTTAGGTATATTAAAACATAAAAAATATTTTATTATTATCGAATGAATGATATTATTAAAACAAATTCACTACCAATAGCATGAAATTTTTAAATTTTATCAGTGATCGAATATAAACATCAAAGTTATTAACAGTGAAATTAAAAGAAATATATAATCTAAAACTTAAACAAAACCAATGTTCTTTTTAAAAGTGAAATAAATTTACTTTATTCAATCCTTTCATTCTATAAAAACAAAAAAAAGAAAGTTAAGACAAATTAGAAAAATTAATGCTCCTATTCACACTTTAATTTTTTTAAGATTGAAAGAGATCAAGATTCGCATATTAATATAAAATATGTAATATACCGCACTGCATATAACAACGGCTTTCCGCTTCGCTTCGGGACTAGCCCTCGCTCGGCCTTCGACAAATTCTCCTTCTGGCATTCGCCTTGCTTACGCAAGCTACATGCCAGTCCCTAACGTCCCGTCCGGGACTCAGGGTCGGAGAACTTCGGTAAGCCTAGTTCGTTATACGACATTTCGCAGCTCTGATTGTAAAAATAAAATAATGGATTATAAAAAAAATCTTAAATAGTAAAATGCAGAAATATTTTTCTGACGTTAAAATTCAGCAGGAAGTATTTATTGAACTTGAAAAATGTAAATCAGACAATTGGAAAATAGATAAAGATCGAATATTACTCTCAATAGTTAAATGTTCTAATGGCAACATTGATAAAATCAAGCAACTAGTTACAATGGCAAACAAAGATTATAGAGATGTTCTCGCTTGGGCAGAGTATCCAAATAAAATGAAACAAGGATTTACTAACAATAAAAAAGTAAACTCAGAAATTGAAAAAAAAGATAAAGAACAATTTAACAATTGGCTCAAGTCATAAAATAGACGAAAAAATGAAAATATTGACAATAACACAAAGTATACTTCTAGCCTCCATTGCATTGCTTTCAATTAATTCATATTATATCACATTTACAAATATTCTTGGATTTCTTAATATAACTTTACTTATAGCAATTTCTATTACTATATTTACTTTTCCAGAAAGTAATTTAGAATTTCATCAAAAGACCTTAATTTTCTTAAATACATTTTCTCTCTTTATATTTAATTTCAAAATTTACGAAATTTCTTTGGGAATTATATTTACCACAATATTGATATTATTTTTAGTCCTATACTTTTGTTTTAAAAATACAAACAATCATATTGAAGAAATTGAAATATATTCACCAAATAAAGAAAACATTCTTAAAAAGAAGTATATTGACGAAGGCGGATTAGGCGATTCCCAATACGTTATTTAATTAAAAACCATAACAGTTTAATGAAACAAGAAATAGAATTGTGTTATAATTCAAATTTAGAAGAACCCAACTGGATTAATAACGAAGAAATCCAGATGACAGACTTTACTTTGGAAACTAAAAATATATACTTCATTTTAAAAAGACCAAAATCAGGAAAATGCTTAACTCATCTAAATTGAAAATAAGTATGTGCGAAACGTCGTATAACTACCGCTAACCACTTCGCTTCGGCACTAACGGCCTCGCTCGGCCTGCGGCACATAGGCTTCTGGCACTCCTCTTGCTTACGCAAGCGTCGTTCCAGTCCCTAACGTCCCATGCGGGACTCAGGGTCAGCCTACGTCGGTTAGCTGAGTTCGTTATGCGAAATTTATTGAATTTCACTGTAGTATAAATTAAATTAGCTATGAAAACGATTTTTATTGGCCAAAAATACATAGATGATACCGAAAAAATTGACGTAAATATAGGATTTAGTTTTTTTTCAACTTCTATCACAAAAGAACACAAAGTAAAAAACAAATTCGGAGAAATATTAATTCTACCAAATAAAGGTTTAATATATACGTCTTACACAAGAAAGATTTCAAAATTACTCTCCGAAGATCTAAATCAGAAAACTATCCATTTTTATCTAGGCTATATATCTGATGTATTACCAATTGTAAATAACCTTATTTATTCCCTAAAATATAATCAAGGTATACTTTTAGCAAAACCAATTTCATATTTGGACATTCTAGAAATTACTGTTGAAAACATCGAAACAGGAAAAATTTTAACTTCTTCAGGATTACTTGGAATAAATTCGGAAAAACCTAGTGAATTATCATATAACGAAAAAATATACATAAGAGACACGATAGATGCACTAAGTGCTTATCTCTATCTTAATTACGAAGATTGCATTAGAAAAATAATTACTGCAATCGAATGCTATTTCTCCGATACAAAGCTAAAAGGAACTTTCAAATCCAACTTATCAAAAGTATTATCGAATGAAAATTACCCAATCGAATGGCATGAGTACATCCCAATCATAAAAAATAATTTAATACTAACATACACCATAAGAAACCTGATTGTACACGATAAATTAAGAATGTCATTTAATGAATATTGGGGTGAATTAACCATAAAAAGCTTATTCTCATTATTTTATTTTTTTCAAAATATCTTAACACAAGAAAAAATCATTGAATTTAATACCTTTATATTTAGCCAATTTTCTATGTTAAAATCCATTTATGGTGAAACACACCTTGACACGTTTGAAGAATATTCAAAAAATTCAAATAACATCGGGACAGTCGAAGAAAGTAACTACAAAAGCTTTGATGATTATATGTTTAAAAGACTGCAAATATCCGATTTAACGAGAAAAAGCATTATCAATAAACAATAAACTTCGCATAACAGCGGCTACTCACTGCGCTTCGGCACTTCGGCCTCGCTTGGGCTGCGCCACATTTCCCTCCTGGCATTCGCCTTGCTTACGCAAGCGTCGTTCCAGTCCCTAACGTCCCGTTCCGGGACTCAGGGTCAGCCTACGTCGGTTAGGCTAGTTCGTTATATGCAATGCGGTAGATGTATGCCTCAGGACATGGGTAACGATTTTGTAGCAAGACATAGGTAACACTTTCAGGTTACTCATCCCTTTAGAACACCTTTACAGGAGGGCTTTGGGGATGCCTTGGAAGGAGAATCAGGTCGTGGATTTAAGATTAGATTTCGTTATGGCGAGCTTTGAGAAAGGAATCAATTTCACTCAGCTCTGTGCTCAGTATGGCATCTCAACTAAGTGTGGATACAAATGGAAAGAACGGTTTCTTTCTGAAGGAAAGGCGGGACTTCTAGACAAGAAGAGAACTCCAAAAAACTCTCCTAAGAAACTTCCTGAAGAGGTTGTTCTTGAGCTCATTAAGCTCAAGAACAATAAGAAGTTTTGGGGGTCAAAGAAGATTCTAGAACTCTACAAGAGAAAGTTTCCGGATGTTAAACCTCCAGACAAATCTACTCTTGATCGAATCTTCAAAAAAGCGGGACTTACTTTACCAAACAAAAAGAAGAGAGTCAAACACTTCGGAGAAAGAATTTCTCTACCAGAAAAATCTACTAAGCCTAACCACATTTGGACTGTTGACTTCAAAGGTTGGTGGTATACTGCTGATTCAGAAAAGGTCAATCCTCTAACGATCAGAGATGATTACTCTAAATACATTCTCTCTATCAAGACTCTTTCCAAAGGAGACATACCTTCTGTAAAAGCCGAATTTATTCGCTTATTTAAGATATACGGCCTACCTGAGATCATTAGGTCTGATAATGGTCCTCCTTTCGCTTCTATGCAATCTCTACTCGGACTCACTAAGCTTTCTGTTTGGTGGCTCTCTCTCGGTATTAAGCTAGATCGGATCGAACCCGGAAAGCCTTACCAGAATGGCGCTCATGAAAGAATGCACAAAGACATGGCTCGAGAACTTCAGCATGAGATCGTCGGAAACATTACTCTACATCAAAAACTCTTCGACAAATGGAGAATCGAATTTAACAGAGAAAGACCTCACGAGTCACTTAACATGAAAACTCCAGAACAAGTCTATCTGAAGTCACAACGGCAATTTGATCCTAATGCTGATCTCCTAATCTCATATCCTTTTGGGTTCAAGCAGAGACATGTCAATGACAGAGGTTACATCAATTGGATCGGGCACCTCATTATGATCGGAAATCCATTCAATGGATTCAATGTTGGAATTAAAAAAGATAAGGATACCTACTCTATCTGGTTTGCTAATAACAAATTAGGTGTTATAGATAACGATTTCTTCTTGCTTATTTCTGATCCTGATTCATACAAAGTTCATAAACCAAGAAAGGTTACTAAAAAGCGTTAACCTTCTCTTGCACCTTAATCGTTACCTATCTCTTGAAGTCATACCCAAAAATATATCTCAGGATATGAGCAATCCTTAAGAAATATCCAAAATTTAGAACTTGACAAATTTTAAAAATATATATTAATATGTATATATGAATCGTGCAAAATTATTTAAAAATGGCGATAGTCAAGCTGTCAGACTTCCAAAAGAATTTCGATTTAAAGGAAAAGAAGTCTACATCAGAAAAGACGGGAATTGTGTCATCATTTCTCCGATCGAAGATGCTGTTGATAGACTATGGAATTCACTTAATGATTTTTCAGATGATTTTAAAATTGAAAGAAATCAACCGCATACTTTTGATAAGCGAAATTCTATATGAATCAGTATTTGTTAGATACAAATATTTGCATTTATATCATTAATCAAAAGCCCGAAACAGTTTATCAAAAATTCAAAAAAGTTAGTCTTGATAATATATTTATTTCAGCCATTTCTGAGTTTGAACTTAGATATGGCGTTGAAAAAAGTCAAAAATCAGAACAAAACCAAAAAAATCTTAATGAATTTCTTGGATTTCTAAATGTTATTCCCTTCGATTCAGAATCTGCCTCTATAGCTGGATCAATAAGAACAAAACTAGAAAAAAAGGGAGAAATTATAGGTCCATATGACTTACTCATTGCATCACAAGCTATTGCAAATGATATAATACTAGTTACAAACAATGAAAAAGAATTTAAGAGAATCAAAGATCTTAAAATCGAAAACTGGATTAACTAGAATGCTGACCGTCGTATAACAGCGGGGAAACGCTGCGCTTCGGCACTTGCGGCCTCGCTTGGGCTGTGCCACATTCCCTTTCTGTCACTCGTTTGCATCCGCAAACTACGCGCCAGTCCCTAACGTCCCGTTCGGGACTCAGGGTCAGGGAACGTCGTCTCCCCTAGTTCGTTATGCGAAATAGTGCAAAATTTGAATGATTACAGAAGAAGAAATAAAAAAAATTTCCAAAGACGATGGAATCCCTTTACCTTATGTTGAGAAAGATTATGTAATGGGATGGCTTCTTAAGGAAATCTATGAAAACAATACTTTAAACAATAAACTAGTTCTAAAAGGAGGGAATTGCTTACGAAAAGTATATTTTCCACAAACTAGATTTTCCGATGATTTGGATTTTACAATTTCTAAATTCGTAACAGAAAATGTTTTCGAAAAAGAACTCATAGATATATGCAAAATTATTCAAAGCACACAAAAAATAAATTTTTACTATGATAGTTTCAAAATTCTCGAAAAAGAGACTCCTGATAAAGAATGTAGAGCTATAGAAGGAAAAATATACTTCAAAGGCTTTGCTGGTGATTCTTCAGTGACAATGAGAATCAAGTTTGATTTATCGCAATATGAACGAATAGTTTTACCTTTAGAAAATCATCCATTAATTCATAATTACTCAGATAGAAACCACTGTAATGCCATGATCCTATCATACTCATTAGAGGAAGTTTTAGCAGAGAAATTGAGAAGCTGGATTCAAAGAACCAGGGCTCGAGATTTATTCGATATTGTAACGATTATCCAGAAAGGAAATTTAAAAATAAATTACTTAAAAATATTGAACGCATTCTTAGAAAAAACTATCTATAAAAATATCAAAACTTATGGAAAAGATGAACTATTATTTCAAGAAAAATTCACAGTAGTTGAAAAAAGCTGGTTTGAATCTTTAATTTGTCCATCAGAATCATTTATTATGTGTAATAATGCTATAAGTCTTTTTAAAGATTTCATCAATACTTTATTTGATCCATCCACAATGAGAAATATAGCTGCGATTCTAAATAATCCCGTTCAAAATCCTTTCAATTTTCGATCTGGCATTCGAGAAATAATACTGAAAGCTGGCAAAGAAAGAAAATTGATTCTAATGAAATATAACAATAAAGAAAGAATAATTGAACCATATTCTTTTCGATATAACAAGGGAAAAGAATACTTTTTTGGGTATGACAGAACTAATGATAATACCATTAAATCTTTTATATTGTCGAATGTTCAAAGCGTTTCCTTGACCCAGGAAAACTATCTTCCACGTTGGCTAGTAGAATTTTGAATAAAAAAAAATGCACAACTTCGCATAACAGCGACTTAACGCTACGCTTCGGGATTCGCTAGGCTCACCCTCGCTCGGGCTAAAGCCACATTCCTCTTCTGTCACTCGCTTGCATACGCAAGCTACGTGCCAGTCCCTAACGCCTCCTTAAGGCTCAGGGTCGAGGAACGTCGTTAAGTCTAGTTCGTTATGCGTAATCCTGCAAAATTATTATACAAAGGACAAAAATTGAAAAAAAATATTAAAATAATCCTTCTACTGTTTATAACTCTTTTTACAAATAATAGAATTTCTGCTGAACCAAATAGACACGGATTATTCCTAGAAATAATTTACGGAAACTCTATATCAAACCCGCATACAAACCCAAATAAAATCTCGGGTAACCTTTATTCTAATAGAAAAGGTACAGTTGATGCCTTAGGATATTATGTTAGAACTTTTGGAACCGAAAATGAAATTTTATTAAGCTCTTTTGCTTTTAGAAATGCAGAAAAACCTAAAATATCAGGAGAAAATTATTCTTTCTTTATGGAATATGTTTTTAAATCTAATATTGGATTGGGTTTGAGTTTTAACCAACATAATATAAATATAGATAATCTCTCGGTAGATAAATTTTATGGAAATATTTTATTAAATATTCTTACTTACAACAGAGGAAATTCCTCCTTAACTATTCAGGAAAGAACTAACATTGAAATAATTTCTCCATACTTACAATTTGATATTAGAAACTTTCTAATACTAAACACTATAACAGCGAATATCTCTTATCATTTCCTTAATTCTTCAAATTTTGATCCATATATTCGTTTACACGTAGGTTACGGTAATAAATCAAATACTCAACCTACAATTGTTCAATATGGATTTACTGTGGGGACTCGATATTTTATTTCCGATAGCATCTTCATAATGTCTGAATTGCAAGGAAATAGATTCGATGCCATAATAAATGCTACAAGTTTTTTAGGTAATGGTGGTGGAGATACAATTCGTTGGTCTCTTAATGAGGTCAATCTTAGAATCGGAACTGGCTTAAACGTTTGGTAGCAGGACTACGCATAACAGCGTTTTACCGCTTCGCTTCGGCACTAGGCCTCGCTCGGCCTGCGGCAAATTCCCCTTCTGGCATTCGCCTTGCTTACGCAAGCTACATGCCAGTCCCTAACGTCCCGTCGGGACTCAGGGTCGGGGAACTTCGGTAACACTAGTTCGTTATGCGCCATAATTTAAAAAATATGACTAAAAAAATAATTTTTAAAATCTTTCTCATAATATTAGCTACAATATACGCAGCTTACTTCTTATTAAAAATGACAAAATGGGAATCATCCCAATTAGAAAATAATAATAAAGGAAACAAAATATTTTATGTTTCATCAGACAATGGATTAAGACTCAGGTCAGAGGCAAACATAAATTCTAAAATAATTAAATTACTTCCTTATAATACACCAGTCAAACTTATCTATGCTTTCACCGATAAAGAAGTAATCAATGGGAAAGAAGGATATTGGTATATTGTAAGTTACAGAGGCATGCAAGGATATGTGTTTAGCGCATTCTTAAGTAAGTCAAATTTAGTTAAAACTTATAACAAATTAAAAACAATGTATTTTACTCTAGATTACGATGACTCATGTCCTGAAGAAGAAAATTTTTGCTTTTTAACTGTTTCAAACAACGCAGAAACCGAAAAAAAATCTTTTGGACATGTGGATCGTCCAAAATGGATCAGTAACCACAACATTCAATATGAAATAGAAGAAAATGATCGTCATTATCAGTATTCTTCCATCGAAGTTTTAGATGTAAAGACTTGGAAAATCCAAGAAACCTTTCATTCCATTTTTAATGATGATCCTGAAGTTACCGATCAAGCAGAATATGAAATTTGTATTTATAATAAATGTATTCTAGCTTCGATGAATTATTCAAAACATGAATTAAATATTTTTAAATTATCTGATTATGATGAAGAAAAATATGAATTTAAAAATAAAACCTTACAACAAAAGGTAGTCGATAAAAATCTGAATGATTATCCATTCCCTTGTAGTTTTGATATTCAAAAAGCAATAATTGAACGAAATACTATTACAATGAATTGTGAAAATAATTCTTTTAAAATTAAATTAGACTAATAAATTACGGCGCATAACAGCGGCTAACCGCTTCGTTTCGGGACTTGCGCCCTCGCTCGGTCTGCGACACATAGGCTTCTGGCACTCCTCTTGCTTGCGCAAGCGTCGTTCCAGTCCCTAACGTCCCGTCCGGGACTCAGGGCCAGCCTACGTCGGTTAGTCTAGTTCGTTATACGACATCACCAAGAATTTTATCCAAAGAACAAAATAACTATTGACAATAGTATCGCAATACGTCAGTATCTGATTGTGATCATAGGTTTTGCCGACAAAAAAACTGAAAAAGTTTGGAAAGGTGAGTTTTCTAAAGATTTACCAACTGAAGTTCAGAACCAAGGTAGAAAAAAACTTAGGATGATTAATAATGCTCACAATATTGAAGACTTAAAAGTTCCTCCAGGAAATAAGTTAGAGATTCTAAAAGGTGACAGAAAAGGTCAGCATAGTATACGAATTAATGATCAATGGCGTATCTGTTTTATTTGGGACGGAAATAACGCTTCTTTAGTAGAAATTGTTGATTACCATTAATAAGGAGATTATATGAAACGTTTAGCAAACATTCATCCTGGACAAATTCTATCGGAAGAGTTTCTTACTCCATTGAATATTACTGCCTATCGCCTTGCTAAGGAAACCGGTATTCCACAAACAAGAATCAGTCAAATTCTACTTTATAAAAGATCGATTTCTGCTGATACGGCAATACGCTTATCAAAATTTTTTGGAACTACTCCACAATTCTGGCTTGGTTTACAAAATGATTATGATCTGGAAGAAGAAATGTTGAAAAAACGAAAAGAATTTAACGGAATTCACAATTACAAAGATCTAGCAAAAGCTTCTTAATTCTCTTTATTTACTCGGTGTCGTCGTATAACAGCATGTTACCGCTTCGCTTCGGCACTAGGCCTCGCTCGGCCTACGGCAAATTCCCCTTCTGGCATTCGCCTTGCTTACGCAAGCTACATGCCAGTCCCTAACGTCCCGCTGGGACTCAGGGTCGGGGAACTTCGGTAACACTAGTTCGTTATGCGCAATAAACGGTCAGAATTTTACACTTAGATACAAATAAAAATGAGTATCTTTTCAATTTTAGAAAAGTTAAAGAAATAATGAAAAATCATTCTTTGGAGATAAGTGAAGATGAAGCAATAATTCTATTCGAATTTTTTGCTCGTTTTACTGATACTAATAAGTTAAGCTTTAAACATCCTTCGGAATACATCACTATCCAACAACTTGCGGCTAAAATTGACAAAACAACTTCAGCTATGTTTAAAGAGGATTATAAAGAAATTTTACTTAAAGCTCAAAAACGTATTTCAAAGGGATTTGAAGGTAAACTTCCAAATGATAACCCTCAAGTAGGTTGGATAAACAAAACTATATCTGATTACTTTTGGCCTGAATTTATTGATAAAAATGGAATGATTTTTATAAAATGTGAATATTCAAAGATAAAAAAAATACCAACTGATCCTATTGAAGCAGAATGCTTCATCAATCACTTACATATTCTAGATTTATTTAACCATTCTGCAGACCTACCAAATGAGCCTTTCTGGAATAGCGAACATCCTAATTTCATAGATGCTTGGAACTTAGGAAAAAATATTTCCGAAATGTGGAAAGAAAAACTAGAAAGAGATTTCCCAAAGGATATTTTCAGAATTTATCTTTCTAAAACTGACAATCCAATTTTACGCTTTCACAAAGTAAGAAAAAATCATAAAAATTGGTTCGAAAATCAAAATAATTCAAACCAATTTAAAAACGAAAAAAATAAAATAATTTTAATTGAATAGTAATCATAAGTAATATCAGATCTCTCCAAAAGAAGAAAATAATATATATAAAATTATAACTCAAATTGTACCGACCGTTACTGCGCATAACAGCATCTAACCGCTTCGCTTCGGCACTTACGGCCTCGCTCGGTCTACGACACATAGGCTTCTGGCACTCCTCTTGCTTGCGCAAGCGTCGTTCCAGTCCCTAACGTCCCGTCCCGGGACTCAGGGTCAGCCTACGTCGGTTAGGCTAGTTCGTTATACGACATTTCCGAGAAATCTAAAAAAGAACGGGCGTCCATGCCCGTAAGAACGAAAAAAAGTAGAAGAAGAGATTACTTAATTCTTGACATACATTACCTACGCGTTATATTACTTTAAGTGTATGAAATTAAAAGAACCGAAGAGATGGTTCTCTGGTTAAAAGAATTAGATAATTATGCAAAAAAGGATATTTTAGTTTCTATCGAAATCCTAAAAGAGTTTGGACCTAGACTTGGAAGACCACATGTTGACACCATTACTGGTTCTAAAATTAAAAATTTAAAGGAACTTAGAGTTAATAGCAAAAATAGACCCTTTAGAATATTTTTCGTATTTGATCCTAAGAGAAATGCTATTTTACTAATTGGCGGAAATAAAGCTACATCTAAGAAATTTTATCCAAACATGATTAAAAAATCTGAAGAATTATATGCTGAATATTTAGGAGATTTGTAATATGATTAAGAAAAAAAAAGAATTAAAAAGTTTTGATACTGATCTTAATAAATTTATCTCACAAGATATTATTGAACAAGCAAAAGCTGAGGCTCAAAAACAAATCTTCAAATTGAGGCTTGCTGAACTAAGGCAAAAACAAGGAATCAAGCAAACTGATGTGGATGGTTTTTCTCAAGTCAGTGTTTCTAGAATTGAATCTAGGTCTGATATCAAAATCTCTACATTAGTCGATTATGTTCACGCCTGCGGATTTGATGTTGAGATTAAGGCTGTCCCCAAAAAAAAGAGGAACAAAGAAGAATTTGTTTTATTAAGAGCCTAAGATAACGCCATCCGTGGCTTAATTAGTTAAATTTTCTCGGAAACGTCGTATAACAGCATGTTACCGCTTCGCTTCGGCACGAGGCCTCGCTCGGGCTACGCCAAATTCCCCTTCTGGCATTCGCCTTGCTTACGCAAGCTACATGCCAGTCCCTAACGTCCCATCGGGACTCAGGGTCGGGGAACTTCGGTAACACTAGTTCGTTATATGCAATGCGGTAGAATTTGAAATAGAAAAAGCTAAAAAAAATAAAGCCAAGAAGAAGAAGAAGGAAAAACTAAAGATTGAATATAATTACAAAAAAACATAATATATCTTTTGGAATTTAAATAATCTTTAGTTGAATGCAAACTCCTTAAGCATATTAAAACGTAAAAAAATAATTTTAATAATAACAAAAAGAACGATAATATTCAAAAAAATTCAAAATCAAAAGCTTGAAAATTCAAAATTTCAACTGTAATCGAAAAAAAATATTATATGATCGAATAATGAAGAAAAACCATTATTTCGATTTATTTAAATCGAAATAAAAATACGATTCCTAATTTTTTCATTCTATTAAAACAAAAAGAAAGAAAGTTAAAAAAAATTAGAAAAATTAATACTCTTATTCAGACTTTGCTTTTTAAGAGTGAAAGAAATAAAGATTCGCATTTAAATATTAAATAAGTAAAATACCGCACTGCATATAACAGCGGCTTTCCGCTTCGCTTCGGGACAAGCCCTCGCTCGGCCTTCGGCAAATTCTCCTTCTGGCATTCGCCTTGCGTTCGCAAGCTACATGCCAGTCCCTAACGTCCCGTCCGGGACTCAGGGTCGGAGAACTTCGGTAAGCCTAGTTCGTTATACGCCATTTGAATAAAATTTTTTAAGGAAAAAATGAATAAAATAATAATCTTCGGGTTTCTGATTTTAGTATTTGGACTGATTTTAATCCATTTCCCATTTCTTTGGGAGCCACTGAATCTAAAAATCAATGTTTTTGATTTAAATAAATCAAGTGATTATGGAGGATACCTTTCAGGATATGTAGGCTCCTTTCTATTACTATTAAATATTTTACTCCTTCTATATATTCATTATGAACAAGCAAAATCTGAATTTGAAAAACAGTTTTATACATTTCTCGAT
Source organism: Leptospira sp. WS39.C2 (assembly GCF_040833965.1). NCBI lineage: Bacteria > Pseudomonadati > Spirochaetota > Leptospiria > Leptospirales > Leptospiraceae > Leptospira > Leptospira iowaensis. Next base: position 2,399,946 of record NZ_CP162142.1, read on the forward strand.
ATTCATCGATCTAATGTAGAACGAATAAGATACTTAGGATTCACTAGTACAGAAGCGATTGAGAAAATCGTCGAATTCTATGATAATATCTTAAACGAATTTATAAAGAACGGATGGAAAAATAATCCATTCGAGCAAAAGCTAAACGAAGCTTATTTTGTTATATTTTACGGATATAATGAAAGAGCATTTCAAATTGTAAACAAAAACTACAACAAAAATTCAAGTGACTATTATAGCCGAATAACCAATATAATATTTCATACTAAAGGAGCAGAGAAAGTAGAATATAATGAACAAATGGAATTACCTGGATTAGAAAAATACTTAAGCACATATTTTAGACATCTGTTTCAAATTGTCCGATTTATTGATGAATCTGATAAATTAACAAATAAACAAAAATTCATATTTTCTCGTATTCTTCGTGCTCAATTGACCAACCATGAACAAGCACTGCTTTTGATAAATAGTCTAGGAATAATAGGCAAAGAATGGAAATATAAGAATTATCTTGTAAAATATCAACTTGTTAAAAATATTCCCAAAGGATTCTTTCAATCTTTTGACCATGAATTATATTTCAGTGGGATAAGATGGGAATACCTTGACTATTCAAACGGCGTATAACAGCACCTAACCGCTTCGCTTCGGCACTTACGGCCTCGCTCGGTCTGCGACACATAGGCTTCTGGCACTCCTCTTGCTTGCGCAAGCGTCGTTCCAGTCCCTAACGTCCCGTTCCGGGACTCAGGGTCAGCCTACGTCGGTTAGGCTAGTTCGTTATATGCAATGCGGTAGATGTATGCCTCAGGACATGGGTAACGATTTTGTAGCAAGACATAGGTAACACTTTCAGGTTACTCATCCCTTTAGAACACCTTTACAGGAGGGCTTTGGGGATGCCTTGGAAGGAGAATCAGGTCGTGGATTTAAGATTAGATTTCGTTATGGCGAGCTTTGAGAAAGGAATCAATTTCACTCAGCTCTGTGCTCAGTATGGCATCTCAACTAAGTGTGGATACAAATGGAAAGAACGGTTTCTTTCTGAAGGAAAGGCGGGACTTCTAGACAAGAAGAGAACTCCAAAAAACTCTCCTAAGAAACTTCCTGAAGAGGTTGTTCTTGAGCTCATTAAGCTCAAGAACAATAAGAAGTTTTGGGGGTCAAAGAAGATTCTAGAACTCTACAAGAGAAAGTTTCCGGATGTTAAACCTCCAGACAAATCTACTCTTGATCGAATCTTCAAAAAAGCGGGACTTACTTTACCAAACAAAAAGAAGAGAATCAAACACTTCGGAGAAAGAATTTCTCTACCAGAAAAATCTACTAAGCCTAACCACATTTGGACTGTTGACTTCAAAGGTTGGTGGTATACTGCTGATTCAGAAAAGGTCAATCCTCTAACGATCAGAGATGATTACTCTAAATACATTCTCTCTATCAAGACTCTTTCCAAAGGAGACATACCTTCTGTAAAAGCCGAATTTATTCGCTTATTTAAGATATACGGCCTACCTGAGATCATTAGGTCTGATAATGGTCCTCCTTTCGCTTCTATGCAATCTCTACTCGGACTCACTAAGCTTTCTGTTTGGTGGCTCTCTCTCGGTATTAAGCTAGATCGGATCGAACCCGGAAAGCCTTACCAGAATGGCGCTCATGAAAGAATGCACAAAGACATGGCTCGAGAACTTCAGCATGAGATCGTCGGAAACATTACTCTACATCAAAAACTCTTCGACAAATGGAGAATCGAATTTAACAGAGAAAGACCTCACGAGTCACTTAACATGAAAACTCCAGAACAAGTCTATCTGAAGTCACAACGGCAATTTGATCCTAATGCTGATCTCCTAATCTCATATCCTTTTGGGTTCAAGCAGAGACATGTCAATGACAGAGGTTACATCAATTGGATCGGGCACCTCATTATGATCGGAAATCCATTCAATGGATTCAATGTTGGAATTAAAAAAGATAAGGATACCTACTCTATCTGGTTTGCTAATAACAAATTAGGTGTTATAGATAACGATTTCTTCTTGCTTATTTCTGATCCTGATTCATACAAAGTTCATAAACCAAGAAAGGTTACTAAAAAGCGTTAACCTTCTCTTGCACCTTAATCGTTACCTATCTCTTGAAGTCATACCAAAAAATAATTATGAATAAAATCAAAAAAAAAGACAATGAAAAATATAAAGCAAAGCAATTAAACCAAATAAAGGCAATTTTGCTTAAAAATGGAAACCCTCGATTTCAAATGTTTCTAATTTTAAGCGCCAGTTTTATCTGTGCTACGATTACTTCTATTGTACTTCTTAACTTGGGCCTTTCTTTAATGTATATTAGATATCCACTTGCCATTTTCACCGGATATCTTTCATTTTTTCTTTTTCTTCGTATTTGGGTAATCTTTGCATTCAAAGGAATGAATTTACATCCGGATGAATCTTATAATCTTCTTAGAATTGATTCTAACAAAATTAACCGTAGTAGCAATATCAATAGCCCTTCTAAACTATATGATTTTCTCTTTGATTACGAACAAGTATTTTTGATTATATTTATCCTCATTATAACTTTCTCAATCTTTATTATATTCGCTTATGTTATATTTATCTCTCCAATATTTCTATCTGAAATTGTATTTGAATCGTTTGCTTTGACTTTTATTTACAAAAAAATCAAGAATTATCAAAGTATCGGATGGTATGGTGTCGTTATAAAAAATACAATTATACCTTTTTTATTTTTACTTGCCTTAATCACTTTCATAGCTTTTGCAACCCAATCAGCTTTTCCAGAAATTAAAAGCATGGGTCATTTAATTAATTCTATTATTGAAAATAATTAACAACAATCAAAAACTACGCATAACAGCGGAATTCTGCTACGCTTCCGCAAAATGCCTCGTTCGGCCTGCGGCAAATTCCCCTTCTGGCATTCGGCTTGCGTTCGCAAGCTATATGCCAGCCCCTAACATCCCTCTACTCGACTTAGGGTCAGCCTAAGTCGAGTAGACTAGTTCGATATGCGAAATAAACCAAACTTACTTAGAAAAAAATGAAATCTTTTTTTTACATACTAATAATTATCAATTTAAATTGTTTATCAAGAACAGCTACTTCACTGAAAAATAATTCATTAAAGAAATTCGAAAGTAATTTATCTAAGATTTCTATCAATGTAAATAATCCAGATAATTTTAAATTATATTTAGATTTCTACATACAAGACAAAGATTCATTTTATAAAAACGAATCACAATTTCTACCGATATATTACTTTAGTGAAACAATCACCGATAACAAAATCTCCTTCCGAGTTCCAAAAGGAAAATATGTTGGTTTTCTACAAATAAGCTCCAGAAAGCAATATCCACTCTTTAAAACAGTTTCAGGATCCCAAATAATCTATTTTGGAATAGATGAAAATCACAAAAAAAATATTGTAAACTTCAATAAATGCGAACAAAGTCTGGTCGAAAGTTCCACTATGTTTAAAAGCATAAAACGTACGTATTGTAATTTTTTTAATATTGAAAATGAAGAGATCGATTTTAAATTTTCTTTAACAAACAAAATATTCTTTAATCTGGGAAAAACCATTCCACAATCTTGGTTTAGTTTTTCATATGCTTTTCTCCAAGGACCTCAACAATATCCTTACGCACTCTTTCTATTAATCCAAGTTCCATTTGGTTTTTATTCAGAAGACCAATTAATAGATTTTGATAATTTAGAGGAATTTTGATATAATAAAAAATAAATCAGTAAATCCAAAAAATCTATAATAAATGAATTTAAATATACTAAATAAAATCCCAATTCTAATACTCCTAGCTACATCATCAATTTACCCAAACAAACATAATAAAGATAAAGTTGACAATAAAGTCTGTGACCAAAAATTTCAAAGTTGTATCAAAAAATGTATGAACGAAATTGAAGAAAGTAGATCCGCTTTTAGAAAAGGTATGTGTAAAGATGAATGTGCATATAACTTAAAGATTCAATCTGGGTGTTTGATCTACTACAATTCAAGCTATAAATAGCATCACATTTAAGGATTTTTGTTAAACGAATAAAAAAGAAATATCTAAACCATTTAATTACATGGTGTGCAAGAAATATTTTGGTTTATTTAGCATAACAGCACCTGAACGCTTCGCTTCAGCACTTACGCCCTCGTTCGGTCTGCGACACATAGGCTTTTGGCACTCCTCTTGCTTACGCAAGCGTCGTTCCAGTCCCTAACGTCCCGTCCGGGACTCAGGGTCAGCCTACGTCGGTTAGTCTAGTTCGTTATACGACATTTCCTTGGTTTATGCCTCTGGACATACTTAACACTTTCAAGTTTCTAATCCCTTTAGATCACCTTTTTAGGAGGGCTTAAAGTAAGCCTTGGAAGGAGAATTATGCCGAGGATTTAAGATTTCAATTTGTTCTGGATTCATTCCAGATCGGAGTCAATTTTACTAAGGTCTGTGTTTAATATGGCATCTCCGCTAAGTGAGGATATTGGTGGAAAGAGCGCTTTATGAAGGAAAGGAAAGGAAAGAAGGTTTTCGAGATAGGAAGAAGACTCCTAAGACCTTTACCGCTAAAATTAAAGAAGAAACAATTCTATATATCAATAAGATCAAAAATCACAGAAAGTTCTGGGGTGCTAAGAAAATCTTATATCTCTATAATACAGAATTCTCATATCGAAATGCTCTTTACAGGTCTACCATTGAATGTATTCTTAAGAAAGCAGGACTACAAGATATAAAGAGAAAAAGAAAACCAACTCACTATCCGAGATGATTTCCTCAAATACATTCTCTCTTACAAGACTTTTTAAAAAAGGAGACATTACTTCCGTCAAAGCTGAATTTTCTAGGTTATTCTCAATCTACGGGTTATCTAATTTCATTCGTTCTGACAATGGTCCACCTTTCGCTTCTATGCAGTCTCATTGGGGACTCACCAGGTTATCTGTTAGGTGCCTATCTCTCGTAATCAAACTTGATCGTGCGGAACCAGGGAAACCTTATCAGAATGGCATATATGAGTGTATGCATAGGAACATGGCTCGTGAACTACACCATGAGATCGTGGGAAACATCACTCTCTTCCAAAAACTCTTCGACAAGTGGAGAATCGATTTTAATAGAAACAGTCCTCACGAGGCTCTAGGCATAAAAACTCCAGAACAGGTCAATGTGAAGTCTGACAAACAATTCGACCCGAATGTTTAATTACTCATTGATTATCCTTATAGGTTTAAATAAAGGCATTTCAATCACAGAGGTTACAATAAATGGAATGGTCAACTCATTATGGTAGGGAATCCATTTAACGGATTTAAAGTAGGCATCAAAATGAAAATGATTTCGTTTCCAATTGGTTTGGTTTGCTTCAAATAAACTAGGTGTCATCGATCAAAATTTATTCTTGATTTTTTCCTATACCAGCTCATACAAAGTTCATTGTTCATAAACCAAGAAAGATAACTAAAAAGTGTTACCCTTTGGAAACTTGAGTCGTATCAAGATTTTTATTGGCACACCAAAGTTATCATTATATTTAAAACGATTAAATAGTAATAGAATAATGAAAAAAATCTTATATTATACCTCAATTTTATTTTTAGTTTCCTGTTTTAATATATCGAGAATTTCGAAAAAACAGACAACACCATTAAATAAGGAAGAAATGTTTGATTTAATATTTTTTAATTCATGCCTTGAATCAAATCTGTTTGAATCAAAAGATAAAGAAAAAAAACCATGTTTAGCGAATGCGATTCGTAACAATCAAAAAGAGTTTATCAATTATTTACTAAAAAAAAATATCAACATTAATATAGAAGACAAAAATAAATTAGATCCTTATTACTATTCCGCTTTCTTTGGTGATTTAAAACTAATGGAAACATTAGAAAAACTTGGTGCAAACACCAAAAAAAAATATAAAAACCAAACTGCGAAACAAATCTATGATACAAAATACTTACCGAAAGATGATGAACCTTATATAGGAATCAAATCTGAAGATATTATAAAACCTTTTCCCGAAATACATTTAGATTTGGAAGATGCATATCCCATAGAATTCAGAGATTTAATGCCCAAAAAAACAGTCCTCTTAAAGCTAAAAATATTTAAGAATGGACGAGTAGATTCAATTGAGGTAATTTCAAATGAAATAGAAGAACCTTATATTAGAGAAGCTTTAAGAGTTATATCGAGAACAACTTTCAGTCCCGCAACTTTGAAAGGAAAACCGATCAATGCAGAACTTATTCAATCCATTAGTTTTGAATAATACCGATTGCCAAAAATGTAAACCTTTGATCCTTTCATTGAAATTATCTCATTTGCCAAATTCACTAAGATAGTCAATTTTTACCTTTGTATTTTTAATTCCACAAAGGCAAATTGTCATTTATGATCTATTGAAATTAATTGATATCATCAATTTTGATATCGTTAGGAGAAGGATTTCCAACACCATTTTCAATATAGTTTTTTAAACTAAGAAGAAAGGTAGCCCATTTCATACTGCAATGCGCAGTGAACTCTGATACATTTCTCCAATCTTTGTGTTCAAAGTATAAAAGTACCATATTCTCACCATTTGCATTTGTGATTAAATTCAATCTAAAATCAATGTGTGACCCAACCCAATCCACAGGACCAGAAGTACATTCCCATAATACTTGATTCGAAGTTACATTCTGTACATTCATAATAATCGCATTTCCATGCCCAAAACCAAATGATATCGATCCACCAATGGTTGAAATTCCAGAATTAAAATCTCCGCTCACCTCTTTTGTCCACCAATTGGTAAGCCCTTTTTGTGTTTTTAGAGCACTAATGACTTCTTCCTCTTTTGCTCTAATTCCAATTTTGTGATAAATCTCCATACAACACTCCTTATTTTAAATCCTTAAACTTTTGCTATATTAAACCCAACTTGGGACTAACTAAACCATTGATTCAACCCCTCCAAAATATTAGTCCATCCAAAGTTATGATTTTTAATCTGAATATCACTTGTTAACATTTCATGAACTAATGTAACTAGTGTAGTTTTATTTTTATTAGAAAACTTTGTATTTTCTTCAGTTGTATTGGAAAGATCCGTAAATGTCACTGTAACAAGTGTATCACGATCATCTGTTGCATGAGATCTCCAAGTGAAGACTAATTTATGTGGCTCATCTATAGTTATAAATTCACCAATATGAGGTAAAACTTCTCCATTTAAACTCATATTGATAACAAACTTTCCGCCAGGGCGAGGATCCATAATAACTGATTCTATACCGATCAACTCACCTGATAAAAACCAACGTGAAAAATCTTCCGCATTAAGCCATGCTTGGAATAATCTTTTCGCTTCCGCATTAATTTTTCTTTCTATTTTTAATACTTCTTGGTTCATTATCTTTTTCCTCCAAAAATGTTTCTAACCTTGCAAGTTTATTTGTCCAAAACTCTTGGTGATAAATAATCCAATTCGTGGCCTCTGTTAAGCTTTGGTTTTGAAGTTCTAATTTATAACTTCTACCGTCTTCAGGTGCGCGTACCTTCTTAATAAGCTGAGCATCAGTTAAGACCTCGATATGTTTTGCAACTCCGGCAAATGACATTTCAAATGGTTCTGCTAACTCAGAAATGCTCAAGGAACCCTTCCTAAGACGAGCTAACATTTGCCTTCTAGAATGATCAGAAAGAGCAGCAAAAACTCGGTCCAAAACTTGTTCTTTTTTCTTAAATTCAACCATTTGGTTTAATAAATAATAGGATTTTTTTTAGTCAATTACTTAACCATTCGGTTGAATATTTTTTTTGTTCAAGAATTGCCCGCTAAATTTTACTAATATTCAAATTTACAGACCATATTGTATCCATAACTTAAGTCTTATCGGAGTGTGTATGAATTGGGTAATGTTACTTGCAGCTGGTTTATTTGAAGTTATGTTTGCTTTTTGCCTTGGAAAAGCTAAAGATTCAAACGGTCATGAAACTTATTTTTGGTATTCCGGTTTTTTAATTTCACTCATTATAAGCATGGCATTACTCATAAAAGTGACAGAGACTTTACCCATTGGAACTAGTTATGCGGTTTGGACTGGGATTGGAGCTGTAGGCACAGTGCTGATTGGAATCCTATTTTTCAAAGAACCAATTGAATTCTGGAGACTTTTTTTTCTTTTTACTTTGGTATTATCTGTTGTAGGTCTCAAATACGTCTCACATTAAATATAAAATGCAACTTAACTCAAAAATTAAACAAACGAATCCAATGTTTCTAAATAATTTGCAAAAATTCCTTTTAGATCCTAATAAATTGTCAATATACGGAGTGGTGATTGAAGAGGAAAGTGAAGACTATCATGCATGCCATTTTCAATGTAATGATAAAAAAATTATATTTCGAAAGTCAAAGATCACACCTAAAAAAATAGGACAATTTGTAACATTGTGGAAACGAAATCAAAACGGTATCATTGAACCCTTTTCTTTTAGTGATAGTTTTAATTTTTGTATCATAGAGACTATTGTTAAAAATAAAATTGGTTATTTTCTTTTCACAAAAGAAATTTTAAATGAACAGGGTATATTATCTGGTAAACATGAAGGGAAAAGAGGATTTCGAATTTACCCAACTTGGGACCAACCAAACAATAAACAAGGAAACGTAACTCAAAAATGGCAATCACCTTTTTTCATTACTTGGTCAGATCACCAAATTGAGAAAAAAGAAATAATAGCAAACTTTGATAGAATATTCGAATAACAAACCATTTAAAAATTCACTTCGTTGTAAACCCAAATCAAAAATTATGAATCTCAAAACATTAATTATATGATTCGATAATAATACCAATGACTTGGAATTTTTCTTTACCATTCTCTAAGAAACAAAAGAAAGGTGGAATGAGTCAAATTTTTCGCAAAACCTTAACTACTCAGCACTTTGATTTAGACTGGAATCGCCATGTCACAAGCCGAACGTATGAAAAATTTGCCTATGATGCACGCTGCGAGGTCTTAAAAATATTTGGATATCCAATTGAACTAATGTTAAATACGAATATAAGTTATATTCCTGGTTCCACATACGTTCGATTTTTAAACCAACAATTCGTGAATTCTGAAGTAACCGTTGAAACTCAAATTTTTGAATTCGAAAACTCGAGTCTATTATGGAAACAATCAATTTTGGGATCTGATGGAAAAAAAGCCTGTGAAATGGAAACAACATCTAGTTTGGTTCAGAATGGAAAAAATATACAAATTCATAATTTGCCAAATTTAAGCACAACACCGTACTTATTTACAATCCACCCTAAACCAACAAATCAAAATACCGTTACGCATGACTATTATATACCTTATAGTGATATGAATTGTTTCTGGAATTTACCTTCTGATTCTATTTGGAAAATTTTCGAAGAAGGTCGTTTTTTATTTTTTAAAGAAATTGTAGATTTGAATTTAATCAAAGAAACAGACTCAACTACTTTTTTTATGGGTGGTGAAATTTTAATCCATAAACAACCGGAACCAGGGACTCCGGTCAAAATATTAAGTTGGATTGAAAGATTTGAAAAAATTCGATTTTATTTTCGACAGGACATTATTGATTCCAATGGGAATTTACTTGCAAGCATGAAAGACGAACAGCTGTTTGTTTCCCTATCGAATTCCCGCCCTAAAAGAGCACCTTCAGCATTTTTCTATAAAATCGAACGTTTTATTGAATGATAGGTAATTTGGTTTTCAATAATTTTTCTTCTTCTTCAGTTAGTTCCCGATAACCTCCTAACTCCAAATTTTGGTCTAATTCCAAATTGCCCATTTTCACTCGTTTTAAATACAAAACTTCTTTTCCTAAACTTTGAAACATTCTCCGAATTTGTCTGTATTTTCCTTCTTTAAGCCAAACGGTCGCTATATGAGGATTTGCAAGATCAGGAACGGCTAATCTTGCTGGTAAAGTCTTATATCCATCATCTAATTCAATACCAGTTTCAAATTTTTTTATATCATCTGAAGTAACTGGTAATGAGATTTCAGCATAATACTCTTTTTCAACAAAATGTTTTGGAGAAGTGTAATAATGTGCCAAAGTACCATCTGTTGTAAATAATAACAAACCCTCTGTTTCTTTATCTAATCTACCTACCGGAAATAAATTCATATTTTTATGCCTATCGTTTAAATAGTCCATAACCGTTTTTTCTCTTGGGTCTTCTGTTGCGGTGATACAATCTGGAGCTTTATTCATCATGAAATAATAAAATTCTTTGCGAATCAAAGTTTCATCATAATAGGTAACAATGTCTGATAATGAGACTTTAAAACCTGGATCCTTGATCACTCTTTCATTCACTTTAACATTACCTTGGTAAATATCCTTTTTCACATCTGACCGAGATCCCAAACCTAAATTTCCAAGAATTTTATCCAATCTTTCTTTCGTCATAATCGAATCACATGGAATCTAGTAGTCAAAAATTGGGAAAGTGGAATTCAAAGTTTTCTCTCCATTTTCACAAAAAATGCTTTCGATTGTTTGATCCGAAAACAATCTAACCAGTATGTTTGGAACTTTTTATCGCATTGTTCAATCATCCAAAACTGCATTCCAATTAGCTTACAGAAGTTCCCCCATACTTACAATACTCATTTCATTTTTGACAATCGTAAATGGACTATTTCCTTCTACTTTGGTTTGGATTGGAAAACTAATTATTGATTCCATATTAATATCCAATATAGAATATGAAAATTGGAGTAACTTATTACAATCCAATACGGCATTTTATGTTTATCTAGAAGGTATAATCACTATATTTTATTTTGGAGCACAAAAATTATATTTTTTATGCACTACACTCCTTCGGATAAGACTTGGACATGAAGTAAATGAAAAAATTCTCTCCAAAGCAATCACATTGGAACTTAGCCAATTCGAAAATTCAGAAACATACGATCAAATGACTCAAGCGAGATCAGAGGCCTCATCCAAACCTCTATCGATGGTAAATCGATTTTTTACCATCGCTCAATCATCAATCACCATTGTAAGTTTTTTTGGATTATTAGTAAAACTATCTCCTATAGCTTCCATAATTTTAGTTATAGCTGCAATTCCAACATTTATAGCAGAAACAAGATTTTCAAATCATACATTTCGACTTTTTCGATGGAAAGCAAAGGAAACTAGAGAACAAGTTTATTTAGAAACCTTAATGGCTAGAGAAGACAATGCAAAAGAAATTTTACTTTTTAATTTAGGAAAAGAATTTTTAAATCGATATAAGAATAATTTTCTTAAAATATATTCGGAAGACAAGAAGTTAACCATCAGAAAAAGTTTTGTTAGTTTTTTATTGGGATTAATTAGTCAGTTTGCTTTTTATGGATCCTATTTATGGATTGTGAGTCTTGCATTATTAAAAAAAATTACCTTAGGCGAGATGACAATGTATTTGGTAATCTTTCGGCAAGGCCAAACTACATTTGCAAACGCCCTTTCTGCTTTTGGTGGAATTTACGAAGACCATTTGTATATCGAAAACTTAATGGAATTTTTGAATTTACCAATTCCAAAAAAATTGGGATCTTATAAAAATTTACAAAAGAAAACAGGTATAATATTTGATAATGTATCTTTTTTGTACCCTGGCTCCACCAAAGATTCACTAACGGACGTTAGTTTTGAGTTACTCGCTGGCGAAAAGTTGGCAATCGTCGGAGAAAATGGATCAGGTAAAACCACTTTAATCAAATTACTTACTCGATTGTACTCACCTTCATCAGGCAATATTTATTTGGATGGTATCAATCTCACAGATTGGGACGAAGTAACTTTACGTGAACGTTTCGGAGTCATTTTCCAAAATTTTGTCCAATACCAATTTAAGGTCGGAGATAATATTGGAATGGGTGATGTGAATCGAGAACAAACAGAATCACAATGGGTAAATGCAGCTAAATTAGGTATGGCTCATGATTTTGTCACAAGATTAGAGTTAGGATACGAAACAAGACTCGGCAAATGGTTCCAAGATGGACGGGAATTGTCTGGAGGGCAATGGCAAAAAATCGCATTGTCTCGTGCTTTTATGAGAACCAAAGCAGACATCTTAATACTTGATGAACCAACCTCTGCTATTGATGCGGAAGCGGAAATGCAAGTATTTGAACACTTTAGAGAACACACTCTCGGAAAAACAGTCATATTAATATCACATAGATTTTCAACCGTCAGAATGGCAGACAAAATTCTTGTTTTAGAACAAGGGAAAAAAACCGAATGGGGTGATCATAATACCTTACTTTCTAAAAAAGGAAAATATGAAAAACTATTTCGATTGCAACAAGCAGGTTATCAATAAGTCTAAATTGAACTCCGATATTCGTAATAGACCAAAATCTGATTCAGGGATGGCAAAAGGATGGATGAAAAGTATTCAAATTTGGGGATGCGAAAACTCAAAGAACTCATTGATTCCTTTGGAGAAAGATCGAAAGAGATTGGTTCCGTAGCATCATCGATCCAACAAGTTGCCAAACAGACCAACTTACTCGCATTAAATGCTTCAATTGAAGCAGCAAGAGCGGGAGAACATGGCAGAGGATTTGAAATTGTCGCAAATGAAGTTACTAAACTTTCATTCCAAACATCAGAAGCCACAAAAAAAATATCAGATATCTTAACTAGAATCAATTTAGAAAATTCTGAAGCAAATGCAGATGTTTTGGAAATGGAGAAACAATCCATTATAGAATATACAGAATTATGGACAAATAATATCGCCAAAGAACTTGAATCAAAGTTTTATATCATGGCTACTTCATTATATGGCCTGAAATTTTTAATACAGAGTTTAGTTCATGCAAACATTGGGATGAAACGAGAACACTTACTTCTTATTTTACAAGAGTATCTCATCCAAAATGAACAACAACTTGCGTATGCAATCTGTTGTGAACCCAACGTGATTGATGAAAAAGATCATGAATATATGAATAAAGAAGGCCATGATCAAATAGGGAGATTTGTTCCATATTGCCATAGGCATACCGGTCGTATCTCGATAGAACCATTACAAGGTTATGATATTCCTGGTGAAAATGAATGGTATATATTACCTCGTGATTTGGGCGAGGATGTGATGATGGAACCTTACGATTACCCAATAGAAGGGAAAACTGTAAAAATGACAAGCCTTATGACAAACCTATTCCTTCATTCCAAATTTGCAGGAATTTTAGGCGCTGATTTTTCACTCGAACAATTACAGTTAGAATTATCCCCTAGGAAAATTTTTGGAATTGGATCCACTTCCCTTGTCACTTACGAAGGGAATTTTGCATCCCACCCAGATATTGAGACATTAGGAACTAAAGTAGAGGCATTAACCTCAGAAGGACTTCTAGCCATTCAAAAAGGGGAAAGTTATACGCACATTGATTCGAACCAAACGGTCAGAATTTTGAAACCAGTTCGCGTTGGCCATAGCAAACGTCCATGGAGTATCTTAGTTGAATTTAATATTATTTCTGTTTTGAAAAAGTAATCAGTCTAATGAAAGATGGATACAACTTTAGAAGAACATTTAGAATCTCAAATTGTCACATTGTACAAAGAAAAAGAGGAATTAGAAGCCGAATTAGGAACTTCTGATATTGATTCGATAATCCAAGAATTTCAAACTTTGGAAAAAGAATTAAACTTTTTATATTCTTTTAAAGAAAATTACAGAAAGATAAACACTAACCAAATCCATATCGAATCAATCCAATCGGCTTATATTCCGAATTTTAGATTTCATAAAAAAACAATCCAATAGGAATACTTATGGAACTCCATTACATAAAAGAAAAACTAACTAGTGAAAATTTCAACAGATCTGTCTCAGAAAATATTGAAGAATGGATGATAGGTTTTAAACAAAATGAAACCGACAAAAAAAACATTCATTTATGGTTTGATTCCATCATCCACCAATTTATCGATATATTAGCTGATGTTGAGATTAAAGAGGAACTGAGTGTTCTAATTTTTTCAAAATATGTAGAATTAAAATGTTATTGGAAACAACTGAATACACAAATCCAATACCAAAATTTTAATACAGGAGAAGCAAACCCAAAATTAATCATCAAAGCATCCCTAACTACTTACATCTTGATAGCATTGGAACCACTCATTCATGATGAAGATTTAAATGAAATCCAAGAATTTTTAACAAAACCAATTCGTGAATTAATGATAGAAGAGACCACACAAGAAAACCACCAAGTTTCTGTTGAAGACTCTCAAACTTATCTTTTGGAACAACAGTTGGAAGCATTGTATTACGACAAAGAAAAACTTTTCCAACACCTACAATGTACTGATATACATGAAACAATATTTCTTATCCAAAATATGAGAGAACAAGTAAAATCCCTGCAAACAGAAATGGATAATTCCGTCATTTTGGACGGAACAATTCGATTTACTGGAAAACGTAAAATCAGAATCCAAAAAATCTAATGCCAAAGTGAGTTGCTTGCCCAAATATTCGTAAAAATCTGGTTTTATGGACATCGATTCTTTACTTCGTGAATTAAAATCTCTTTTAGATTCACCGAAAGATCTCGTCACAATACCAGAAGAAAAACGCCTAGAACTTCTCATCCTATGCGGAAAAATTTCGAGACCTGATCGAAATGAAGTTCGAAGAAGAAACCGAACAGTCCGCGTTGAAAAAAAACAAGTTTTAAAAGCACAAGAAAAGCAGAAGACTTCATTAACTGGCATTAGACGAGCGAGAGAATCGACGGTCTTCAAAGCTCCTCTACAAATTTCAAATCAAGCAGGTTGGTCTTGGGAAAATGCAACAGAATTGTCCCAACCAAAACCTTGTTATATATGTAAAACTCCCTTTACCAAACTTCATTTTTTTTATGATTCAATGTGTCCTAATTGTGCGGAACTAAATTATTCCAAAAGATACCAAACAGCAGATCTACGGGGAAGTGTTGCTGTGATCACTGGGTCACGTTTGAAAATTGGTTATCAAACAACACTTTTGTTATTAAGGTCAGGAGTAAGAGTCATTGCTACTACTCGATTTCCAATCGATTCAGCCATCCGTTTTTCTAAAGAATCGGATTTTCACTTATGGAAAGACAGATTACAAATATTCGGATTGGATTTACGCCACACACCTAGTGTTGAAATATTCTGTAAATTTTTAGAAAATCACTTAGAAAGATTGGATATTCTCATCAATAATGCAGCGCAAACGGTAAGAAGGCCACCAGGATTTTATTCCCACCTATTAGAAATAGAAAATACACCGATTAAAGATTTATCAGAAGAAGTTCAGAAATTATTAAGTTTTTACCAACATTGTAAAAATGAATTGGATTCCTACCGTTCTGATTCTGAAATGAAAGACACTGCGACTGCTCTTGCAGTCAGTTGGAACCATAAAACTCCTGGAGTAGGAATTCGTTCTTCGGCCGCACTCTCACAAATTCCTTATTCACATGATAATTCACAAGAATTGGAAGCTGTTTTTCCTGAAGGAAAATTAGATGCAGATTTACAACAAGTGGACCTTCGTAAAACAAATAGTTGGCGATTGAAATTAGGTGAAATTAATACTTCCGAAATGTTAGAGGTACAACTTGTCAATGCGGTAGCTCCTTTTGTATTGTGTAATCGATTGGTAGGTATTATGCGAAAGGATAATACAGGAAAAAAGCATATTATCAATGTTTCCGCAATGGAAGGCAAGTTCCATCGATTCAAAAAAGAAGACAGACACCCTCATACGAATATGGCAAAAGCAGCTCTCAATATGATGACTCATACTTCAGCAGAAGACTTCGCCAAAGATGGAATTTTTATGAATGCCGTTGATACTGGTTGGGTTACCGATGAAGATCCCATTGAACTTGCAAAACGTAAACAGGAATTACATGATTTCCAACCACCCCTAGATATTGTGGATGGTGCAGCAAGGGTGGTTGATCCATTGTTTGATGGAGTGAATACTGGCAAACATTGGATCGGTAAATTCTTAAAAGACTATTTCCCGATTGATTGGTAATTTTTAAATTTGGTTGGTTTTTTATTTTTTACTTCAATTTCACATCGAAAACCGAAAACTTAACGGCTCCCAAAATACCTTTAAATCCACTTCATTTAAAAAAGAACAAGTTCTTCTCGTAAGCCTTAATAATACCAAAAACCAATTTTTTTCAAATTCTTTTTCTAATTCTCCTGAATTTACACATTGACTGACTAGTCAGTATCTTTGTTTATGGAAATTAGTAGGATTTATGATTTACCCTTTGGCACTTATACTACTGTTCATTTTTGGAGTATTACTCGGATCGCCTGATGCTCCTTTCCCCCAAGGGGATGAAATCATGCACATTCGTTCGGTCCGAGAGAGTTTGGAACTTGGAAGCATTGTAATCCCAAGTTTGTCTGGCCTACCCAATCCATATAAACCCCCTCTTCTTTTTTGGATGGGAATGTCAATGGACTCAATATTTGGGATCAGTTATTTTTCCGAACGACTCGTTTCAACACTCTTTGGTATTGGCACATTGATTTTACTTTTCCAGTTATCATTTCGCATCAGTAAATCAAAGTCAGAAGCATTCCTTACTACAATCCTCTTTGGATTTTCATTTTTATCATTGAAATTCTTCGGTCTATTGATGATGGAAGGGCCAATGGTATTTTTTTTACTCTTCTATTTTTATACATTTTATTTGTACAAAGTTACAAACAAAAACCAATATTTAATCTTAGGGAGTTTGGTTTCTGGCATTGGGTATTTACTCAAAGGACCAATTTTACACGTTTATATTCTTTTATTCCTCGTTAGTTATTTTTATGTGAAAGTCATTCGCTTTCGAAAAGGAAAAATTTCTTTTCAATGGAAACAAATTTGGAAAGAAAAAGTAATCCTGCTTACCTATTCACTTACATTCATTCTACCAATTGCCTGGATTTTATTTTTGTATTTTCAAGTTCCTTCTGGGAAGGACCTCTTGCGATTTTTCTTTATCACTGAGAATGTTGGGAAATTTTATTCAACAAACCAATCAGGATTAAGGATTTGGTTTGGATGGCTTTTGTATACCATTCCATTTACAATACCATTTTTACAATTGATATGGAATTCACTTAGGAAACAAAAACAAAATAAGAACCAAATTTACATTATGGTCTTTTTGGTATTTTTTCTTTTGGTTACGGTTCTTCACTTACTTCCAAATAGAAAGGATCCTTATTATGTAACGCCATTCATTAGTTTTCTATTTTTACTCCCAGCATTACAAAATGTTACTTGGCGTTCAATTCTCATTACAAAAACAAATTTATATGCCATTTTATTGGTTTATATCCTTTTGTTAATGGCATCAATTATCTTAAGACTACATTTTCTGTTTTTATTTACTATTCTTGCGATACTTTTGTTAGTGGGTGCTTTATATTTTTCCCAAAACAAAGAACGTCAGTGGCATATCATTGTTTACACTCAAGTGTTAATTCTTCCAATGATTGTATTCTTTTTACTTAAACCAATGGCTGATCCTGAGATAGGAGAAGTAACAAAACAGGCAGAACAGGAAACCATTTGTGTTGTCGCGGAAAACCCGTGGACAGCCATGGATGTCCAAAATAAATTAAAAAGGGCACAAGTGCAATTTGCTCTCCCTCTTACCATAAACGAGAATTGTTCCAAATCAAACTATCTCATCAGTTTTGTTCCCGCTGAAATTCCAAGTGAATTCCAAAAGATAAGTTCATGGTACCAATGGAAACAACACCTTCAGTTGAATTCTAAATCACTAGTGAGATCAATTTTAAGAATGGAAAAACAGAAATTCCAAACTGAGATAATTTTATGGAAAAGAGGAGAATCAATATGAAAAAATATGGAATCCTTCTTTTACTTTTATTCTCTGTTACAATTTGGGACATTTCAAAAGACAATTTTCCAAAATTTGGAAAAAAAGTAACAATAAGCGAAGCACCTCAATGCAAATATATGTGCGAAAAGATTAACAACTGTTTGAGTGAAGAACAAAAAAAACTCCAAGATCCAAAATTGGTTCAGTTTGCATGTGAAATTCTCTGCACAAAACAATATCAGTTATTTGATGGATGTTCTCAGTCAATTTTATCCTCCTGCCATGCTGGCGAAGTATGTATTAAAAATTTAACAAAGGGGCTTTTTTAATTAATAAAAAGTTGAATGACCGGTCATGAAAGATAAAACAAGTATTATACTACCTACATATAACGAAGCAGGAAATATTAAAAACTGCGTTGAAACAATTACAAAAACTCTGGAAAAGGATGGAATTTACTTTGAAATCATCATAGTAGATGACAATTCACCAGATGGAACTTTCGAGGTCGCAAAAGTATTAGCTGAATATGATTCAAGGATCAGACCATTTGTGAGGCTCACAGAAAAAGGATTGAGTTCTGCCGTAACATTTGGTTATGACAAGGCAGAAGGAGATAAGTTTGTTGTTGTGGATGCAGATTTCCAACATGACTACACAAAAATCCCTGATCTGATACGTCTTTTGAAAGAAAATGATATCGTAGTTGCAACAAGAAGGAGTCAAGATGGAGGTTATGGTAATTTTCCCATCTTACGTAAGTTAGCTAGTTTGTTTGCTACCAAAATTTCAGAATGGTTGTTCCCTGTAAAAATATCTGATCCAATGAGTGGCTTTTTTGGAATCAGAAAATCAGTTTATTTGGATACAAAAGACAAACTTCATCCAAGAGGTTACAAAATTCTTTTTGAAATCTTAGGTGTTGTAAAAACCGATAAAATAGCTGAAATTGGTTATACATTTGGGCTTCGCACTTGGGGACAATCCAAACTGGATTCAGGTGTAATCTTTTATTTTCTTTGGGATTTAGTTTCCATTAAGTGGTACCAATGGAGGCAATCACACCAATTCTTTTTCGGATCTAAAAGGAGAAATTCCCATATCCATCCATAAAGGAACTTGAGTGATTCTGTAAAAAAAGTAAGTTAAAAATTAAAATTTAAAATTCATTTTTCCGGTCGGAAACCTAAGGTTATTTGAATCGTTTCCGTATATCAGTGTGTGAGGGAAAAAATGGTTACGAAATTCGAAACAGAAAAAAATTACCGAATAGAAACCAACCGATTGGATTTGTATTCTGCACAAGGTTTGGAAGAAGATATGACAAAACTTTTCCAACACGGAACCAGTGCCATTTACATTGACTTTTCCAATGTGGAAGAAGTATCTTCTGCAGTTCTTGGATTACTTTTATACAAAAAGATGACATTCCAAAAAAAAGGAGTCATGTTATTTTTAACAAATGTAAAACCACAAATCCAAAAGGTATTAAAAATATTAAATCTAAGTGGCCATTTACTGCTTCGATGATAATCCCATTTCTAATACCAAACCAGAATGAGGAGGTAAAAACAGTTCATTCTCTGTTTTCTCAGAACCACCAAAGGAATATAACAATTTTCCTTTTTCTTTAAATCCAATTTGTTCTGGATTATTTCCGAAATTCAAATACACTCTGATTTTGTTTTTTTTATCACTCCGTTGAAAACTTAAAACATTCTTTTTATCTGTGCTGATAGTTTGCAAACTTCCTACACGGATCACATCCCATTTTTTTCGAAGTAGGAACATCGTTTGGTAATGTTTCCATAAAGAGTCAGGTTCATTTTTTTGACCACTCACGGTTTCCTCTTTTTGAATGACACCAATGGGTAACCAAGATTTTCCATTTGTGAAACCGCCATTGTTTGAATCATCCCATAACATGGGTAACCGACAATTATCTCTGTTAATATATATTCCCAAGAGATTCGATAAAAACAATGGTACAAATCGATTTAGTTTGGCAATTGGATCTTTTCCAAAAAAATTGGAAATCCTTCCTTCTTTTCTACCAATCTCTTCTCCATAATAAACAACAGGTACACCTCTTGCCATAAACTGAAAACAAACTAGTAATTTTGCCTTTCGAATGTCTCCACCTAACCGATCTATGTATCTCCTTTGGTCATGGTTCCCTAAAACATAAGTGGGAGTATAAGGACTTGGAAATACTTTCTCATTTTTTTCGAGAAGGTCTTTGAAAAACTTTGCGTTATAAGAAAAATGAATTAGCTCAAACTGAAAAACCAAATTGAGACCATCAACTTTTTCTCCTAAAAAAGATTTTAAAACTAAATCACTTCCACTCACCTCTCCTATCAAAAAAGGTTTTTGTTTGTATTTTGAAATATGTTTTCTAACTTCTTTTGCAAATGAAAACGATTCTGGAAGATTTAAGTTGTATTGTTTTTTTTGAAAGAACGCCTCATCATGGTTATCTGGTGTTGGGAAAAACCGAAAACTAAAAGGATTATCTAAAAAACGTTCGTCTTTGAAAATCGAATTGAAGATATCCAAACGAAATCCGTCGACTCCCTTTTTTAACCAAAAATCGAGAACGGCAAACATGGTTTGTTTGACCTTAGGATTTCTATAATTTAAGTCGGGTTGGAAAGACAAAAAATTGCTATAGTAATATTCCTTTGTTTGAGAATCATAATTCCAACCAGATTTCCCGACCATTGAGATCCAATTATTCGGTGCTTTGTTTGTACCTTTTCTCCAAATATAAAAATCGCGTTTGGGATTTGTTTTGGAAGATTTGGATTCAATAAACCATGGGTGTTTGTCGGAAGTATGGTTCATGACCATATCCAATACCACTCGCATCTTTCGTTTGTGAATTTCTTTGAAAAGACGGTCACAATCGGCCATAGTTCCAAAACGCGGGTCTATTTTCGTATAATCAGCAATATCATAACCAAAATCTTCCCCTGGGCTCACATAAAAGGGGGAAAACCAAATGGTTTCCACACCCAAGTCTTTGATTTCGTCCAAACGACTGAGGATTCCCTGCAAATCGCCGATTCCATCACCGTTCGAATCTTGGAACGACCAAGGGTAAATTTGATAAATTGAAGTTTGTCTCCACCATTCCATTTTGTTTTCCATGACTTTTCTAAAACTTCCTTGTTATTTCAGTTGCCTCTTACCCAAATACCGAATTTCTGTTCTTTATACAAGCAGGTGACAATGGATAAAGAAAAAATCAAACTTTCCGGTTTCAATAATCTGACAAAAGTTTTGAGTTTCAACCTCTACGATTTTTGCATCACACTCGATGACGAACAAAAAGGTAGATACGTAAGTTATATCCATGATAAATACAATGCGAGCAAAATTACAGAAATTTCAAAAGAGATCGTAAAACGCATTGATGCCAATATCTTATCTGTTTCAGCACAGGATTATGATCCTGTAGGTGCTTCTGCTATGGTTCTCATGAGCGATGTGAAAGGTGGAGGTAATCCCATCCCTTCGGCACAGGTGAGTATGCATTTGGACAAATCACACATCACAGTGCACACTTACCCGGATGCGGCAGATCCAGATGGAATCTGTTCCTTCCGCGTTGACATTGATATTTCTACTTGTGGGGAAATCATTCCACTTGACTCTATTAACTTTTTATTCGAAGCCTTTGAATGTGACGTCGTTTATATCGATTATGTGGTCAGGGGTTACACAAGATTAGCCGATGGAAGGAAAATATATAACGACCATCATTTTAATTCGATCTTAGATTTTATCAAACCAGAAATCAAAAGAAATTACACTTTTTTGTCCGACATCAATATGCCCCAAGATAACACTTGGCAAACGAAATTGATGATTAAGGAACTTGGTCCAGAAAATTACCTTTTGAATCCCGAAGATATTTCACACCCCGATGTCCCAAACAAAATGAAACTACTTAGAGAGGAAATGAAAGAAGTATATCATATGATCCACTAAAGGATCATTTTGGTTGTGAACTGATCTCTTTTTGGATTTTTGCCCAATCAGATTTTTCCAATTTTGGAAGTGCATAGATTTCTTTTCGATTAGGTGGGATGAGAAAAAATTGAGTCCCATGTTCATCTCTTTGTTTCAAAACCTCATGTTCCGGCAAATAAGCTCCAAGTCTACGGTAGGTTTGGACTTCATCATTTGTATTCGGCCGTAAGGCCTCAATAGAAAGAGAAGTTTGGTAGTATTGCAAATAATTTTGAATGTCCTCTTCTTTTTCATTTGCATCTGTTACCAAAAAGTAAAAATTAAAATTGGTTTCTTTAAAGCGGATTCGGAATTGCCGAAGAGCTTCCAAAGCTAGAGGGCATTTTTTTCCGCAACCAACTAACCCAGGATATATGACGATCCAATTTTCTTTGGGCACATTTTCAAACTTTGACTGACAAAATTCACAACTGATTTTGCGGTAATTACTTGATACAAAGTGGACAAATCCACTTAGACCAAAACAGAAAAAGAAAACAAATGTCCATAATAGAATTTGTTTCCAACGATTAACCTCTGTTTTCATGATCAATCATCGCAGATAATGTTTCGACCGATTCTTTTAAATTTTCAAAAATCACATTCCCTTTATCAATGAAGGAAATCATTTCAGAACTTGTATTCAAATTAGTTTGTGTTTTTAAATTTAAATCCATAATCGAATCTGAAATTTCAACCATACTACTAGATTGTTCTTTACTTGAAACTTGCATTTCTTGTGCAATCTGATCTAAGGTTGTGAGAGCATCTTCTTGTTTTTCAAAAGCAGAAAGAGTTCCTGAAATTTTTTCCGTTAATTCACCCATTCCTACTTCAGATGATAAAATTGATTTCACAAATCCTTGAACGGTTTGGTTGATCTGATTGGATTGTTTAAAACTCACTTGGATTGCAGATTTTATTTTTCCAGAAATCGTTGAAATGTTTTTTGTTGCTTCCGCAGTCGAATCCGCAAGTTTTGAAATCTCCGATGCGACAACGGCAAAACCTCTACCTGCATCCCCTGCCCTCGCCGCTTCAATTGAAGCATTTAACGAAAGTAAGTTTACCTTTTCTGCAATATCTGAAATTAAATCTAATATCTCTTCCATTTTTTCCGAATCATCTACAGCCACTTCCATAGATTGGTACAAAGTTGAAAATTCGGACTCAGTTCGTTTCACATTTTCTGCAGATTCTTGGATTTTTGACCGCATCACTTCCAAAGATTTAACGAACCCTTCGTTCATATTAAATAAGTTTCGATTCAGTTCCTCTACAGTTTTCACTTCTTTAATTTGTCGATTGGATCCTTCCAATATCAATTGACTGGAAGCCGTGGTTTCCTCGGTCGCAGCAGAAATTGCCTCGATGGACGAAGATTGGTTTTGGAAGGAAGACTCAAATTTTCGAACTGCAGTGGTAATTTGATTTGAGTTTTCAATATATAATTTTGTTCCGTGTGATACTTCGTCAATCGCAGCTGTCACACCTGCCATCACAGTTTCTAAATTGGTTTGAGTTTCAATTTGAAGTCTTAAGTCAAGAACTGATAAGTAAGAAAAGTAAATTAAAATTCCAGTTTCCATTACAACAAATAAAGCATGTGTGATTACAATTTCTAATCCAGTTC
This sequence comes from Leptospira sp. WS39.C2, assembly GCF_040833965.1. Lineage (NCBI taxonomy): Bacteria > Pseudomonadati > Spirochaetota > Leptospiria > Leptospirales > Leptospiraceae > Leptospira > Leptospira iowaensis. Next base: position 2,423,543 of record NZ_CP162142.1, read on the forward strand.
CATAACTATAAACAATTACCTTTGTATCAAGAAACACTACTCCGAATTCTTGTAAATAATTTCCAACTAAGTGGTGTATAGCGATCGTTAATGCTGCAACCAGTAACACACGCCAATCATCATAAACAAACAAAATAGCAAGTGCACTGAAAACATGAAAATGCATTTCAATTCGTCCAAATTGTGCTTGGATGAGAAGAGCACTAAAAAACATGAGAGCTGCTCCATTCCAAGCCCTTAAGAAAAAACTTCCACGAAAGAACCGATAAAACAGAAAGGAAAGTGATGAAATGATTACTGCTGATGTTGTCACAACGAGTGTTGCGCCGTAACCAAGGGAAAGTAAAAAAACAAGGGGAATGTGAGCAAAAATCGCCCAAACAAAAAATGTATCAACTTTTTTTTGGCGTTCCAATAGAACCGCTGCCAATCTTAAATCCATGACCTATTAGACGAATGATATGATGAAATACCAGTCAATAAATGTTAGACTCTAAAATGTTAATAGAATTATTTCAAATGATTATATTCTACTTTCGTGTAAGTCCGCATTTAACAACTGCTTTGATGCGTTTTTGCTCTAAATGCTATATTTACCAACTAGAAAAATAGTCTAAATTTACTGCTTATTTCTTTCAATTTCTAGTTTTCTACTCAACTTTCTCTCTTGCTCTTTGGAAATTCTCTTATAAACTTGTGTCTTAGCAGGTACATTTTTGGAACCATTTTCAGAACTTGGAGAAACAGAACACCCACTTATGGGAGATGTTTCTGAACCATCATACTTTATTTTATTACCAAAAAACATAGCGAGTTATTCCTTAACTTCACAAGCCATCTTAGAAGAATTACGGGTGCGTCATAGGCGATTGGAAATGCATGGAAGTGCTGAAATCACACCAACTCTTTTTCTCACTTTAGATTCCATCCCAGATCTTTTATCAAAACAAGTTCAGTTAACGGAATCTCACAAAACCAATACTGCTATCAAAGAAGCATTAAAGGAATTAGCTGGTCTAACGGAACACAATAAAGAGCCTGTTGTGTATTTTTATCCCTTCATTTTGCTTGTGGACCAAAAACTTGTTTTTCGTTTGAGTATGATTTCACCTCAATCAAAAGAAAAAACGGATGTAATTCCGTTTCGAAGGTCATGTTTCAAGTATAGCATTGATTTAGTGGATCTTTTATTTAAAAATCGTTCTAATAGAGATCTAATTTTAGAAGAAATAAATCCTGGAAATATTTTACTCCGATCTGACCAAAAAGGAAATGTATACTTCTTCCCTACTAAACTGAGTTTTGAATCCGAATTGGAAGCGATCCTCAGATCTAGTATGGAACCATTTGGACCATTACCTACTAAAGATTTTATTTTAGATGTTGTGACCCGAGGAAAGGATACGGCAAAGTTGGTGGAAATTGTACCGGGTTACCATTTTGTTTTACCAAGTGGTTCTTTTCACCCAGAATACAACAAACATTTAACAGTTCAATTAGATGGTCTTATAAAGTTTTCTTTTCCTTATTTAAAACGTTATGCAAAAGAAAACAAATACGAAGGTTTTTTAGAAAAACTCACAGACTTGGAATTAAAAATTCCAAATCAAACGGATGAACTTTTAAATTCAGCACATTCTTTTGTTTTAGAATTATCCTCATTACTTGGAGAATTTCCGTTTGATAAACTAACGAGTGAAGAATCTATTCGTGTCAAAAATGGAATCCAAGACAGTATCACAATCTTAACAAAATTGTCTCGTTATTTAACGGAACAAAAAAAAGAGGATGCGGAAGACGAATTATTTTCTCTCATCCAAACACTTAGCACAAAAATTGAAGAAAATACAAAAAACACTCTAACACTCACCAAACTCAACTTATATGCCGAAACCAAAGTTCTTAATCTCAAATCAGATTCAGAGTATAAAAGAGCAATTGAAAAAATTGTAAAAACATTATCTGATACCTATGGATGTTTGGAAATGAAAGAGGAAAATTTCCATGTCCTCTTTGCCCTTGACCAAAAGTTTCTGACAAAAGTAGAAGAGAACACATTCAAACTCGCAAAAACAAATCCTGATTTCAGAAATGAACTTCCCATACTTGACCAAATCCGAAATTTATTAAAAAATCGATCAGATATATCCATTGATAAGGAAGATGTTTCAGAGACTTTTAAAGAAGTAGAAACAGAATCCGAACCCCAAATCACAAAAGAACCGATATTTTCGTTTTCTTCCTTACAAGAAAAATTTCATGTTCCAATTGGTATATTCAGTTTCCTAACCTTATCTTCGATTGTGACCATTGGTTCTTTACTCATTGGGAGTCTAGAGTATTTAGGAAGTGGGTTTGGTTCTAGTTTATTGATTGGATTTTTACTTGGTTATTTGTATAGGAAGGATGGCAAACCAAAACAAAACCTAGAAAAACAAAAAACTATTGTTCCAAAAGAAAATCGTTCACTGAACATTGCGAAGGTGGCAGAAGCATTTATTTATCCAAAAAAGTTTAATAGTATAGCGGAAAAAGTATACGATTCCAAACGACTTCGAAATCATATCGAAGATTGTGTAGAAGATATAAAACTAGAACTTTCGCAATCTGATCAAAAAAAAGATACGAATAAAATCGTTGCGGAAATAGAACATGCGATTTTACAAATTTCTGTCGTGATGAAAATACCAGAACCCATCCAATTGAAAAATAGATCAAAGGAACTCATCCTATCAAAATCAGATTTTCGTACAATTTTATTTCGCACCCAACTCGCGGAATACTACCGAAAGGAAGCAAGTTTATACAAATCGGACCGGGACCAAATGGATTACATCCAGTTTATCATCCGCGAATTAGAATTTGGCTATAATAAATATATAAAGTGAGAATTCTGACATTATGAAGTTCATTCTTTCTCCCATCATTTTAGGTTCCATCGTGGTTTTGTTTTCCTTAGGTTGCAAAAAGGAAGTGGTGGATGCAAACATTTGGATTGAAGAACACAAAGAAGAAAAAGTTCTGAACCTTTCCAATAAAGAGGTAGGGATTCTTCCCACTTCTATTGGAAACTTATCAAATGTTGAGGAACTCACCCTTCAATACGATTCACTCACTACTTTACCTAAAGAAATTGGAAATCTAAAACAACTGAGGATTTTAAATCTTTTTGGAAACCCTCTCACTGATTTACCGGAAGAACTCGGAAATTTACAAAACCTGGAAGTTTTACTCCTCGGCCGCACCCAATTGCGAGAAATTCCACCAGTCATTTCAAGATTAAAACATCTAAAAACCCTTGCTTTGGATGAAACCAAAGTGCAACTAACAGAAGCGGACGTGGACGTGATCGCAAACCTCCCCCACTTGGAAATCCTTGACCTAAGCCTAATGAGAGAATACAAAACACTCCCCAAAAATTTGGCAAAACTCTCCTTTCTGAAACAACTTGTTTTACAAAAAACTCTTTTGGAAAAATCGGATGTGATGAGGCTTCGAGACGAGTTACCCAAGGTGCGAGTGAAACTATAAGAGTTTCGATATTTTTTTTCCGTTTTCTCTTTGGAATAGAATTCAAACACTGGTCTTACTATGGCCAAAACAGAAACGGAAAATCCTTACTCTAAAACAGTTCTCTTACCGGAGACTCATTTTCCCATGAAAGCCGACCTGGCAAAACGTGAGCCAGGCCAAATCAAAATTTGGAAAGACCAAAAGGTGTTCCAAAAAATGAAAGAAGTTCGAAAAAACAAACCTTCGTTTGTTTTGCATGACGGGCCACCGTATGCCAATGGAAATTTCCATGTTGGTCACTCCCTCAATAAAATTTTAAAAGATATCATCATAAAATCCAAAACTCTTTCTGGTTTCCAAACCGATATGATCCCAGGTTGGGATTGCCACGGTCTTCCTATCGAAGTACAAGTATTAAAGAATCTTGGAAAAGAAGCAAGGAATACGAGTCCGAGTGATCTTAGAAAAAAATGCAGAGAGTATGCAACTGAGTTTGTAGGCAAACAAGGTGAAGATTTAAATCGGTTTTTATGTTTTTGGGATGAAGAACACAAATACCTCACCATGGCTCCTGAATTTGAAGCAAGGATTGTAGAAGTGTTTGGATCTCTTTTTGAAAAGGGATATATCTACAAAGGAAAAAAACCAGTTTATTGGTGTATTGATTTGGCAACTGCTCATGCGGAAGCAGAGATCGAATACCAAAACCATGTTTCTCCTTCCATCTATGTAAAGTTTCCTGTCAAAGGAGAAGCAGATACATATTGCCTCATCTGGACCACAACTCCATGGACACTTCCTGCAAACCTTGCGATTTGTTTTAACGAAGAACTTCCCTACTCTATTTTCCAATCAGACAGTCATGGCCGACTAATACTTGCTGAAGGTTTAAAAGAAGCAGTAGAACAAAAAACGGGTATCACACTTACCAAAATCAAATCCCTCTCCAATGTTGACTTAAAACAAATGGTTTTCCTCCATCCATTTTTAGAACGTGAATCCATACCACTTTTTGGTAACCATGTCACACTTGATGCAGGAACAGGTTGTGTGCATACAGCACCAGGTCATGGAACAGATGACTACCGCGTGGGAACTGCTGCGGGACTTCCAACTCTTTCCCCCGTAGACGATTACGGCCGTTATACGGATGAGTTTGAAATGATGAAAGGTGTAAAAATCTGGGATGCCAATCCAAAGATTGTTGAACTACTCCGAGAAAAAAATGCCCTTGTTCATTTTTCGGAATTCACCCACTCTTATCCACATAGTTGGAGGAGTAAAAAACCTCTTATCTTTCGTGCGACACCACAATGGTTTTTTTCCATCGACCATAATGGACTCCGCGAAGAATCACTGAAGGCCATCGACAAAGTTCAGTGGATCCCCGACTGGGGGATCACAAGGATTCGTTCCATGGTAGAATCTAGACCTGACTGGTGTTTGTCGAGGCAAAGGAATTGGGGTGTACCGATCCCTTCCTTTACTTGTAAGTCATGTGGACAGACCCATCTTGATGACAAAACCATCCAACACTTCATCCAAATTGTTAAAAAAGAAGGGATCGAAGTTTGGTATGAAAAAGATGCCAAAGACTTATTGCCACAAGGTTCAAAGTGTAACAAATGTGGGTCCGAAGACCTAAAACAAGACAAAGATATCTTAGATGTATGGTTTGATTCAGGCGTTTCCAGCTTTGCCGTGTTTGGTGATTCGATGGGTAAAGAACCTGCTGATTTATATTTGGAAGGGTCGGACCAACACCGAGGTTGGTTCCAATCTTCCCTTTGGCCATCTATGGCAATCCGTAAAACACCTCCGTATAAATCCGTCCTCACACATGGATATGTATTAGATGACAAAGGTCATGCGATGTCCAAGTCCCTTGGCAATGTGATCAATCCAACAACAGATATCATCAACCAATATGGAGCAGATATTTTACGCCTTTGGGTGAGCACACAAGATTTCCGAGATGATGTAAAAATTGGAAAAGACTCCATCAAAACTGTCTCTGAAGCATATCGTAAAATTAGAAACACCTTTCGGTATTTATTAGGAAATACAAACTCCTCCACACTCGAATGGAATCTGAAACAAAAAGACCTCGAAACCATTGATAGATACTACCTTCACAAACTGGCAAAGCTGAATGAGGATGTCAAAAAACTTTATGACTCCTACCAGTTCCACCAAGTGTATCATAAAGTTCTTGTTTTCTGTACGGTAGATTTATCACAAGATTACTTTGAAATCATCCGCGATCGAATGTATTGTGATGCGAAAGATTCTAAAACAAGACGTTCTTCGGAATACACACTGGCAGTGATTTTGGAAGTGCTTTCCAAACTTCTTGCTCCCATCCTTTCCTTCACTACCGAAGAAGTATGGTCTACCTTCGGAAAAAAAGATTCTGTTTTTTATTCAGATTTTTTTGACCTATCAGAATGGCTGGATGATTCTCTTGAATCCGAATTCAAACATGTGTTTGCAACAAAAGAAGAAGTCCAAAAAGCATTAGAAGAAGCAAGAAAACTCGGAAAACTTGGTAAGTCACTTGAAGCAGAGGTTTTCATTCCAGGAAATTCCTTAAAAGATTCAAAGTTTTCGAAAGATGACCTTAGTCTATTTTTTGTGGTATCGGAAGTATCTTTTGATCAAAATGAAATCAGTGAAGTCTATTCGGAATGGAAAGGTGAAACAGGTACAATCCAAATTCGGAAACCACACCACCATGAATGCCCACGTTGCTGGCGCCATGTATCGGAATCGGCAAGTACCCTATGCAAACGTTGTGCAGACGTTGTTTCAAAACTCTCCCCTAAGTAATGTTAGGGGATTTTCGTTTCCACTTTCGCAAAAACCTACCAATGATGATTTCGGATTCCGAAAGCCGTGTGTAGGTAGCGATTCCAAAATATAAAACTACAGCAGGAACCATCGAAATGGTTAAACAGATCCGACTTAGATTTGCATAACTCAGACCAAGGGTATTTGTTCCCCAATTTTGTAAGTTTGGTTTGATCAACCATTCGGAAAACAAAAGCCAAAAGAAAAGCCCAGACAAAGCCGGTACCATTTTCAAAATCCGTTTCCCAACAGTAACAAATGGAATTTGCACTTGGTGTGTTTTTAAAAAAAACAATAACAGCGATGAAGTTACAATTGCACTCAAGGCCGAAGCGAGAGCGATTGCTGAGTGTTTTAAAAAAAACATAAGGCCAATACTCACAACAACACTAAGGACAAAGGAAATCAATTGGATCCGAAGAGGAGTTTTTGTATCGGAGAATGCATAATAAGAGGATACAAGCACTTTATTGATGCTATAAAATGGAATCGCAAGTGAATAAAACACGAGTGGGAAAAATGCAGTAAGAGTGGCAAGATGGTCCCAACGTCCACCATAATAGATCGAATCCAAAACTGTTTCCCCAAGAACCGCCAAACCTATGCTTGCTGGCAAAGTCAAAAAAAACGCAAACGACAATACATCTGAAATTTCTTTTGGAACATTTTCTTCCCTCCCTTCTCGTAAATCTTTTAAAAGAGACGGAAGGATGGTTGTTGCAAGGGCCACCCCAATGATCCCTGTGGGGAGTTGCACAAGCCTTTGGGAATAATCCAAACTGACAACTGCACCAAGCCCTGGGTTTTGGTTTTGGATGTAGTTTGCAAGAAAGATGTCCACAAGGAGCCCAAATTGGTAAAAACTTCCACCAAGAGCCGCAGGTAACATGAGTTTAAAAATCTTTTTGATCGCAGGGTGTTTGAAATCTAATCGAAAGATAGGTCCAAAACCATTATGGTAAACAAACCAACCTTGCACCATAAGTTGTAATACCCCACCACAAACAATTCCATATGCAAGGTAAAATACCCGATCTTTGATTTCGTGATAAAAAGGAAAAACAAAAAGAAATACTGCAAGATAACTAAAGTTAAGAATGATAGGAGACAAAGAAGGAACAAAGTATTTATGATGTGAGTTGGAAATCGACATAAAAATCGACGAAAGACTCGCCGTCATAATGAGAAAAAACAATACTAATGAAAGTTCAACGACCAAATTTCCATATTCTGGCGTTCCACCAACAAGTGTGGGTAAAAACTGAGCAGCGAATAGCCAAAAACATGCGACAAATATTGACAAACATAGGAAAAGGAAACTCAGAACCGTTCCCGCCATCACTCGGGCTTCCATCACACCCATCTTTTCATATTCAGAGAAAATTGGCATAAAAGATTGGCTTAAGGTTCCTTCCGCAAGAAGGTTTCGAAACATATTGGGAAGTCGGTAAGCAACGCTAAAAGCAGAAGCTACCATACCCGTTCCAAAACTAACAGCCATAAAGTGGTCACGTATAAGACCTAATATTCTAGATAAAAACGTGTAAAAAGATAAAGCAAGGGATCGTTTTGTACTGGATTCGTTCCCAGGGACTTGGTTTGTCATACGACCAGGATTTAGAGAGGATTTAATTTTTCAAGAAAACGGATGGAACCATTGGGACTCAATTGGAACTGTGTTTTACAACTTGGGCATTCGTGTTTTCCAAATTTAAATAACCTGAGTCTTGTCCCACATACTTCACATTGGATGATCCTTTCGACTGTTTCCAATTGTTTGGTTTTCGATTGGATATAACTCGGTATTTTGTCCAACTTTATTTCTGGTTCATGACCTGATTTGTAATGAGAAAATCGCCTTTCCAGTTCAGAACTCAAAGATTCTTTAATCTCTAATCTGAGTTGGTTTATCTTTTCTTCGAGAACAGTTTCCATTGGGGAAGGTGTAGTTTTAGTATTCGGAAGATCATCTTTGATTGATTCCAATGTCGAAATGGGTTCTTTGTCTCGTACTACACTTCCTTCTTCTTTTGATTTCCCTGTAAAATAAAATCGAATTTTATTTCCTTCCGCCTTTCCCCCAAGACCTAATTCCTTTTTGTCGGTTGGATTTTCATACTTTGTTATTTCTGTCTTTTCTCTTTCATGGGAAGATACATCTACTTGTAATAAAAAAGATTCTGCAGCATTATGGCTTCGAAAAATTGGAAGTGTTTCAAATAGTCCCACCAATTTCAGTACATCTTCCACTTCAGATTTTAATCCATAAATTGCATACACAGCATTTGATTTTACAATTTGTTTGTGAATTTTAACAAGGATACTGATTCCATTTGATGTGATGAAATCAAGTGCCCCAAGTTGGAATAAAAATTTCCGATAACCTTTGTTTAGTTGTGATTCGAAGTAACGATAAAAATCGTCAGCACTACTTCCGTCCAAACCACCTTTTAATTGAATGGAAAATACTTTGTCTTTTGATTCCATAAATTATCCTAAGAAAATTGCATCTCTCACTGTAGATTCATTTGTTTCAACATTCACTTGGTCAATCACAGGACCACCTGGTAATACTTCCAACTCGGAAGTTGATTCCTTTTCATTTGTTGGTATTTCTTCTTGTAAAACACTCACTTGTGATGTTGGTTCCAATGTTTTTTTCTGAAAGATTGGTAATGATTCTCCAGTTCCATTTTCAACCAAATGGTCTTTTGTCACAAACATTGAATAGGCGACAAAAACTCCTGTGAGTAATAAACTTACTACGAAGGCGATGAGAAAGTAATTAAATACCATCCATTCCACAAGTTTCCATTGGTTTTCAAATAATAGTCCTAAATTCCCGCGCTCATACACAAGGATGACAAGTCCAGAAACATCTAAGGTTCCTGGTTTGTATAATGGTGTCGTGAGTCTGATTGTATTGGATTTAGCTAAAGGGAGAAAGGATACCACCCATTCAAATCCACTTCGAATTTTCGGATCTCGTTTGGAATTAAGGATTGGGTTTTCACCATTTTCTGGTTCCGACCATTCCCATTTTTTCATCCGTATGCCTTTGCGAAAAAACGTAGATTTGGATAATTCTTCGTCTGGTTTTCGTTTTCGGAGTTCTTCTAATGTAAAAATAGTATCAGTGGAAACAAGTAATGTAGCATCTGGTGCATACAAACTGATCTTTAAAAAACGAAACTCTTCTGGATCATTTTTGGATTGTTCCACATACCGTTGGAACATCTTTTCAATTTCCACATAACCTTCGTTATTAAGCCTATGTTCAGCGCTTTTAGCTAAAGCAAGACTCAAATCCCTTGCTCTATGATCAGAAATAAATTGTTCTTGGACGAGAGCATTTTGTAAGGACTCATAAAATGTCCAAACTACCCCACTGAGTGCAAGGGTTTCCGAGAGGATAAAAAATAAGATAAAGGATAGAAAAAAACGTGAATATTTCATGGATCCCCCTTTTACTTTTCGGCCAAATCCATAAAAAGGACATAAGAAATTCGAGGTTAAGGGAGGAGGGAAAGGAAGTGTTTTGAGAAACGTAAAACAAATTCCTTCCTTTTTTTTGGATACCCTTCGGAAAAACCGAGATTACTGAGAGAAGTCATATCCTCGGACCTTGCCCCACATGGGTTGATGAGGGAAAAGGTTTTTAGGGAATTGATTCCGTTTAAGGCAAAACCAAAACTAGTGAAGTATGATTTGGCAAAAATTCCTTCTGAGATCAGTTTTTGCTTCAAATCCACTGTATACAATCCAGGTGATTTCGGATTTTCAACCACAACGAGTCCCCAGGTATCTTTCACAGCAACCACCAAACTTTCGTTTAAGTTTCGCAAAAAATCTCCTAAACTTAAATTCCTTTTTTTCAAATCTAGATGGAGGTATCCTACAATTTGGCCTGGTTCATGGGCAGTAAAATCACCACCTCTTGGCAAACTGATAAAGTCCACACCGAGTTCTTCCAGTCTTTGTTTGGATACCAAAAGATTTTCCGCTTTCGCACCTATGCCCCCTGTCAAACATGGACTGTGTTCCAAAAAGAGCATGGATTCCCTTCGATTTTTCCTGGAATTTTCCTGGAAATCCAAGTATCTTTGGTAAGGTACAATCGAAGGAAAGAGATAGGAAGGTAGTCCTTTTTGATGGAGAAACTTTTGCATGCGATCCTTTGGATCCTCGAAAAATCACCGAATGGCCGAGCTCGCTTAGATTTAGCGAAGCTTCTCTACTATTCGGATGGTGTCCATTTCCAAAAACATGCGGAAATGATCACAAGAGGAGACTATATCCACTTAGAAGACTCACCTTACCCCGTCAAACTGAACGAAGCCCTTTTATTTTTAAAAGACAAGGGTCATATTGAAGTGGTTCCCAAAATTGAAGGGAATGGCATCCAAGGTTTTGCCTTACGATTTGTAAAACCACTAGAGGGTCTTATCCTTTCGCGGGAAGAAAAACGTGTGATGATGAAGGTTGTGGAAGCTTTCCGTGGACGTGTGGTGGATGAAAACCGCCATTACCCAAACCTTTACGAAAATTATGTCGTCACTCCCTTATTTGCGGCCATTCCGTTTTCCGTGGACAGGATCAATACGAAAATCCACGTCCTTGTCCAAAAAAGCCTTTTGAATCTATCGGGCAAAATGTTTAGAGTTTTATTTGAGAGGTCAGAATGATCATCACTGTTTGCAAAGGCAAAATCCACAGAGCCGTCGTTACCGAGGCGGAACTCCACTACGAAGGTAGTCTCACCGTCGACCAAGACCTAATGGATATGGCCGGGATGAGACCCTATGAACAAGTGAGTGTAGTGAACGTAAATAACGGCGCCAGATTCGAAACCTACCTAATTGTAGGAGAACGAGGTTCGGGAACCATTTGTTTGAATGGAGCAGCCGCTCGGCTTGGGATGAAGGGTGACAAAGTCATCATCATCACTTATGGCCAAGCGGATGAAAAGGACCTCCCAAGCGACTACAAACCGAAAGTTGTCTTCGTGGATGAAAACAATCGGCCGAAAAAAGCCTAAATTCCCTAATTTTTCTAGGGCATTTCTTCGATACTAACTGTATAAACCAAATTGGTAGTCGGAACATGAACAAAACAATATTCGCTCTTTCATTCACCCTTCTCACTTGTGCTCTTATTGCACAAGAATCAGGGAATCCACAAGGGACACAGGTTTCCGCCGCTTCTTCCAAAGACAACCGGGATCTTTATCCGCTTTCTATGTATGATGCAAGGATCCGTTTAAAGAACGTAAGTTTTGTTAGACGACATGCTGACACGGGTAAAGGTGAATTTTTAGACGTACAAGTGGAAATAGAATCCAGAGTTCCAGAAGACCACGAATATTCTATTTTTGTTTTAGCAGGTTTTGAAGGCGATCGAGTGAACAAAGACGAAAGAAGACTTGTTCCTTATCCTGCATGGCGTAAAGCTGATCCAGAAAAAGATGAAAGAACATTATACTTCTCTAATATCATGCCAACTCCTTTCACAGCCAAAGAAATTTGGGGTGAAGAAACATACGCAAAAAAAAGAGAAGAAATGGAAAAACGCCATTATTCTGGATTCGAAGCTGAAATGCCAGAACCTACTTTTACAGAAGTAGTGGATTACCTCTGTAAAAACAATGCAAAGGCTCTCCCCTTCACTCTGTTTGGTGAGACTGGTCCTTCAAAAGAAAAACAAGTAATTTATAATTATGTAGCTCAAACTGCGGATGAAAAGAAACGCCAGGTGCATGAAACCTTGCCAAAACATACGTATACAATTTACAATAATAAATACAAAACAACCATTACAAGCCACCACTACACTCAATACAGACCTAATTTCTTAAGTTTTAACAAAGTAGCGGTTCTTGTGTTTGATACAAAAAAACAAACCAACAGTTTGTTATTCCGTAAGTTCATTGATATCTCTGATTTAAAGATTACCTACTAACAAGTTTCAATTTGTTCCCATCCTCCAAGGCCGTCACTGGTCTTGGTCGGGTAACCCATCTTCTTCTCAACTTCCGTTTCGGTTCCAAATCTTTAAAAATTCCAAACCCAATTGGATTTGGGTTGATTCCATTTCGAATGAAGAAACACAAACCACAAAGTAATTTGCATCTGCTTTTTTGAATTGGATTAGTGGTCGGTGCCTTCTGGGCGGATGGGTGGAAACTGTTCGGATGCCCGAAGTCGCCACTCATCTTCTGGGTGGTTCAGGTGTAACCATCCGTTTGCGAAATCCCATCGACCGTCCAAATCCAAAAAATCCCAGAAAATTGCCTGGTTCATGTATTTGTAGGTATCAAGTAAATCGAGGAGGTCCCTGCGTTTGCGAGGAGAATTGTCCATTCTATTCCAGTTTCGGTAAACTATGGCCCAGGTCGACGTTTTTTATGGACAAAACCAGGTCTTTCTGCCGAAAATGAAACAGACATGGCAATCACGAAGGAAAAAAAAGCTGACTTCAATGACAAATTGGTAGATTTCAAAAACTACCTGGAAGAGTTAAAAAAAGAAGCCAATATTTTCAAAGTACAAGCCAAAAAAAGTAAGGACATGGAACCTTATTTTAATATTTCCCTTGCTATCAATTCCATTAAAACCATTAACACCTGTATTGTGATCAATGAACTTTCAACGGCCATCCTTGAGATCAATAATAACAACTACTTAGAGACTGCACGAAAAGAGATTTATAACTGTATTTCCTACATTGAAAAAACAGTTGGGAATAACGTTGATGGATCCCTTTCCGAAAACAAAGAACAACTTGCCAAAATTGAAAGGTTCACTCCGACACAAAGATTAAACCTCATCAAAGGTTTACTCCAAGCGATGAAAAAAACCATCACAGCTTTTGGTACAAACTCGAAGTGGAAATGGTCATGGCCCGATATCCATTTTCGCGTAGCGGCATGTACTAAAAACAGCGTAGCGGCATGTACTAAAAACATATTCGATTTCATTGCGTATGAAAAAGAACAAGATTTAGAAAATCCTTATTATTATATCCGAAAAGAACACTTTAACCTCATCATCGAACTTGCCAACCAAGCCGCACAGGACTACCGTTCCAAATTTGAAATGTCAACACAAGATTCCACAGATTTGAAACATTCCGTGGAAATGTTGGAGATGAACCGTAAAATATTCCAAATTACAGGCGAAAATGAAGATTTGGAAAAAACTAAAACACTCATTGAGTCCTTCCAACAAAAGATCGCCGACCTCGAATCCGACGATAAAAAGAAAAAAAAGAAACAATAATCGACTATTTTGCCTAGAATATCCAGTCTAGTTTATAGAAAGGTTAAACGTTTCAAAAGGAGATTTCGAAATATGGCACTTACAGAAATCAATGACGCCAATTTCAAAGCAGAAACTGCAAATGGCGTGGTTTTAGTAGATTGTTGGGCAGAATGGTGTGGACCATGTAGAATGGTGGCTCCTGTTCTTGACGAACTTTCGCAAGAAATGGCGGATATCAAAATTACAAAACTAAATGTTGATTTCAACCAAAAGACAGCGCAAGAGTTGGGAATCCAATCGATCCCTACCCTTCTACTCTATAAAGATGGAGTTTTAGTAGACAAAGCAATTGGTGCTTTACCAAAACCGCAAATTAAAAAATTTATAGAAAATCACAAGTAGGAAATAAATTATCCCCTAATGGTCAGTTCCGAACCTAATGGTTTTACAGCACTCCCTAGAGGGGGATATTTAGTCGATACATCAGAAGGTTACATCCAATTTGGATCCCCTCCTGAGACAATTAAAGACACCATGGGGCTTGAAAAAAAGACTCCTTTGGTGTTTGTTCTCCCCAATAAATTCTTCCATGTAGAAAAAGGCATCTCCATTGCCGAATTAGAATTCCCCATTTATTTTAATTTTTTCTTTCGTGGTGGTAAAAAAACTTTTATCGTATGTTCTGCGGAACAAAAAGAACAGCTAACTATTGTTCTCGGGGAATCTCTTATGGGACCTCAGGAAGTAAATTTATCTTCTGAGTTCATCGATGGGGCAGACAGTTTTGGTTTCCCAGACATCAAAGCAGAAATGGCATACTTTCGTAGTTATAAAACTATGGAAGAAGTAGTTGAGTTTGTTTTATTTGATGAATCCCACAAAGCAAAGTTTGGTGGTATCACTATCGAACAATTGCCTTCGAATGAATTCCTTATTGTTGATGGTGAGAAAAAAATCAAAATCCCAGGGGAAGTTGATTTCCATGTCAAATATGATATTGGTAAAAGATTAGAAGAACCATTCCAACCTCCCCTCATCGGAATCACATGCCTTGGACCATCCCATGGTTTTGATCCCTCAGACAACACTTCTGGATTTATCATTTGGCTGAATGGCCAAGGGATCATGGTGGACCCACCTGTAAACTCTACTGAATGGTTACGGGAATCCAATGTAAATCCTAAGTTCATCAACTCCATCATTCTCACCCACTGCCACGCAGACCATGATGCTGGAACCTTCCAAAAAATCTTAGAAGAATCCAAAATCACCATTTATGCAACTGCAACCGTAATGGAATCTTTTCTCAAAAAATACTGCAGTCTAACAAAAATTCCACGGAAAGAAATCACAGACTTATTTGATTTTATCCCAGTCGTCATTGGTAGACCCACCATCATCAATGGTGGTGAATTTTATTTTCACTATGCCATTCATTCTATCCCTTCCGTTGGATTTGAATTTTTTTTCCAAGACCAATCCTTTTATTATACTTCGGACCATTTGAATGACCCTGATGCCTTCGAAGATATGTACAAAAAAGGTGTTTTACCAGAAACAAGGTATCAGTTCCTAAAAGACTTTCCTTGGGATCGAAAAATCATTTACCACGAAGCGGGAGTTCCACCCCTACATACAAAAATTAGTTATTTGGCCTCCCTTCCGGAAGAAGTCCAAAAACGAATCACTGTTTACCATATCGCAGCAAAGGATATGCCAGAAGGTAACCACCTAACTCTCGCTAAGTTTGGTATTGAAAATACTTTGTATCCGGAGATCACTCCACCCAAACACCAAGAAGCTTTCCAACTTTTGGAAATTTTATCACAAATTGATATCTTCTCTGGATTCCCCATTGAAAAGGCAAAAGAGTTCTTACAAATCGTAAAAGAAGAACGATTCCGTCGCGGAGAACAAATCATCAAAAAAGGAACCCATGGGGACAGATTCTTTATCATTGCCTCTGGGAATGTTCGATTTGAAGGACTATCCAGCGACCACTCCGCCGTAAAACGATACGGAACCTATGAGTATTTTGGGGAAGCATCTCTTATCCTCGACACTGTGCGCCAAGCGGATGTGTATGCGGAAACCGATGTCCTTGCGCTCACAATCGAAAAAACACGTTTTTTCCAGTTCATCCGTGGGTCCAAACTCCACGAAAACTTAATCAAACTGAATAGCATCCGAGAGACCAATACTTGGAAAACCCTCACAGAATCCCAAACATTCCGTGGGCTCACCAGTTACCAAGTCACCCAACTAGAACTCATTTTGAAGCTCGAAACGGTCAAAAAAGAGGCTGTACTCATTGAAGAAAGCCAAACTTTCCAAAATGCCTACATTGTTCGGTCTGGAACGGTTGTTGTGATGCAAAACCACAAAACCATCCGGGAACTCGGTGCTGGTGATTTTGTGGGTGAGATTTACTCCCTCACCAAAGGCCTACCTTCACATTTCAGTTTCATCGCATGGCCAGGGACAGAACTCTACGTGCTTTCCCAAGAAGACGCCATCCAGTACATCAAGAAAAATCCTGGTGTCTATATGAAGCTGAACACTGTTTATAATTGACCTCATTTCGCCATTTCTGTAACATTTCCATATCAAGGAGTCACAAATTTTATGGAGCGTATCCTCCCCTTTACTGAAGAACACCACCAATTCCGCGAGATGGCTCGGAAATTTTTTGAAACAGAAGTAAAACCACACCACGAAGAATGGGAAAAAAACCATATCGTACCGAAAGAAGTTTGGAGAAAGGCCGGCGAAAACGGACTGCTCTGCCCCGATGTTCCGATGGAATATGGTGGGTCAGGTGCGGACTTTCTTTACAATATCATCATTATCGAAGAATCCTCACGAGTTGGAAATAGTGGATTTTTTATCTCCCTACATAATGATGTGATCGCACCGTACATTTCGACCTATGCGAACGACGAACAAAAAAAACGTTGGTTGCCAAAATGTGCAACAGGAGAATCCATCTTAGCTGTTGCGATGACAGAACCTGGTGCAGGTTCCGATTTAAAATCACTCCGAACAAGTGCAGTGGATAAGGGTGATCACTTTGTAGTCAACGGACAAAAAACCTTTATCTCTAACGGGCAATTGGCGGACCTCATCATCACTGCTGTGAAACATGATAACGGAACCATTTCCCTAGTCATGATCGAAGAAGGGATGAAAGGTTTCGAACGTGGAAGAAACTTAGAAAAAATTGGACTCAAAGCACAAGATACATCTGAGTTGTATTTCAACGATGTGATTGTACCAAAAACAAACGTCATTGGAAAACAAGGGCAAGGTTTTCGTTACCTAATGCAAAAATTGGCACAAGAACGTTTGGTTCTAGCAGTTGCCGCTGTGGAAGCAACAAGACTTGTACAAACCATCACACTCCAGTACATCAAAGAACGAAAAGCATTTGGCCAAAAGATTGGTTCCTTCCAAAACACCAAATTCAAAATGGCAGAGATGGCAACGGAATTAGAAATGGCCCAAGTATTCTGTGACAAAGTGGTCATGGAACACATGAAAGGTGAAAACACAACAGCCGAAGCTTCTATGTGCAAGTGGTATGCAACTGAAATGCAAAAACGCCATACTGATGAATGCCTACAATTCTTTGGTGGTTATGGTTATATGATGGAGTATCCGATTGCAAGAGCTTACCTCGATGCAAGGATCCAAACCATCTATGCAGGAACCACTGAGATCATGAAAGAGATCATTGGAAGAAGTTTAGGTTTGTAGTTCCTACTTTTCCAAGATTTACCAGTTTCAAATTGAAATCAGGCGAAAGTTTTATAGAGAACCCGGTCAAATGACCGGGTTTTTTGATTTTTAGGGTTATCAAACTTTGTAGGAACCATGCAATTACCAAAAACCAGTTGTTACGTCTAATCAAACTTTAAACCAGTAACTGAATTTGGAATAAGACCAAACAATCATTTCTTAAAACCTCATTGATAAGAAAACTTGACTTTCGCTTGATCAAACTTGCAATGAAACTTGATACCATTATCCTTACGTTGGATAAAGATTTTGGAGAATGGGTTTTTTCTCACAAAGAATACTCCAATGGAATTATTCTACTTCGTTACAATTCAAAAGAATTTTATGCTATTTTTCAATCTCTGAATTTTATTTTAAAAGAAAGATTCAACGAGTTAGTTGGAAAATTTGTAGTTCTCTCTAAAAATAAACTTAGAATGAGAGATATTCATTTATAGCATACAAATCTGAAACTTAAATCAGTGTTCTTCAACTTAGATTCTATATAAATGATCGTAGAAAAGCCCCGAAGTCCCATATTGGCCTTCGGGATGAATAGATGGATTCACTTAGAATCGGATAACAGTTAAACTATAGAATCTAACCATTCGAATCTTCCACTCCAACTCCCACTGTTTCTTTCCGAAGATCCGAAGTAAGGCGCATAGAACAAAAATGAGGCCCACACATCGAACAAAAATGTGCTTTTTTCATCCCATCTTGTGGTAAGGATTCATCGTGGTAGGACCGAGCGAGTTCCGGATCGAGAGAAAGAGCAAATTGGTCTTCCCATCGGAATTCAAACCGAGCTTTGCTCAGTAGATCATCACGTTCTTTTGCACCAGGGTGTCCCTTGGCTAGATCAGCGGCATGGGCGGCAATTTTATAAGCAATCACCCCATCTTTTACATCTTGTTTATTCGGAAGGCCCAAATGTTCTTTTGGTGTCACATAACAAAGCATAGCGGTTCCGTACCAAGCAATCATCGCCGCACCAATGGCCGATGTGATATGATCGTACCCAGGGGCTATGTCTGTCACAAGTGGCCCAAGGGTGTAAAACGGGGCTTCCATACAAATCTCCTCTTGCAAACGTACGTTTTCTTGGATGAGGTGCATTGGAACATGGCCAGGACCTTCCACCATAACTTGGATATCGTCGTCCCAAGCACGTTTTGTAAGTTCACCTAAAGTTTTGAGTTCTGCAAACTGTGCCGCATCATTGGCATCATTGATACAACCGGGACGTAAACCATCACCTAACGAATAAGAGACTCCATACTTCTGCATCACTTTCGAAATGGCGTCAAAATGTTCATATAAAAAGTTTTCTTTTTTATGATGGTTACACCATTTCGCTAAGATGGAACCGCCTCTGGAAACTATGCCTGTGATTCGTTTTTCCGTGAGCTTTACATAATCTCGCAACACACCAGCATGGATGGTAAAATAATCCACACCTTGTTCTGCTTGTTCCTCAAGTGTTTCAAGAAATACACCAATATTTAAATTTTCTACTTTCCCCTTCACTTTTTCTAAGGTTTGGTATAAAGGTACCGTTCCAATGGGAACAGGAGAATTACGAAGGATCCATTCTCTCGTTTCATGGATGTTTTTGCCAGTAGACAAATCCATCACAGTATCAGCCCCCCAATGGAGTGCCCATCGCAGTTTTTCCACTTCATCGTCAATGGAAGAGAGGATGGCAGAATTTCCAATATTGGCATTGATTTTCACAAGGAACTTTTTTCCAATGATCATAGGTTCCAATTCCAAATGGCGTTTGTTAGACGGTATGATGGCACGGCCAATTTTTACCTCATCCAATACAAATGTTGGATCCATCCCTTCCCTTTTTGCAACGTATAACATCTCTTCTGTGAGGATATTCCGTTTGGCATAATAAAGTTGGGAAAAGTTTTTATCTCCTCGTTTTTCCCTTCTTTCTATCCATAATTTTCTAAGTTTGGGAATTCCTTGTTTATAATCGTATGTTTCTTCGTGGATACAGTACATCCCTTCTGTTCGGTAGGTTTTGTATTCCGTTCCATTGGTTAAAGGAATTGTAGTTTCGGGAATTGTGAATGGGGAGGTTTGTTTTGGTAACATGAGTTTTCCTTGGCCGGAAACTCTGATCAAGTGAACCAATACAAAAAGAAAAGGTGAATCGCCATGTTGAGTGGATCATTAAACCAAAACCAATGGACTTGGTCACTCAAACAATGGGTCTTTTTCCGTTTCCCTTCGCAAGCATTACCAAGATCAGGTTCAAAAAGGGTATTTCTCAGCCGAATTTTTGGATCACCAAAAACCTTAGGCACCCCTAACGGTTATCTCTTATCCAATCAAATTCCTATTTTTTGACAACCAATTTAAGATGATCGACTTAAGCTTTCTTTCCCGTTTCTTTCGTTTTATTCTTACGAGGAAGATACTTTGCTTTCATTTGGTTGTATTTAACTTTGGATAGAATATTTTTTTCCCATTCCTTAGGGAATTCTTCCCCAACTAAAAAACGAAACAAACGATATACAAAGGACATTTGTTTCCAATACACTAAGTTTTTTGCATCTCTATATAAATTTTTAAACTTAAGGTTTGATAAAAAACTTTTTTTAACAGCCGGGTATTTTTCCATCAATGTTTCAAAGATATACAAAGTATGGTCTTCTTCAGAATCATATTCGATGATTTTTTCCATGACAATGATTGCAGATCCAATGTCTTTCGATAAAAAGACCCAAAAAAAAGTAGAGTTATAATAGTATTCGCAAAACATAATATCATCTGCATTTTGTAATTCTAAAATCACACGGTCATTCCCCGTATACATCGCTTGGTCGATCAGGAGAAATCGGCTAATAAAATTATCTCCCATCTTTAACATCGTATACAGAATTTCGAAATGTTGTTTGGCTTCTTTTTTTGCCTTTTCTTCTGAGATTTTCTCCGCTTTTGATGTTAAAATTCTGTAAATTCACAAATGACCTTGCTGCAATTGCATTGTAGGCAAACGCATACTTTTCTTCGACTCGTTCTCCTGAATAGGATACGATCGCAAGTTCTACATGTATTGGTTCAATTAAACTAGAGAAACTTGGAATTTCATTAGCGGAATTTTCCTCTTCTTTTCTAATTAAGTAATAAATTGGCATTGCCAAATCATTATCCAAAAGATTTTGAATGAGAGAAATCATACCTTTCCCATATACTTTTAATTCATTTTCTTTGATGGTCTCTGCATTGAGTTGGAAGGCAAAATAACTTTGATTCATATCAGGAACACATAACTTCCGCAATGTGGACAATATCTTTGTCGCTTGGTCAGTTAACATCAATTCTCGTTTGTGAGAGTCAAATAAACTTTCCAAAAAGATAGGTGTATAAATTTTAAGTTGGTCTAAACGAGAAACACCCGAAAGCCGAAACATTGTCATAATTCCACCTACAACCCCAGTCGAGTGGGATTGGTCTCAAGATAAGATGGATTCAATATATGTAGAATTATTCTAAATTACAATTGGAATTTTAGTATATAAGTAAAAACGAATTTTCTAAAATTCGATTCTATCCAATGTAATTTCTAAAAATTAGAAGTAACTATAAAATGAAACAATCATTCTAGCAGAATCGATTTGTCACATTAGTTCAAAACCCGATTTTGTCTGACCATTCTGTTGATGTACACTTGGAGGTCTTGTTTGCCCTTTGAACCCATGGCTGTAAACTGAACACCGTACACTCCCGATTCCTTGGATTTTTTCCCAATTTGTTTGATCACGCCTTTGGCCATAAAGTCAGCCAAATCCCCAGGCAATGCGACAAGGATTTCGACCGTTTCGTTCATGTCCCATTCATCAAAATGGTTGGGAGCAAGGATTCCCACCCCACCCAAACTGATATCACTTGCGTGTAAAACATCCAAAAGGGCGGATCCCATCAAATGGATCTCTACAGGCTCATTTTCTAAGGGTATGACACGGACATATTTCCTTTTTTCTTCAATTGGGGGCATTTGGGAAATTTGGCATGGAATTCTCTCTTTGTAAACTCGGAAATTCCATACCTCTCACTTGTTAAGAAAACGTAGACCGAACTCCGATATATGGTAAAATAGGACCTTCATGAGAAATCGTACAATCACATTCATTCTGATTCTAGGTAGTTTGGTATTCTCCCCTAGCCGAATGGACGCAGGAGTCACTTGTTCTGGTGATGCCTGTACGATATTGCCTGCTTCCATCCAATCGCAAATCAATAGTTTAGACCAAGCCCTACAATTGCAGTATACAGACAAAGTGCTCGCAACCATGTCAGAGGCGGCCGTTATCTCTAATATCAATTCTTCTCTCATGGGTCCAGGGCTTGTGAACAGGTTCCAAGTTGGTCTTGGTGTGGGTCTTGCTGGCCAACAAAAAGAAGACATCAGTGTAGCTTACCAAAACTTAAGTTTTCAAAAATTACCAAACGTAGGAGCGTCTCTTGCACCTAACTTCGTTGTTGCGGTAAACTTAGGTTGGCTTATGGGTGGTGGTCCATCAGATACTGAACCAGAATTAAAAACATTCTTACATCGTTTTAATTTATACTTACATGGATTTAAGTTTAACTTTGCCCAAGGTGACGTTCAAAAAGCCATCGAAGCCCAAAACAAAAACGTAGATTTGGGAGGGGATATCACAACAGGTGGTTTCACACTCCGTTACCATTTAATCGAAAATTATTCTGATGGACTAGGTCTCTTTGAATTTTCGGGGATCTCAATGGGACTTGGTCTGCATTACCAAAGACAAGTCATCGATGTCACTTATAATGATAACAAATCCCAATCACTGACGCTTGGACCAGCTATAGGAACTTGGGGTGGTGCCACAACCTTCAATTATTCAAGTACTGTCACAAGTGTTCCCATTGATCTCCGTACTGGTTTTCGTTTATTTTACTTTTTTACCTTATTTGCAGGAGGAGGAACTTCCATGAACTTTGGTAGTTCTTCCCTAAACCTGACTCGATCGGGACCACTTGTACTTGCTCTAGATTCCAATGCCATTTCCGCTTCTTTATCGCCAGAAATAGCTGCGCTCATCCCAGCTTCAGCTCTTGGACAAACACGTTCTGGAACTCTATCGATGGATATCAGTGGAAAAGCACAAGCACCTAACACCACTAATTTTCTTATTGCTGGAGTGGAAATCAACGCCCTAATCACCAAACTTACAGTCGAGGCTGTGGTTGCCCAAAATGTCCAGTCCGTCATGGTAGGGGCAAAATTTACATTTTAGATCTCTCTTTGGCATTATTTTTGCAGTTTATCTATTGGTAGAAGTTTTGGAACGAGTGCGGGCATTTCCTGTCACGGATTGTTTAAGTTCTAAGCATACTGCAAAAGTTTTAGGAGATTACGATGGCACAAGTCATACAAGAAATCAAAAAACCCATTTTACATATATCTTGTGTCCCAAGAAAGGACACAACTCTCCTAAAAATCTCTCTTTCACAAGATGATTTGGGAATTTTATACCGGGTTACATCGGTTTTATTCCACCACCGTTGGGATATTTTAGAAGCCGTGGCAGAAACTGCCAGTGATGGCCATGTACAGGATTTATTTGTGATCCGTAGTTGGGATGGTGCTGAGATGACAGAAAGTTTGTTATCCCAAATCCGTTCTGACCTTTATTCATTGTTTTATGAAGGGAAATCCGTTGCAATGTATCTCCGTGAAAATGCAAAGGAAGAAATATTAGTCCGTAAAATTGGAGATTCAGAAGCTTCACTAAAACTCTACAATCCCATCTCCTCTGATTTTACAGTGATGGATTTGCGTATGAAAGACACTCCTGGAATTTTATTCCAGATCACGGAAGCTTTGTATCATCTTGGAATTGATATCATCAGTTTTACCGCCAATAGTTTTGATGGAAAAATTAGAGATAGTTTTTTACTCCGTACTTCCCTTACAGGAGAGAAGTTAGATGAAAAACTCATGTTTCCGATGTTACGTGCCAAACTAGAATCGTTTCTCTAATTTGTACGTTCTTTTTGTTTCCAAATTAAAAAGGTAAACCCACAAAGAAGGATTAACGAAACAAGAAAAGCAAAACTTGGTCCTTTTTGAAAGTATAACAAGGAAAATACGATGGGAGAAACGGCTCTCCCTAGTGATCCAAAACTACGAAAAAGTCCAAGTGATCTTCCGAGGTCCCCTTTCCCGCTTTCTAAAGAAGCAAAAGAAGATAAACCAGGATTGACAAGTGCACTTCCGAAGGCCAAAAAGAACAAAGAAAGGAAAAGCCCATTGAATTTAGTGCCAACAAGGACAAGGAGAGCCATTCCGAAAACAACTAACACCCCTCCATAAAAGGATATTTTTTTCTCTGAAATTTTTCCAGAGAGTCTCCTCACAACACCACCTTGCACAAGAATGATGATGATCCCAATGTATAAAAAGGTAAATCCAATTTGTTTGGGTGAAAATTGAAATGTATCTGATAGAAAAAAATTCACAACAAATTCAAATCCAGAAAAACTCAAAACAAATAACAGATTGAGTAAGGAAATCCGAACCAAATTCCTGGACTCAATTTTCTTTAAGGATAGAAAAGGATGAATCTCTTTTTCTTGGACTTTCTCTGGTTTAGTTTTTGGTAAAAACAAATACACAAGGACCATAGAAACAAGAGAAACCAATATCGCAAAAAAAGCAGACGCAGGAAAAATCACAAAACTGCCTTCTAAAAAGTAGGAATCTAAAAATGTCCACTGAGAACTTATCCCACCAAGGAGTGGCCCCATTACAAATCCAAGCCCTATCCCTGCCCCTAAAAATCCCATCCCAGCGGCTCTTGATTTTTCATCGGTTTGGTCCGCCATGGCAGCAGAAGCGACTGATAAATTCCCACCCATCATTCCCGTAATCACACGGCTTAAAACAAACATCCAAAACTGAGAGGAAAATAACCAAAGAAGATACCCAATGGTGTTTCCAAACGTTGTGAAGAGTAATATGGCACGACGCCCTGAATGGTCAGAGAACCTTCCCCAAACAGGAGCAGCTAAAAATTGTAATAAACTATAAATACTTCCTAAAATTCCACCAAACAATACGAAGGTGTATTTGGTTTCACCACCAAACGATAAAATTTGAGCAAATGAATAAAACGTTCGGAAGAATCCATCATCTCCTTTTGCCAAAAAAAATTCCAATGTCTTAGGAAAAAGTGGGAATAATAGGGAAAAACCCATCATGTCCGTAAAAACGATTAAAAACAATATAAATTGGATTTTTTTAGGAGACTGACTCATCAGAACAAATCTCTGAGAACAAATAAAAAAAGCCACAGAAAACTCTGTGACTTTTTGTGATTTTCATCAATTTCTTGAAACTACTATTTTGTTTTGGCTTTGTCGATCAGTACTTTTAACTCATCTAACGTTTGTTTTAATTTCTCTTTCACTTGAGGAGGAATTGCAGTGTCAATTTGTTGGTAAATTGATTGGTAATTCGTTTGTAATTTAGCTACGATTTCATCATAACTAGCGTTAGTTTTTCCAAGCGCACCTTGCGCATCAGAGATGGTTTTACTTAATAGGTCACGGATTTTTTGTGTTTCCGCTGATTTATCAAGTTCCCCTTTCGATTTTAACTCGCTATAGACTTTTTCCAAATCTACAACTGCAGTTTTTAATTTTTCTTCACCAGAACGAAACAATGCGATTCCAGCGTTTACGACATCCATAACCATTTTTTCCATACAACATTCCTAACGAAGGGATAAAACCCTAGATTTTGGATTCTAAGTGTAAGAAAAAGAAATTGGGATTACAATAAAAAAATTAGGGTTAGTCCGTTTTCTATGGGACATAGTTAGATTCGGTCAATGACTTGGTTTATGTGTTAGTGATGCGAAAGGTAAAAAAGTAGGTTTCTTTTTGTTAAATCGAATTAACTGTTTTCGATGAGTTTTTTGATTTGGTCGCGGATTTTTGCGGCTGTTTCATAATCTTCTGTTTTTAAAGCATTTTCCAAAGTCTCTTCTAATATTTGTAAATTAGATTTGGGAAGAGCTTGTATTTTTTTCTCAGAAGAAATGTTTTCCCCTTGGATCTCATCTTCTTTCATGATGATACCCGTCTCATCTAACACAGATTTTGCGATAAAAATCGGAGCATTGGCACGAAGGGCAAGGGCGATGGAATCTGATGGACGTGCATCCAAAGTGATGATTTCTTCATCTCGACGCAGTTGGATTTTGGCGTAAAACGTACTGTCGATGATCTCTTCGATTGTGATTTTAAGAACAGTTGCACCAAGTGATGTTAACATATACAACATCAAATCATGGGTCATTGGTCTTGGCGGTTTTGTGCCGTCAATGACAGTGGTGATGGAATGGGTTTCTAGAGGTCCGATGAAAATCGGAACCACACGTTTGTCTTCCGAATCCTTAGGACGCAAAAAAACGGCAAAACCAACATTGGTCAGGCTGATATCAGAAATTTTTACTTCATAAAACTCCATACAATATCGTTTCCTTTCCTGTTTTGTGGGCCCAGAAGGGCTCGAACCTTCGACCCGCAGATTATGAGTCTGCTGCTCTAACCAACTGAGCTATAGGCCCCACTGACTTCCAATCTTTCGAGGAAATAAGTAGAGACAAGCACAAAACAAGTGACTGGTCATTAAAGCGAAAGAAAGAGGTTGGATTCAAAAAAATCGGAAAGCTCTTTGCGGTCGGTTTTCCATTGTAACCAAATCCAAAGGTACGGTTTTGCGTCCATTTGTATCCAGACTTGGTTTCGTAATGCATTTTGATTCCGAATTTGGTCAGCTTGGTAGATGCGGAAGGTTTTACCTAAAACCACTCGTTCCAATTGTTTTGGTTCAATGGGTTTATGGAAAACGGATTGTGTCCAAAAACTTTTGTCCGTAATGGGTTCACTCCACGGCAAAATTCGAACAACCATGAAAAATCCATCCCGTTTGGCAGGATAAACTGTCAGTTTCTTTTGCAAAGTGGATTCGATTTTGACCACAACTGGTTCAGGGAACCGAAAAGAAAATGATTCCCACAAAAAGTTTTGGTTTGGTTCTACCAGACTCTGGGAAAGGATCGTATTAGAAAAGGCCAGAAACCAAAATAGAGGAACCCAAAGACCTTTCATTCCATGAAACCTTATACAAATGAAACCATCTGGCAAGTCAGAAATTCCGTTTTAGGAATCTATGTCCATTTTCCGTATTGTTTCAAAAAATGTGATTATTGTGATTTTTATTCAGAAGGGATTGGGAGTGGACCAGCTAACGACGAATTGTCGCTTTTTACATCTTACCAAAAAGAAGTTTTAGAACGAATTTCTCATTTTCCAAACATAAAAAACAAAACAATCGATACTGTCTTTTTTGGTGGTGGGACTCCCTCTAAAGCCTCGTCAAAACTATGGGAAAACTTTCTACATTTCCTTCGTTCCGAATTTGATTTTGCCAAAGACACAGAAATCTCCATTGAAGTGAATCCGGAAGACTTAAGTCCAACCTTACTCGATGAATATGCAAGGATTGGCATCAACCGTGTGAATGTGGGAGTCCAAACACGTAACCCAATTGGTTTAGAATTTTTGGGAAGGCATTACGACAAAGAAAAATACGACTCACTCCTAAACACACTCACACACTCTCCCATCAAACGGGTAGGAATTGATTTGATGTATGGAATACCCGGGTTAAACGAATCTGATTTTTTCACTGACTTAGATTACTTTTTAGATGCGGGTCTTCCCCATTTGAGTTTGTATTCTCTCACTCTGGAAAAAGGGACCCAATATTCTAGAGATGTAAAAGACCTTAAAAAAACAGAACCAGAAGAAAGGATTCAATCGGAAATTCTACTCACCTTACCCGAGTTAATGGAAAATAAGGGATACCATTGGTATGAAGTTTCTAATTATGCCAAACCAGGTTTTGAATCCAAACATAACCTCAAGTATTGGACTTATGAACCCTATCTTGGCATTGGTCCTGGTGCACATGGAATGATCGAAGGTCATCGGTATGGAAATCCAAGAAATGCAATCCTCTACCAAAAAAAAACACCTACACAAAAATATGAAGTAGTGACTCCTAATTCGGAACTTGCCCTCACACTCTTTCGGTTATTTTCTCCGTTTCGTTATTTAGAGTTTATTCAAACTTATTTAGATTCGCCGAGCCAAAACCACTACATCCAAACCATTCATTCTTGGAAAAATCGAGGTCTCTGCACAATATCCGATGGTGTTTTCCAATGGAAAAAGGAAGCATTACTTTTGTTAGATGATCTGGTATTAGAAATCTCCAATTGAATTTTCTGATTGGATTTGCTAAAATAATCCTAAAAAAAGATTGCCCATAGACCCCTCTCGAAAAATACTGTTCGTATCCCGGGCCTGTAGCTCAGTTGGTTAGAGCACTCGCTTGATAAGCGAGGGGTCACAAGTTCAAGTCTTGTCAGGCCCATAAAAGAAACGGGGCGTTAGCTCAGCTGGGAGAGCATCTGATTTGCATTCAGAAGGTCATCGGTTCGATCCCGATACGCTCCAAAAACCCGTTTTCTCTCTTCCTCCCTTTTAAAAATTTCTTGCTATCTCAAAGTAAATCCTGTACACCATTGGTGTCATGTCCGTAAAAGATATCCTCAAAGACAAAGCCTCCTCCGTTCTTTCCATCGAAGAAGATAGAAATGTTTTGGAAGCCACTCAGATGATGGTGGGTGCCAAAGTGGGATCACTCATTGTGACTTTCCAAGGAAAATTGGTGGGAATCTTTACCGAACGAGACCTGATGCGTGTGGTTGCCAAAGACCATACCAATTTGGAAAAAATCAAATTAAAAGATGTGATGACTACCCAACTCACTGTTGCTGGTCCCGATGAAGATGTGGATGATATTTTGAACAATATGATCACAAAACGTTTCCGTCACATGCCAGTCCTTGATGGTGATAAAATCATTGGGCTCATTTCGATTGGTGATGCAGTCAAAACCAAATTGAACCAAACACAAGCGGAGATGCATATCCTCAGAGAGTATATGTACGGCCCACACTAAAACAGTCGGTTTTCAGTTAACAAATCAATCGATTTTTCTAAAACTAATTTGAGGTTCTTCGTATCCTCTCTGTTATACGCAATTAATTTTTCTAGTGCTTCTATGTTGTTTGTCTGTTGGTAAGAATACCAAAGGCGAGGTGCTTCCCTTCCATCCATCCCTGCAATGGCTTCTGGTCTAACAAGGCCCAGTTGGATTTCGGATTTTTTTAGTCCCCCTTTGATCCCCATGGAATGTAAGAGGTTCATGAGATCCAGTTGAGGATTTTTCACGCGGTAGTGGAATTCTCTTTCTAAAAATGGAATGTCAAATCGCCTTCCATTATAAGTCACTATAATGTCTTCAGAAACAATGGAATCAAATAAAAACTCTAAGTCTTTCCCCCGTTCAAAAGTGCGAATGGTTTCGTTTTGAAATAAACTCACAACTGTCGTGACGGAAGATTCCGAGATCCCAGTTGTCTCTATGTCTAAAAAACAAAAACGTTCTGGAAAGTTTTGCCAGAGCCTCCAGTATTCAAGGCTCGGAAGTTCATTTGTAAAAAACGTAAAATTGGCTTCCTGAAATTCGGTTTCCAATTTTTCCAGACGGTCTTCCAAAATGGTTACCGATGGCAAAAGAGGATCGTTCGTTGTTTTTTGGTATTGGATGAGTGATGTCCAATCATACACACCAACCCCAAACAATTGTTTTTCTTTTTTTTCGCCTATGCCAGAAAAGAGTTGGAGGCTTTGTCTTAAATGAGATCCGTACATGATTTCCACCTCTCCAATCCTTCTGAAAACACATCTTCCTTGGCTCCAAAACCAATCCGTATAAATCCATCCATTTCAAAATTGGATCCGGGTAGTACAAAAACCCCTGTGCGTTCAATGAGTCTATCGGCATAGTCTTCAGAACGAATCCCTGGTTCTAAACGAAGCCAACCCACAAGCCCTCCTTCAGGTGGAGAAAAAAATGCTACTTTGGGCAAATCTCGCCAAACGGATGTAAAATGATCAATATTGTTTTGTACACGAGTTTGAATGGAAGGAAGGAATGAATCTTTTTCTTTGAGAAGGCCAAGTGCAATCCGTTCAGAAATCGGGTTTACTGTATGTGTGAGATAATCCTTAAACGACCTCGCTCGTTTGACAAAGCCTTTGTCTGCAATAAGCCAACCCACCCGAAGGCCAGTGACTCCAAAACATTTGGTAAAGGAACCAGTTCCAAAAAATTGATGATTGGGATCCACTCCCGTTTTTCCCAAACCCCCACCCTTTGGCAAAAATCGGTAGTGTTCATCAAATAATACGGTTTTCTTTTTTGTATGGAAGCAACTGAGGAGTGAGTCCCATTCGTTTGTGGAAAACGTCATACCGGATGGATTGTGTGGATGGTTCACAACATAAAGATCTGCATCGATACCTTCCCAAGTGGATGAGGTAAATGCATTTGTATATGGGACGGGAAGGATTTCTGATCCGAGCATTTTTGGGATTTCATACAGGGCTTGGAAGGCTGGCCAAACTAGGGCCAGTTTTGATTGAGGCCTCACCAAAAGTTGGAAGGCAATGTACAAGGCTTCCCCTGTTCCTGTTGTGACTAGGACCTCCTCGGGTGAAACACCTGGATACAAGTTGGCGATCGTTTGGCGGAGTTCGAATGAGCCTTGGTTTGGTGCATCATACATTGGAATTTGGGAAAGATCTTTCCCTGTGAGACCTGCCAAAGAAAGCATCTCTTCCATTGTGAAATGGGAAAGGCCACTTTCCCCTAAATTACAAAATGCGTTCAGACGGAATCGTTCCAGTCTGTCTTCTATGAAAAATTCTCTTGGTTCCAAAATTGATTTCCAGACTACTTAGCTTCAAAAGATTAGTATGTAAGCTATGTTGAAACCAGAAGACAATATCCTATCTTGGACGAAATCACCTTTTTCTACAGAAATCCAATCCGAGGCCAAAAAGGCATTCGAAGATTGGCAAAAAGGAATCACCTCAGAACTCGTCGATTCATATGCACACCCACTCAGTTTTGGTACAGGGGGGATCCGCGGGAAAATCGGAAATGGGATCGGTAAAATGAACCTGTATACCGTAGGTCGTGCTGCTCTCGGTTTCCTCAGTTATTTAAAAGAAACAAAAGAAAATCCATCCATTGTCATCGCTTATGATTCCCGAAGGTTATCCAAAGAATTTGCCGAACTGTCTGCAGGCATTGGTGCCACTCTTGGTGTGAAGGTATATCTATTTCCGAAAGTAACACCGACACCTATTTTGTCTTATGCCATTCGGTATTACAAGGCAAGTGGTGGGATTGTGATCACTGCATCCCATAACCCACCAGAATACAATGGTTTCAAAGCATACCTTGCCGATGGAGGACAACTTGTCCCTCCAGACGATGCACTCATCATCAAACGAATTGGTGATATAGAAGATTGGTCTTCAATACCTATGATTTCCAAATCAGACAAGGTTTACAAAAAGTTTGTCAAGTCTGTTGGAGCCGATTGTTTCAAAACCTATTTAAAAGAATTAAAAAAGGCAAATGTACAGTCAAAAGCCAAACCAAAAACTCGTAACAATTTAAAAATCGTTTACTCTCCGTTACATGGGACAGGTGGAGAGTATATGAAAGAGATGTTATCCTTTTTTGGATACAAATCTGTGTTTTTAGTCCCTGAACAAAAAAAACCAGATGGCGAATTTCCAACGGTCAAATACCCGAACCCAGAAGAAAAAGAAGCTCTCGCCTTATGTGAGTTTCACGCCAAAAAGAAAAAAGCAGAAGTGTTTATTGCCACAGACCCAGATGCAGACAGGTTGGGTGTCGGTGTTCGAAAGTCCGACGGGGAATATGAATATCTAAATGGAAACCAAATTGGTTCCATTATGGCAGCTTACCTTTCTGAACGTAAAAAAACGAAAGGCAAAGTATACCACTTAGTCAAAACCATTGTCACAACCGACTTACAAGAAGCCATTGCGAAAAAAAATGGAATCAAAATCAAAAATGTACTTACTGGGTTCAAATACATTGCTGAAGAAATGAAACAGATTGAAACAAAGAAAAACAATTTGTTTCTTTTTGGTGGTGAAGAATCTTACGGATACCTTCCCGTACCTTTTGTACGAGACAAAGATTCCCTTTCCAGTGCCCTCCTGTTTGTGGAGATCCTGGCAGAAAAAGGAGACCTACTTTCTTACCTGAATGAAATTTATCTGAAGTATGGACTGTACCGAGAAAGTTTGTATTCTCTTACCTTAGAAGGAAGTACAGGACAAACCAAAATCAAAGAATCCATTGAGACCTTACGAAAAGAAAACCTCATTGGAAAGATGATTGGGGCAAGGAAAGTGGTAGGAGTCCTCGATTATGAAACACAAAACGCCGTAGGCAAAGGAAAAACATCCGCATTCAAAGGTATGCCAAAATCTAATGTGATCCAAGTGGAACTAGAAGGGAATGCAAAACTCACGATCCGCCCCTCTGGGACTGAACCTAAAGTAAAAGTATATTCCTCATTTGCTTCTTTGAAGAAACCAAAAAAATCTTCTGAGATCCCAGGCCTTTGGGAAACACTTGGATCCGAAATCTCTCACGCTGAAAAAGAATTTTTACAACTAGCAGGCCTATTATGAGCTCCGAAACCAAAACCAAATTTGATAGTATCAAACAACTTTCTGACAAATACTTACTAAATACTTACAACAGATATCCTGTTGCTTTCCAATATGGTGTCGGAGAGATGATCTTTGACCAAGATAACAAAGGTTATATTGACTTTTTAGCTGGAATTGCTGTATCGAATTTAGGCCACGGGGAAGCGGACCTGATTGAAGCCATGCGGAACCAAATGGATAAAATCCTACACTCATCCAATTTGTATTACTCAGAAGAACAGGCGAAACTCGCAGAAGTGATCATTGAAAACAGTATCCCAGGAAAAGTGTTTTTATGTAATTCGGGAACTGAGGCAAATGAAGCTGCATTTAAACTAATGCGTAGGCATGGAATCAACCAAAACATTGATAGTCCAGTGATATTAGCTCTTCACTCCAGTTTTCATGGCAGGACATTATCTGCTATGTCCATGACGGGAAATGAATCTGTACGCAATGGTTTTGGAGAACTGGCAGCTGACGTCCATTTTGTGGAACCCAATAATGAAGATTCCCTCATCCAAGCTTTTGAACAATATGGTGGTTCGATTGCTGGTATCATTATGGAACTCATCATTGGAGAAGGTGGAGTGATCCCTCTCACTCAATCCTTTGTGAACCTCGCACGTAAACTCACGGAAGAAACCAACTCTCTACTGGTGTTTGATGAAATCCAAACAGGGATGGGACGAACAGGAAAGATGTTTTGTTTTGAACATTATGGAATGTATCCTGATGCATTCACACTTGCCAAAGCACTTGGGTCTGGATTTCCAATGGGTGCCCTTGTTGTTTCCAAAGAATACGAATCCGTTTTGGAAAAAGGGATGCATGGTTCTACCTTTGGTGGAAACCACCTAGCATGTGTTGCCGCTTATGAAACATTTAAAATCATACTCTCTCGAAATTTACTCGATCACGTATCTACGATCTCGGAACAGATGTTCCTACGTTTAAAACAAATCATGGAGTCCACAGGGAAAATCAAAGAAGTTCGTGGTCGAGGGCTTCATATCGGTGTGGAATTGTATACAGAATCAAGACCTGTTGTGGAAGAATGTTTGAAACGTGGTCTTGTGGTCAATAGCACCGCAGGAAAAGTCATTCGTATTATCCCTCCACTCATCTTAAGCATCGAAAAAGCGACAGAAGGATTGGATATTTTAGAATCAGTTTTAAAGGAAATGAAATGAAAAAAGTAGCGGTACTTGCCGGTGATGGAATCGGCCCAGAAGTAATGGAAGTGGCCTTACAAGTGGTAAGGAAAGCATTAGGATCAAAATCAAGTGAATTTAGTTTTGAACACGCATTAGTTGGAGGTGCAGCGATCGATGCTACTGGTTTTCCATTACCAGAAGAAACATTAAAACTTTGTGAATCATCCAGTGCTATCTTTTTTGGTTCCGTGGGTGGACCAAAATGGGAAGGCCTCCCACCTGACAGACAACCTGAAAGGGGTGCCCTACTTCCACTTCGAAAACATTTTGATTTGTTTGCGAACCTTCGCCCAGCGATCATTTACCCAGAATTAAAAAAAGCAAGTCCCATCCGTGGTGACATCATCGGTGATGGTCTCGACATTCTCATCTTACGTGAATTAACTTCTGGAATCTATTTTGGTAAACCAAAAGGTCGTGAAGGAAGTGGACCCGAAGAATTTGCTTTTGACACCATGCGTTATTCTAGAAGGGAAATTGAACGGATCGCACGCACAGCGTTCGAAGCAGCAAGAAAACGAAATAAAAAAGTAACAAGCATTGATAAGGCAAACGTCCTCACCACTTCTGTATTGTGGAGAGAAGTGGTAGTCGAACTTCATAAAAAAGAATTCTCTGATTGTGTTTTGGAACACCTCTATGTGGACAACGCAGCAATGCAACTCATCGTAAAACCAAAACAATTTGATGTAATGCTTTGTGAAAATATGTTCGGGGACATACTTTCCGATGAAGCTTCCATTATCACAGGTTCTATTGGAATGTTACCATCTGCTTCTCTTTCTGAATCTGGGTTCGGACT
This sequence comes from Leptospira sp. WS39.C2, assembly GCF_040833965.1. Classification (NCBI taxonomy): domain Bacteria; kingdom Pseudomonadati; phylum Spirochaetota; class Leptospiria; order Leptospirales; family Leptospiraceae; genus Leptospira; species Leptospira iowaensis. The sequence goes on from NZ_CP162142.1 coordinate 2,457,694, forward strand.
TTATGAACCATCCGGCGGTTCAGCTCCTGACATCGCGGGAAAAGGAATCGCAAATCCCATCGCCCAAATCCTTTCTGGAGCTCTTATGTTAAGATACTCCTTTTCTATGGAAAAAGAAGCAGTATCCATCGAAAACGCCATCCGCTCCGTTCTCAAAAAAGGGCTCAGGACTCGTGACATCGCTGAAGAAGGCACAACTGTTCTTGGAACCAAAGAAATTGGGGTTGAAATCGAAAAGGCACTTGGATAAGGTATGTAGGACATGCAAGCAGGCATAGGACCAACAGGTAGACCATATCAGATTCTCATCGCTGAGAATTCCAAATTCCAGTCGAAGCAACTCCAACAGATTTTGGAATCGGAAGGTTTTAAAATCATTGGGATTGCCGAAACAGGAAAAGAACTTTTGAAGTTATATAAGGAAAATCGCCAACAGATTGACCTTGTCACGATTGAAATCTTTTTGCCAGAGGTAGATGGATATGCTGCATTTTGGGATATGAAGGAAATTGGTGTATTGCCAAGGGTTCTCTTCATCTCGGAAGAAAACACTCCTTCCGTGATCAAAGCTCTATTGGAAAATGGAGCGATGGATTATATCGTAAAACCAATCAAAAGGGAAAAAATACTAGAAAAAATCAAGGAAACTTTACTTAAGATTCCCAAAGTATAAAGTTCAAATTACGGCCTTCTTCTTTGGCCCTGTGGCTAAAGTAAAGAGGGCTTTGAAATACATTTGAATGTTCATTTAAAATAACCACTCTCTCGCCAAACTTGTGTTTCACCCTCTTTTCAATTGTTAGGCCAACATCTAAAAAATATTTACCGTCTTGTTTTGGTAGGCATACTTCTTTTCCTAAATCTTTAAAATACTGAGCTACATCTTCTCCGACTTCATAATCAGATCTTTGGATATATGGACCAATTTCAATTCGCAATTCATCCAATGTGAAACCTTTTGCTAATAAAATCTCGATCATTGTTTCAGTGATGCCTAGTTTTGTTCCCTTCCATCCTGAGTGTATAATTGATACCAAGGGTCTTTTTGTTGAATATAAAAATACTGGAACACAATCCGCAGTTCTCACTACCAATATTTGTTTTGAAACAAAACTAAAAAGTCCATCTCCATCAAAAACTTTTTCTCCGTTCAAACCAAAACTGATTCCGTCTACGTATTGGATTGTATCTCCATGGATTTGGTTTAAACTATGTACTTGTAAAGAAGGATCATCAAATTGTTTTAAAATAATTTCTTTTGTATATGAGAACCATTCGATAGCTGATTTCGGAAATATTCGTTGATCTTCCTTTCCAAAGGAACACTCTTTTTTTCCAAAAGTGCCAAATCGCACCTTGCCATACGGAAGGGAAATTTCACTTCTCATCTATTTTGAATTTTACCTAAATACTTAGTGGTATGTAAGGACCAATTTTCTTTTGCAAACCTGGAATATAAATCATCGCAGTTCCAGTCTTTTCTCCTGCATAAAGATTCCATTTTCTTTGGATCATAATTCCAAATATAAAAACGAATCGGTATCGTCCTCCAAGTATAAGTAATGTAAGGAAGTTCCAATTCAGGAAGTCGATTATCGAGTAAGATATTGATCTGACGTTCATCCAAATCTTCATAAGTAAGATGAGTTTCATGACCAATGCGACCTCTAACTTTAATTTGTTTTCTAGCAAACAAACGATCTGTTAGTCCTGACTCTGCTTCAAACGCAAAAGAAGGTTTTAAAAAATAAATAAAATGGGCCTGAGCACCAAAAAAAGCTACTCTAAAACCTTCCAAAGCACCTTCATCATAACCACTCACATCGATCAAATGTTTATCATAAAACATTCTCTCTTCTACAATGCCGTGCCAGTCGGCTATCCTCGTTCCTGTTAACTTAAGAGGATCAGAATATATCGCAGTAGATAAAACAAAAACCAAACTTAATAGAATTGAATTTTTTGAATACAAACGATAAAAAAGATATTTCTGATTAGACAAAATTTGAGATTCGTTTTCCCAAAACAATAATTGTCGGAACGCCAAGTAGGATATATACGGTAATATAGGAATCCAAAATCGATTCCCCATAAAATCTCCACCTACATAAAAAACATAAAAGATATATATAAAAATAGTAGAGAATAATAATCTTAATTCTATATTCTTTTTAACAGAATTATAAATCTGAATACCTGAAAGAAATAACACAGAAGGATATAAAGGATATGATCGAATTAGGTAAAAAAAATAATAAAAACCTTGGGAAAGATAACTTCCCTTATTCCCTTTTGCGTAGAATGTATTCGGTAAAAAATCCTGATAATACAGATATCGTATTCCTAAAAAAAGAATGAATAAAAATCCAAAAAACAATGGTTGTTTGTATTGTTTTTTCCGTATCCAATCAACACTCGCCATAACCAAAAATAATGCACCCTCTGGCCTCGTGAGAGATGCCAATAAAAAAACAAAAAATGTATATTTGTTTCCTCTTTCCCAAAACAACAGACCTAAACTTATCAAAAAAGTAAAAGTGGAAGTTTCCAATCCAGAACTTGCAAAAATGTACAAATGAAACAAAAGAGCTAAATGCACAACAAGCAGTGGATAAATTTTTCCAAAAGTAAGTTTGTTTTCTGCAAAAAAATACAAAACAAGTAAACATAGATAAAAAAAGATGCCCGAAGAAACAGAGACTAATTGAGGTTTAAATCCTAAACCATAACTTATAGATAAAAACAGTGTCCAAAGAAAATTTGTATAACCTTCTACCCTTTCCCCTAAATTGAATACAAAACCAGATCCTTCCCAAAAATTCCGTGCATAAACAAAGCTGATATATGCATCATCACAGATCCAACGCCATTGATATGCCTGGTAAAATGCAAAAACGAGAATGAAAAAGGCCAAAAGATAATAGGAAGGAAAATTACGTTTAAAACTCAACATATATCAATCCAATTCAAAAGACTTAATGAACTCTTCAATGATTTTGATGTGATCCATTTCGGGAGTTGGATTTTCTAATGAAGGTTCATACAAATAGTCATCAAATACGTGAAAGTCAAAAATTTTAAGTTCAAAGTCAGGTAATGTAATGATGATATTTTCAGCATGAATATCAAATATCAATTTTTCTTCTTCAGCTAAAAATTTGGTCACTTCAATCACACGATTAAAATCAACGGCGATTTTTTTAAGTTTGGATTTGGATATCACACCAAATCTATGAGAATCAAAATTCAATTTCCACTTAGGAAAAAGTTTATCCAAGATTGGATTTTGGTCTAATTTTTCGTTTCGGATCGTAAATTCCTTTAAATGTTTCCCAGCAAGTAATGGTTGTTGGTCACAAGGTGTAAGTGTGATATTGGGAATTCCAAATGGGTTTTTACGAACACGCACCCCCATAAAAAAACGTGTGGGTACAACTAAATCAGGGATAAGTGATTTTAATTTCCAATAATGCAATCGTTCTAAACCCAACCGTTTGAATTTAAAATCGATTTCATCTTTTTTGGAATCTCGAAACGTTTGGGCTTTTAAAAAGTCTCGTAATTCGATTTCTTCTGGTTTTAAAAAACGTGCTAAATCTCTTCCCACTTCTTTATACAAAGAACCAAAAATAACATCGGAAGGTAATTTTGATTTTCCAATTTTAACTACTTGGTTCCAAGGTAATTTATAAACAAATTTATAAGAACCACGCCCAATGTATCCATCCAAAGACAATGGCATAAAGTTATCTAAAAATTCTCTATTGTAACGATAAGTCATCCGAAAGACATGGGAAACTGGAAACAAACGTTCATAGAAATTTCGAATGAATCCAGACTTACGAAGGACTTCATCCACAGGAAGGTCTTCCAGTGGAATTGGTTCTTCATTTTTGTTTGGGTCAACAAACAGTTCTTTGTCGAGACCCTTCTCCAACAACTCCAAAAATTGGGGAATTTTTCCCCAATTTGGATATTGGTTCCATAGTTGTGAGATCTTATCTCTGATCCCTTTGATTGGACCTTTTTTATCTGACACTATGAAAGTTTACTTCCAACTTACGATTGCTTCATAGTCCAAAAACTTTTCTTTTTTGGAAAAACTCTCTGTAAGTTTTTGGTCCTTTTCTGCATCATACCACCAATAATCAGATGAAAAACTTTCATCTCCATATTTCCCTAGTGGTAGGGACGGCATTCCGTATTTTTGCCAATATAAAAGCCTTGTACTTGGTAAATGCCATAACAAAACATAAGGGTATTCTTTATAAACGATCCGATCAATTTGTTTTAAAATTTGATTACGTTGTGTTAAAGAGAATTCTGTTTTTTGTTTTTCAATCAGTTTGTCAACTTCAGGAAGTTTGAGTCCTGGGAGATTGGGTTGCCCTTCCTCATCTGCATATTTGGATAACCATTGTGATTCTGGATCTTTAAAAATTCCCGAACCCCAAGCAGCCCAAGTCATATCAAAATCATATTTATCAACTCGTTCACTCCACGCAGCTAAATCAAGTGTATCGATAGATGCACGAATTCCAACTTCCTTTGCTTTTTCTAAAAAAACTGTAAAATATTTCTCTGTTTTTTTATCACGATCCAATATTGAAAATTGAAATGGTTTTCCATCTTTTTCTAAAATCCCTTCGGAGTTTGGTTTCCAACCTGCTTCTGATAATAATTTTCTAGCTCTTTCGATATTAAAATCGGATGGTATATTTGGATTTTTTTCTCCACCTAAATAGAAGTCTGGGAAATAACTATTTGTTGGATCATATTCACCATACGCAAGTTTATCGATCATAAGTTTTCGATCCACAAGTAAGTTCATTGCTTCCCTCACCCTTTTGTCAGAAAAAATTGCTCGTCTTGAGTTCATGGCCCAACCTTGGAATCCAATTGGTTTTAAATTAAATATCCTCTGTTTGGCGATCCAATTTTTGTCAAAAGCTTCTCCTTTCGCTTCTTCTACCCAAACAAAGGCAGAATAAACTGGATAAATATCAATATCTCCTTTTTTGAAGGCTTGTAAGGCGACTGCTTCTTCATTGTAAACCTTGTATACGATTTGGTCAAAATTGTTCCTTCCTTCGTTAAAAGGATAAGCACGTTGCCACCAGTCTCCTCTTCGTTCTAACTTTATGTATCGATTCTTTTTGACTTCTGTAATTTTATATGGACCAGAAACAACTGGGAATTCCATATTTTCTTTATTAAAATCTTTTCCTTCAAAATGGTGTTTCGGTAAAATAAAAATGGAAGAAGCAATATCGTTAAAATTATTCCAATGTACTTCCTTTGCTTCAAATACGACTGTTAGATCATCTAATTTTATAGGTTTTAAAAAACGAGAGAGTGAGATCCGAAACACAGCAGTCCCATTTTTAGGATTCATTATGGTGTCGTATGTAAAAATTACATCATCCGCAGTGACAGGTTTTCCATCAGACCAACGTGCATTGGAATCTAAGTAAAACGTGAATTTTTTTTTGTCAGGTGAAATTTTCCATTCCTTTGCTAAATGAGGAATGGTTTCTAAGGTTAGCGGATGGTAGGCGGTGAGTGGCTCATAAAGGCTCGTAAATATTCGAGCTGTTGTTGTGAATTGGTCTAAATAATAATTCAAAGATTTTGGAAATTGGTGGGAATAAATCCGAATCCTACCGCCTTTTTTGGCCTTAGGATCAGCCACTGGATTTTTTCCTTGTAAGGCTTTTGGAATGGTATTTATATTCCCTTCCCAAGGAAGGTCAACGACTCTGCTTTGTGTCTCTTTTGTATCTTCTTCTGAACAGTTTTGTAACATCAAGATTGGAAAAAGCAAGGTGAACCCAACCAAAACTAACTTGATTACTTTTGAACGAACGATATGGTATTGAACTAATTTATGAAACATCCCTTCCATCAAATCCATTTGTACGAGATTGGCTCAAGGCTTTTTTGTGGAAAAAAAGGGAAACCGCTCCAATTGGTTTTGGATGGACTACATAAAACTGATCCCTTTTGTTGGGCCGATGAAATTTGGCTTATGGGTGTTTGGAAAAATAGTCCAAGTTCCCAGAAGATCGCTCGGTCCATGCCAGAACTTCAACCAGGATACCAATTTGTTAAATCAAATTTAGAACAGAGTGATGTTTATGGCTCACCTTATTCCATATATGAGTATTCACCAGATCCCTTGGTTACCGACCAATTGGATCTACGAGAAATTTGTGATTGGTTCCACTCCCATCATAAAAAATTAATTCTAGATTTTGTTCCAAACCATCTGGCAATCGATTCTCCAATCGTTTCTCAAAATCCCGATTTATTCTTAAAAGTAGATCCCAATGAAATTGGAAAAAATTCATTTTTACACCCCAATGGATTTTGGTATTCACATGGAAAAGATCCTTATTTTGATGGTTGGACAGATACAATACAATGGGACTTTTCAAATCCAGAAGTAGAAGAATACCATATCAATATCCTAAGATCAATCGCCAAACAATGTGATGGTGTTCGATGTGATATGGCCATGTTACCTTTACCAGAAGTATTTAAAAAAACACATGGCAAACTTTCCGTTTATGACTGGAATCGAGTCATAAAAACTATCAAACAAGAATTTCATGGTTTTAAATTTTACGCAGAAGTGTATTGGGGATTAGAAAATACATTACAATTTCTTGGATTTGATGCAACTTATGATAAATCATTATTCGATGAAATGTTAATGGGTAATTTAACGATGATTGCAAACTCGATCATGAATAACTCAAATCTTCATAACATACGTTTTTTAGAAAATCACGATGAAAATAGAGCAAAACATAACTTTGGTGATAAGTCTCATACTTATTTTAGCCTATTATCAGCAACTCCAAATATAATTCTATTCCATGATGGACAAAACCTTGGACACAGTAAAAAAGTTCCGGTTCAGATGATACAAATAGATGAAGAACCTGTTGATTTTGCCACAAATTCATTTTATAATCGAGCATTTACAACCATCTCAAAACGCTCGAATAAACTCGAGTATATTGATTTGCAATATTTTGAATTCAATCACTTACCAATTTTTGCGAGGAAAATCATTTCCGATTTTCATGTAGAACTTATCCTTTGGAATCACAATTCGATAGAAAGTTCAGGTTGGATCCAATATGAGGATGGAATTTTTTTTAAAGATGAGTTAATAGATATTGTCACTGGTGAAATTTATACACAAATGAAAAAAAAGGAAGGTTTGTATTTCAAACTAAACCCCAACCAATTGCAATGGTTTATTTTTTAACCCTTTCTGCAAAAACAACACCTTGTATCATTCTTAAGTTTTCTAAAATTTCCTTTAGTTGGTCCAAATGATCGACTTCTAACATAAATTTGGCGGTCAGAGTTCCATTAGGATGGGATGAAGCACCTGCTTCCAATATATTCGTTTCTGTACTCGAAATAGATTCCACCATGGATAAATAAATACCCTGTACATCTTTTGCACGCACTTCGATTTGTATGGGGATTGGTTCCCCTGGTCCTTCCCAACGTACAGGAATTGTTTTCATCCACTCCAATTGTTTTGTTGCGGTTGTGCAGTCTTTTTTGTGTACACTCACACCCCTGCCCCGAGTGATAAAACCAATGATTTCATCTCCTGGTATCGGCGTACAACAAGAGGCAACTCGAACAGGAACATCATTCCAACCTGCAACAGAAATCCCAAACTCTTTAGTTTCTTCTTGGTTGTGATTGGGTTTTACTTGTTTTTTGATTTTTACTTTTTTGATTTCTTTGATGGTATTTTCATCAAAAATTGGATTGGAAGCTTCTAAAACAGATCCAATGGTTTCTTTTTGAGAATCTTCTTGGAGTTTGCGAAAATAAGCACGTAACTTCTGTCTGGCGCCAGATGTTTTCACAATCCTTAGCCATATCGGGGATGGTTTTGAATTTTTTTCTGTAATGATTTCAACTTGGTCACCCGACTTAAGTTCCGTACGAAGTGTAACCATACGACCATTTACTTTACCACCCCTTGCATGTAGACCGACATCCGTATGGATGCGAAATGCATAGTCTAATACCGTGGCCCCTTTTGGCATTTCTATGATTTCACCTTTTGGAGTGAACACAAACACTTCATCTTCATGAAGGTCGTACTGAAGTTCTTCCATAAACTCTTTAGAGTCTAAACTAGGATCTTGCCAGGATTTGAGAATCTCCAACCACTTCATACGGAAGGCGTTTTCGACTCCATTTTGTAAAATCACAGAGGAACGAGATAAGTTTGTAGATTCTTTATATGCCCAGTGTGCAGCGACTCCATTTTCTGCTATGGCATTCATTTCTTTGGTCCGGATTTGAACTTCCATAGGACGACCATCTGGCCCAAAAACAGTGGTGTGCAATGATTGGTAAAGGTTAGTTTTTGGAGTGGCGATATAATCCTTAAACCTACCTGGGATAGGAGTCCATAGAGTATGTACAATGCCTAAAACTCCGTAACAATCTTTGATTTCATTGGCAATGATTCGAACTGCACGTAAGTCAAATATTTCCGAAAAAGATTTTTCTTTTGTTACCATCTTTCGGTATATCGAATAAAAGTGTTTAGCCCTTCCATCGATCCTAGCATCAATACTAATCTCAGCTAACCTTTGTTTTAGTATGATTTTGATTTTTTCAATATATTCGTCACGTTCGGATTTTTTAGCGGAAACTCTTTTTTTGATTTCCTGATACTCTTCTGGGTGTAAAGATTGGAATGCTAAATCTTCCAGCTCAAATTTTACTTTATAAACACCTAATCGACCAGCAATGGGAGCATATAGGGATAAAACTTCTTTTGCTATGCGTTTTTGTTTTTCTTCCGGTTGGAATTTAAGTGTTCGAACATTATGAGTTTTGTCAGCCAATTTGATGAGCATAACTCTCACATCTTTAATGGTTGCAAGTAACATCTTACGTATGTTTTCGGCTGCTTCCGTTTCTTTCGATTGTGATTTGATTTCTGAGATTTTTGTTACACCCTCTACCAGAGCTGCGATATCTTCTCCAAATTCACGAGCCATATCTTCTTTCGAATAACTTGTATCTTCGACAACATCATGGAGTAATCCTGCGGCTATGGCTCTTTCATCCAACCCCAATTCATCCAATACAGAAGCAACATTCATCGGATGGATGATATATGGTTCTCCAGAAAGTCTTTTTTGACCTTCATGCATTTTATCAGCAATAGAATATGCTTTTTCTACAAATTGTGCTTTTTCAGGACCTAGTCTTTTATGGACTGCATCAAATAACTCTTGTTTGTCTTTTATGTCCTGATAGAGTCCCATTATTTTATATCCAAACTAATATCCAAAAATTTTACCGTATGTGTCAAATACCCCATACTGACCCCGATGCCATCAAACTTTGATAAAAAATTCAATTTCTCTGGTGTGATACCTCCCGAACATTCAATTCGAATTCCAGGTGCTTTCTCTTTTAAAATTTGAATCGCTTTTTCAGTATCAAGATCTGAAAAATTATCTAATAAGATGATATCTGGTTTTGCAAAAATAGCATCGTTTAATTGATCAAGCCCATCAATTTCCAATTCAATTTTTTTCCCAGGATTTTTATCCCGTACCATTTGTACGGCAGTTTGGATTGAACCAGCTTTTGAAATATGATTGTCCTTTAGCATAGCCATCTCAGATAAATTCAATCTGTGATTGGCACCACCACCAGTATACACAGCATATTTTGCAAGTTTCCGGTATCCAGGTAGAGTTTTTCTTGTATCAAGGATGAGCAGGTTTGGAAATTGTTTTACGACTCGGTTTGCATTTGTAGCAATTCCAGATAGATACTGAATGAAGTTGAGTAAGATTCTTTCCATCTTCAAAATGCCAACGAGTGAACCTTTTAACTCTCCTATAACAGTTCCTTTGTTCAGTAAAGCACCATCTTCCAAAAAATTTGTCCAAGTTACGTCAGTTTTTGTTTTTTGAATGAGGCAAGGGATCACGGCAAGACCGCAGAGGATCCCTTCTTCTTTTGCTACCAACGAAGCAATGCATGTTTCCTCTTTTGAAAACAAAGTATCTGTTGTGATGTCACCAATAGGTAAGTCCTCTTCCAAAGCTAGTTGGACTAAGGTATCAAAGTCTTTTTCTGTGATCGAAGTTACGGGAGTTGTATATCCGCGGTTCATATATACCCTATATTTTAGACAAAAAAAAAGCTGCCCTTACGACAGCTTTTTTTCCCTTCACCTAAACAATGTTTATTGTGTAGGAGCTTTCCCGATTTTTCCCGTTTTTGGTGGGATATTGAGTTTTTGTTTTGGATAAATTAGATTTTTGTTGCGGATAGTTTTACGATTCGCTTCAAAAATACGTGGCCAGAGTTTCGCATCACTATAGATGTCTTCACGGTCAGCAATTCTCCAAAGGCAATCAGTTGGATTCGATTTTTCAACTGTATAACGTTTCCAACCACCAGACAATTCTTCTACTTGAGATGAAGTTGTTTTTGGTTCTTTTGATTCAGAAGTTGTTTCTTCTGATTCAACAGTTTTTCGATCTTTTTTCGCAACTGTGTTTTTGCCTTTCATAGTTTCGATTTGGTCAATAGAAATTTCTGCCAAACGAATTGCTTCTTCTGATTGGGCAATCGAATCTTCGAACTTATCTTGTTCTAAAAGATTACCAGAGGCTTGTAGAGATTCGTTAGATGCTCCAAGATTCTCTTGTGTGCTTGCATAAGATTCTTTTGCATTCGACTTGAGATAGGTTTCGGCATTCAATTCACCAAACCGAAGGTTTGCATCTTCTACAACTTCTTTAGCTTGCGCATTGCGGTTTTTGGCGTGGTCTTTGATAGAATCTTGTAATAAAGAAGCAGAAGCAAGGCGAGCTGTTTTGATTTTTTCATCTGCAGATTTTAATCTACCAGCTTGGATGTCTTCTCTTGCGGAAGCGATCCTAGCTTTTTCTTCTTCAATCGCAGGGTTTCCTGATTTTGAATAAGACGCAGCTTTATCGAGTAATACATCCACTTCATCAGCAGATTTTACAAGAGCACCACCAGATTTTTCTAGAGCTACTTTTTTTGCATCAGAACTGATTTTAGATGCTTCTTGGAAATGATTGTGAGCATCTTCATATTCTTGTAAGGCAACAGTTCGTTTTAATTCTTTTGCAGTTTCATCTTTATCTTCCCGAAGGTAAGAAGCAAGGCTTGCATCCGCTTGGGCTAATTTAGTTTCCCCAGCATCTCTTGCGCTAATCGCTTTTTTGTATTCTTCCGGAGTGTATTCCGCAGCGTAAGCTTCATCTGCTGCATCAATTGCAGTCACTGCTTCTTCTCGAGATTTTGCAGCTAACTTAGGCAATGTTTTTTCTAATGCATCGTAAGCTTTAGAAATAGCATAATCAGCACTCTTTTTTGCATCAGAAGCTTTTTCTTCTGAAGCAAAATCATTTGCTGATACTAAACTTTTTTTTGCTTCGCCGTATTCTTCAGCGGCATATTCTTCTGCAGAAAGTCTTTCAGCTCTTTCCACTTGTAATTTTGCTAATGCAAGTTCTTTCAGCGGCATTTCTTGTGCACAGTTTACAAAACCTGCAGAGAACAATACCAAAGCGGAGAGAAAGACAGATGCCTTTTTCTTTTTTAACATAACAAACTCCTTAATGTTTGGTAGGGGGGTATGTAAAAGAGAGAAGCGCAAAATACGCTCCCTCTTTTATTTGAAAGCAGTGACTGCTTCGTCTTCGCTATCGAAAATTTCAAAAAATGAAGTCAACTTAGTGAGTTCAAATACCTTACGAACAGAACCTGCTACGTTGATGATTTTTAAACCACCTTGGTATTTTTTCAGGTTGGACAAACTTGAAATTAAAGCTCCAATTCCGGAAGAGTCGATGTAAGATACCTTCTCGAGATTGATGACGATGCAATACTTTTGTTCTTCGATCAATTTGGCGATTACATCCTTGATCTCAGGCGCGTTATAAAGGTCGATTTCCCCGTTAATATCGAGTACTACGATTTTATCTTTTTCCCTTCTGGTGATTTCCATGTGTGTCTAGAGACTCCTCAATGAAGCTACAATCAATGTAGAAATGACGGTACAATTGCATTCAAAAAAAATGGGTACGTCAACCTAATAATTTTAGCTACCAAACAAATTTTTCCAATGGTCATAAAAAGGGCGAAAATTGCCTATTTCAATAGACTTTCGCATCTTTTCCATGAAGCTTTGCATAAAAAATAAATTATGGTAGGTGGATAAGGAAAAAGCCGTTAATTCCTTAACTTTATGTAAGTGCCGAATGTAACCAAGACTATACGTTTTACATACTTTACATTCACATTCAGGATCAATTGCTGAATCACTCAATCGATGGGTTTCATTTCGAAGATTGATTTTGCCTTTTGAAGTGAAAACTTGCCCATTCCGAGCATTCCTTGTTGGCAAAACACAGTCAAACATATCAATCCCGTTTTTGACTCCTTCAAGAATGTCCACAACAGTTCCAACCCCCATTAGGTAACGTGGCCTAGCTTTGTCCAAATGGGGAGCCATACATTCTAAAATGCGAATGTATTCTGGCCTTGGTTCCCCTACACTGAGGCCACCAATTGCAATCCCTGGAAAAGGAATGTTCTGAAGGGTTTCTAAGCTCCTTAGGCGTAAGGATTCGTTCACTCCCCCTTGTACGATTGGGAATACATTTTGCCCACCTGGATTTTCCATCCAATACTGGTATGATTCTTTGGCCCAACGGTGGGTACGATCCAAAGCGAGTTCCAACCGTTTGGTATCACTACCATAGGGAGCACAATCATCGAGCACCATCATGATGTCAGATCCAATGGACCTTTGCATATCAATGACGGAAGCAGGAGTGAATTTATGATAACTGCCATCGATATGCGATTGGAATCGAACTCCGTCATCTTCAAATTTAAAGAGACTAGCCAAACTAAAGACCTGGAAACCTCCGGAATCAGTGAGTAAGGCTTTTTTGTAAGACATGAATTTTTTTAAGCCACCAAAATGATCAAATACCTCTTTTCCTGGTTTTAAATAAAGATGGTAAGTATTGGCAAGGATTAAGTTGTAACCCAGTTCATTGATGTCTTCGGAGGTGAGAGACTTGATACTACCACGAGTCCCCACGGGCATAAAGATTGGTGTTTGGATTGTGATTCCATTTAGAGTTAAAGTGCCGGTCCTTGCATAAGAACCGGTATCATACGTCCCTTCTTTAAAAATAGAAGACACTATTTTTTGTTTTTATGTTCACAAGTTGCAAAGTTTAAACAATTACCAAATATATTCAAACTATGCCCTGTGATGGTAAATCCATTCTCTGATGCAGCTTTGTTTTGTAGCTCCTCAATCCTTTCATCGATGAATTCTACAATCCTTCCACATTGCATACATATAATATGATCATGGTGTTCATGGCCAATGATATGTTCGTAATATTTATAATCCTTTCCAAAGTCATGTTCTTCGAGGAGTCCAGCCTCCACCATTATCGCTAAAATTCTGTAAATGGTTGCTTTGGAGATTCTGTCTTTATTGTCTTTTAGTTCGTCGAGCAAACCTTCTGCAGTAAAATGGTTATGAGAAGAAAAAATCTTTTGCGCAACTAACAAACGTTGGTTCGTTATTTTTAAACCTTTTTCTTTAAGATACTCTTCAAATGCGAGCATCTCTTTTTTTGTGTCTTCTTGGGAAATAGGATCGTTTTGCAAGGGTTAAATCTCCTAAAATTATACCTTAATTCAATACACCAGAAAGTGAATAATACCAAGCTCTTTCTGCTTCTTCGGCAATACGAAGAGCCATTACGCGTAACAAACGATTTTGCGCTTCCAATTCTGATTCACGATATCCAATTTGCGTAGAAAAATGAACCCTACCCGGGATCTCACTTCGCTCCATCGGTATTTTGGCTCCTGTTTCTGCTTCAACAATTTCCACTCGGGTGACCACAAACAATTCAGAAGTGATGTGTTGGTCCGCCAAGTCCATGAGATCCCCCACCTTTTGGTAGTGGACAATCTCAGCATACAATCGGTATTTCGCGAGAGTTTTCTCACGAGTGGTAATGAACCTCCCCCTTCTGTCAACCTCTTCCATAATCATTTGGGTGAGGCGAGTGTGCATTCCTGGAGAGTAGGTATTATTTCGCACGTTTTGAATGTAAATCAGTCGCTTGGAATCAGGGACCGGAACCCCATCGATTTTTGGCGGCCGGCCCGGTTCCTTAAAGAGAAAAGAACATCCTGAGACTACAAAGGACAATATTATGAGAACAACTTGTTTCATGGGAATTTGTTCCCTGTCATACTAGGTCCTAAGTCTAGTTTGTCAAGGGAATCGAATTGAACGAGAATTTCTTCGCTCCCAAGGAAAGGCATGACAAAGGAAGCGGATGGATTCAACTTTTCCTATGCGGCCAACAAAGTTTTGTATTCCTTTCCTTTGTTTTTTCCTTTTGACACCCATCTTAATTGCAGATTCCAAAATACCAGAAATTCCTCACTCGGAAGTTGGATTCCCTTTACCATATTTTTCTCCGGTATCTGGAACATTTGCAGAAATCCGAAATCACAATTTACATTTAGGATCTGACTTTAAATCGTATGGTTTAAATGGGCATAATATCCTTGCCACATTTGATGGTTATGTGGAAGAGATTAGTTATTCAAAAACGGGATATGGTTTATCTCTCAATTTATATAACCCAAAATACAAAATCAAATCTAAATATGCCCACTTACACTCCTTTGGTGGAACTCTTTACGAATTAGAACTTTTACGTAGGGCACTTTTTTTAATGGGAGATCCAAGTGGTTTCCAATTAAAACTTCCACCAGGGATGTTTTCGACAAAAAAAGGTAATGCAATTGGGAAAACTGGCGAAACAGGATCAGGGCCACCCCACCTCCATTTAGAATTCCGATCTGAAAAAGGGAACATCAACCCACTTTATTTTTCTGAAATCCACCAAAAAGATACAACTCCACCTACAATCAATTCTATGTTTTTGGAGGGAGATGATTTAGAAAAACCACTCCTACTCCAAGCTAAAGAGATCGGGAAAGGTAAATTTGAATTAACGACAGAAGCTGGAGAAAAATTTTCACAGATCCAACTAACAGGTAAGATTCGAATTCGATTGAGTGGGTATGACAAAATTCGTTCTCGAAACAAAAACAATGTTTACGGAATGGATCTTTATGTGAATGGAAAATCTGTATTCACTAGAAACTTTGATTTTTTATCCTACGAAGACAAATCCCAAAAACACCAATTTTACGATATCAACCGTTCTTCTTTATCACCTCCTGTTTATTTTTATCATATGTATGACCAACCAAAACTATTTAGAGAAGAAGGTTATTCTCTAGACCTTAAACAATTTCCCAAAAAAGATAAATTACAAATACAAGCTTCCTTACGTGATGCGACTGGAAACATTTCATCAGTAACATTTGAAATCATACATGACGAACCCAAAAAAGATCAAACAACAAAACAAATTGCAAAAAAGACAGGAAACAAATACAAATCCATTGATGGAGTGATTTCAATTGATTTGACCAAATCGGAAACGTCTGGCGAAGGAAGTTTATTCATCACGGAAATTCCTGAAAAAGAAATTCCTTTTAAAATTCCCAAAGGGCTTCCACTCAAAGGTAAAATTTACCAAGTGGAAACAAAACGAATGAGTTGGAGGGGTGAAGGCCAAGGTGAGATGATTTTAGGTTATTCCCCTTCCCTCAAAGATTCATTGTATTTTTATGATTCTTCTATTGGTAAATTCCAAGGGATCCAACCCAAACGAAAAACAAATGGTTTTAGTTTTAAGCTAACAAAGGTAGGTTATCTAATGGTATTATCGGATGAAACACCTCCCACAGTTTTCCCTATGACTTCTATTGCGAGATATATCGAACTTCCAGAAGTCAGAAACCATTGTATGGAAGAAAAGTATTATGGTTTATCCGATACAGGAAGTGGTTTTAAAACAAACGTAGAACTTCTATTAGATGGACAAATTTATCCTTATGAATATGATCCTGACCGAAGTGCCATCCGAGTTTTGATACCGAAGAGCCTACAAAAAGAAAGGCCTTATCTTCTTTTGGAAGTTAAGGCCTCTGATTTTGCCGGAAATAGTTCCGAACCGTTTGTGGATCTAATTTCTACGAATGGATGGAGGGAAGACCTTCAGGCTTCCTGTCCAGTCATGGAATAACGAGCGATATCCAAAACTTCGTAAACAGTTTCTGTTGCACCGAAGACAAGTGTTGCTTCGTTTCCAGTGTGTTTACCAAGTAAAGACTTCGCAAGTGGCGATTGGTAGGAGATGATATTTTTTTCAGTATCAGCATCCCAAGCACCTAAGATCGAGTATGTGACACCTTCACCGGTTTGTTTGTTTTTCAAACGAACTGTGGTTCCGATCCCAACTTTTTCTGTTTTAACATCACTTAGATCTAATATACGAGCACTTTTGAGTTCTGCTTCCAAACGTTTGATGGCCGCTTGGAGCTGTGCTTGTTTTTCCATCGCAGCTTTGTATTCTGCGTTTTCTCGTAAGTCCCCTTTTTCTTGGGCCTCACCGATATCACGCGAGTTCTCAGCCATTTCCACATTAACAAGGTGTTCAAATTCAAGTTTTTTAGCGTTGAAGGCACGTCTAGTAACGAGCACCACATCGTGTGGTAAGTTTGCAAGTGGATCATCGTCTGCATCTTCTTCAGAATCATACTCATCCCAAACAATGTTTGGTTTCAGTTCGTTGATAAGAGCATATAATTGGTCTTTTTCTAAATCAGTAACATAAGGAACTTCTTTAAAAAGAGCAAAGAGTTTACGCACATACTCATCGTCGGCGTTGGTTAGGATGTCTCGGAGAAGGCTATTGTCTTTTCCGAACAAAATGTCCATTGCTTGGTTTTTGAGTTTAGTGCCTTTGTCTTCAATTTTAGCAAGTGGTTTTAAAATTCGGAAAACTCGGAGGACCAAGTCTTCCTCACTCACCTTTAACCAATCAAATTTCCAAGTATGAGATAAAATCGATTTTGCAACCCAAAGGAAAACTTCAGGGTTTTCTTTGGATTTGTTGCATACAGTTTCTACAAACAAATTGAGTTCTGCAAATTTTTCATCCGCAACCAAGTTTTGGAAAACTGATCTGTTTACCTTCACTGGCACTTCGAAAAGTAATCCGATGAGGATATTGATTGCTTCCGGGTGGTGATCGCGGATCAGATCTTTAAATCCTTTTTTAATATCCGTGTTTTCCAAAGCTTTGGAAATCTTAAGAGCATCTTCTTTTGTTAAGGTTTGGATCAGAGTTTTTAACTCTGGCTCTCGGATTTTATGAGAAAACTCTTCCGTTGGCCAAGCCTTGCTTGCTTCTTCCAAATAAAGGTAAGCAGAAATTTTGCGAATGATATCTCTTGCAGATTCTTCTTCCACGTAATGGGAAATAAAAAATTCTCCAGCTTCTGCCGCTTCATCAGAATCTCGCACTGCTTCCATCGCGATTTCTAACTTTTTATTCACATCAGTAGTGGCTTGGAATTTTTGAGTAAGAGTTTCGGAATGAGTGATTGGTTTTTCATGGTATACCACTTCATCCTTTTTCTTAGGATTCATTCCAATGTTTGCTTCTTTTTTCAAAACAGTTTTGACTTTTGCCCACCATTTTGACCACTCGTCAGCTTTCAAAAAAGTACCAATGAGTTCATTCTTCATATCAGAAATGAGCATTCGGTTTTCGTAAGATGTGAGGAGTTGTTTTAGAAACTCAGCCAAGTTCTCTTGGAACATGGTTGTAATTCCTTTTTTGTCTTCGTAATGTTGTACCCAAATATGATCTTTCTTCAATGGTTTGAGAGAAGTGATCGCCATTTGGATCGAAAGTTTGTGGTCTTTCTTTTCTTCAAAATCAACAAAAATTGAATCTCCCGTTTGAGAGATAGATGTGATTTTACCAACACCCCAGTTCCTATGCATTACATAGTTACCAGTATCAAATACAATATTTCGTTCGAAGTTTGTGATACAAAGTTTTACCGGCTTACGGTTGTTACCAAGTTCACTCATCTTGAGGAAATCTTCAAGTAACGAATGGGCGACGTATTTTTGTTTGTATGAACGAATTAATTCGTTTCTCGCTTTTTGAGAAGCAGGTTCATGTTCTAAAATTTTCTTTAAGAAATAGATGACATGATCCCAATCTTCCATCGCCTTAAATGGCTCAACGATTGGGTAAAGGAGACCAACTAATCGAGTTTTTTCTCTTTGGCCAAGCAGGATCCTTTCGATTTTATCAAAGAAAGATACATCTTCATAATTGTTTTGAACGATGGTAGGCCAAATTTCTTCCATCGGAACATATTCTTTGTTTTTAGCATACATCTCAACGGCAAGTTTGAGATAAGATATCGCTTTTGGTTTGTCTTCTTCCATAATGGAGAATCCATACTTCTTTGCGATCTCTGGGTTTTTGCGGTCTTGTTTTGCTAATTTTTCTAAAACAACTTTGAGTTCTTTATTTTTTTTGAGTTTATCTAGTGCTTCTGCTTTTACTCGGAGAGCAAGTCGATGGTCCCCAAATCGTAAAATAGAATCTGTGATGTATTCGATGATTGTCCATTTTGCATGTGCTTTAAAAGAATCCAAAATGTTCTTCACCAAATTTGCATCACCCATGGAGTCTTCCATGAAAGAAATGATCATTAACATGTATTTGGCGGAGATTGATTCGGGGTGTTCTTTGAAATGGTCTTCGATTTTTTGTTTAGCTTCTGCTAAACGATTTTCTGCCTTATATGCATCAATGACATCGTCAAAGATTTTGAATTTAGAAACGGGCACCGTTCCTACATCAGCACGAACATAAATTTCCTCATTAAATAGAGGTGTTAGTTTGTCGTTATCGGCAATTTTGTTTGATTTGTCTTCGGTAATAGTCTCAGGCATGAAAAGAATCTCCCTCTTCGTATTTCCAATAAAGGGTGTTCATAGTTCCTATAAAGTTGTTACGGTAAATTTAGCGATGAATCCGCGAAAAGAACAGTCCTAGGGTTCATTTTCCAGGTCCGTTCGATTCTGTAAAGCCAAAAAACCCAGCCGATTGACTGGGTTTTCCTGGTCCAAGTAGATTCCCTTGGAGTGAAAAGGGATCTATTTGTTTTGGGTAGAACCGTTACTCCCCCCACAATCACGCACTTTTGCGCCAGTGGAGATCGCTCCCGACTTTTGAAGCATTTGCTCCAATTTCACTTTGTTTTTGCAATCTTCTTCATCGAAGTCAAGGTTTGCACCATCAAAGTGAACTTCGAATGTATCCGCAAGGACACGAAGTTCGTCGAAGAACAAATAGACAGTTTCAGGTCCAGTATTGTGTCTGGAACGAATCTTAAACTGTTTGAAGATCAAGTTTCTCGTTGCCGGGAATGCATTGGCTTCCTGCGGGATCCCTGGAGGGATGAGGATATGGAGTGGTCTCCATCCAACAAAGTCAAGGGAACCAAAAGGAAAGATATGGCTATTGCCATTATGGTCTTCGAGCCAACCTTCTAAATCGTATTCGTTTCCACGACCAAGTACCCATACGGAAATGGCTTTTACATTACCAGGTGCTTCGATTCCATAGACCTTCTCTAATTTCTTTTTATTGTCTGCGTCAATGTATGGACGTGCCCTAGTGATTTCATATTCAGGAGCACGAGGTGGACGAACCGTCACCACATTGTTTCCAGGGAAAGTGAATTGGAATTTGACAGCCAAAACTTTTGCATTTCCAGCATCTACGTTTTTCACGTCACCAGGTTTTCCTGGAACCAATTTCACTTCTCGCATCACAAGAGGAGACTTTACTGAATCATTGAGTACTGGTGAATACTTATTGTTTTCATCATACTTCATGTCTCCAGATCCATCTTTATTCACTCCATCTTTGTCAGTGAATACTTCCCAACCATACGGTGCTGAAGAAACTGGATTGTCCCATGATTCGATCGTGATCGCTTTGAGCTCTAAAGCCCCAATATCGTTTCCAATTGGTGTTGCCACCCCATTGGATACTTTGTATTGTGCCTGTGCAAAACCTATCATTGCCATGGAAGTGACTGCTAATAAGGCTAGGATTTTGGTATTTTTTAGTTTCATTGTTCCCATCTCTCCGCTTACCAATTGTCCTTAATTTCAGATCCAGGGTATTTTGCTTCGGATCTGTCTGTTCTTACTTGTAAGTCATCTACATAAAAGTAGAAGTCCCCTGCTACTTCGTGAACATCGGATGTCACAAATAGGGAAACAAAATGAAGGTTTTTATCCAAAAGAGCAAATCTAGAACTTTGTGGGATGAAACCAGGAACAGTTGCTGTCAACTTTCTCCATCCAAAAAAATCCAATCTACCCAAACGGATATTATGTGTTACGTCTTTATAATCTCTGAATTTAGCAAATAAGGTATGTCTGTATTTTCTTCCAAGAACCCATACAGAAATTTGTCTTACTTTCCCTTTGATGATGTATTCATGCGGAGGATAAAGTTCCACACGATCCAACCCTTTAGCAGCAAAATGAGTTTTGACTCCTAAAATATGGTTTTTTTCGAGTTTGTCACCACCATCTTCTGGTACGGTTTTTTCATCGAATACATCTTTGATGAGCCCGCGTTGAACGAGTTTCAAAGTTCTTGTTTCTCCGAGTGGAGTGGTTGCTTTAACTCTCCAATCCTCAGCCTCTTCAAAATCATCTAAAACGATTTTTCGAAGAGGACTATCCTCATCATTTGCAGTGTTAGCTGTATTTTGTCCGCCAGTATCTGCCTGTGCGTACAACATTCCTATTGAAAGGAAGAGGCCTAACATCAGTTTGGTCATTCCTAATTTCCCCATGAAACTCACTCCTAAAAGGCTCCTAACTCCGGGTCTTTCGTATTCTCATTATCGGCTATCCGGCTTTTAAATTGATGCAAGATTTCGATCATTCGATCGATTCCTTCCGCCGGAAGAAAGATCGAGGATTTTTTACTATTCGACCATTCCGATACTTTCAGGTAAAATCCAGCCTGGTTTTTCTTCAAATCCACCAAGAAAGTCTTATTTTGTGTTACGATCTTCTCGGTTAGGATTTCGGGGTCCACCATGCATTCCTTCTCCCTGCCTACGGTAATAGTATCGGTTTCCGAAACCCATTCCTTAGCTGTATTAGGAAGAAACTGAGGAATGGAAAAGGTTTTTTCGAATGTGGGCGATAAAAAATACTAATTTAGTAAATTTTTCTCCCTCGAACAAGGTGTTACGCGAATCGTTTACGAAGTTCCCTTGCGTAGGCTAGATCATGCGTTAATTTTCTCAAACGGCGGATGTAGTAATGGGTCACTTCTTTGTAGAATTTGAGCTCCATTTCTTTGTTTTTTGAAAACATATCATGCAAATCAGCGTATCGAAGTTCATATAGTTCAGAATTTTCTTTCGCTTCCACTTTG
Organism: Leptospira sp. WS39.C2; assembly: GCF_040833965.1. Lineage (NCBI taxonomy): Bacteria > Pseudomonadati > Spirochaetota > Leptospiria > Leptospirales > Leptospiraceae > Leptospira > Leptospira iowaensis. The sequence goes on from NZ_CP162142.1 coordinate 2,479,209, forward strand.
GCGGACCGTTTTTCATCATCAAAAAAAGGCAATTCCCCAAAGTGGTCCCCTTCTCCGAGGGTGATGAGGTTCACATCGTCCCCATGGCTTGTCGCAGTAGAGATTTGTAGGGTTCCATACTTTACAATGTACATGGATTCAGCATCTTCACCCATGTCATACAATACATTTCTAGGAGGTAAGTGGACTTCCCGAATCTTTTCAGCTATATGTAATAGTTCATCTTGGTTTAACTTTTGGAAGAGATATATTTTTTTGAGACTCTCTACTTTAGTATTCATTCAATCTCCTAGGATCTTTCGAACATGGGGGAAATTGCTGATTTTGCAAGAGAAAATTAAGTAGAAAGACCCATGATTTTTTCTGGACAAATGAAACGGAATAGTACTAATATTTTCAGTTCTCCTCGTCTACTAGGGGGAAACGCTAGGAAGAAATCAGAATCCTAGATCCAAAAAAAGGGAAATTTATGACACCGAAAAAGAAGGTATTACTCGTTGAAGACCATGCTGTGACACGGGTCGGCGTGAAACATGTCGTGAATGCTTCAAATGATTTTGAAGTGGTCGGTGAAGCGGAACATTCTTCGCAGATAACTGGCCTCCTCCTTGAAACAAAACCCGATTTTGTCCTGCTCGACCTCCGAGTTCCAGGGGAAAATGTCCTCAACATGGTGAAAGATTGGAAAAAAGACTTACCACAATTAAAAGTGGTCACCCTTACCATGCTCGACGAACAACCGATAGTCCATTCGGCGATTGAAGCTGGAGTGGATGGTTACCTTTTGAAAAGTGATGATTTGAGTAGCCTTACCAAAAACTTAAATGAAATCGCTTCTGGCAAAACGGTATATTCCAAAAACTTGAAGTTAAGTTTTAATCGCAAACCACAAGACGGAAAAGTGGCCAATAAAAAGGAAAAACAAATCCTTACCCTTCTCGGTCATGGAAAAACTTACCAAGAAATTGGAACAGAAATTGGTCTTTCCAAACGAACCGTTGAATACCATGTTGGGCGACTGAAAGACCGTTTTAATGCAAAAACAGTCGCAGAACTGATTGGTCGTGCCAAAGAACAGATGTTAATCTAAACATTAGAGGTCGAGGAGTCGTTTTACGATCTCGACCATCTTTGTATCAGGAGATGTTTTGGTTAAAAACGCATCTCCTCCTAGTGCAATCACTTCTGCTTCTAATTTAGTACCAGTATTTGGATCTGTATGGGAACTTGACACAAGTAAGGAACGAATTTCTTCCATTTCTGATATTGCATACAAGTCTCGTAAAAAATCGATCCCCGTTTTATCTGGCATCGAAAAGTCTACGATGATTAGGTCTGGTTTTAATCGAGATACAGAATACAAAGCATGGTCAGGGTATTCTTCTTCCCATATAATACAAGGTAGGTCTTTTAATACCTTTCTGATTTGTTTTCTATACCCAGGGTTATCATCCAAAATCAGGACAATTTTTTCATAATTGGGAAGGAGGAATTCAAAGGATGTTCCCTTTTCCTCTTCTGATTGGACAAACAATTTAGCTCCATGGCGTTCTGCAACTTCCCGACAAAACGCAAGGCCTACTCCAGCTCCCATTTCATCTGCTGTGCCTTTGCGAACAAAAAGGAAACCTTCCTCTAACACATGTTCTGTCCAATATTTAGGCATCCCAATGCCTGTATCTGTTACTTTTAAACTCCAATGTTTATTAGATTCCGTGAGGGAAATTTCCACACTTCCTGATTCTTTAGTGAATTTGACAGCATTGGTGAGAAGGTTCCAAATCAAATGTTCAATGAGATTTGGATCACCAATCCCAATCGATGAATCATCCATATTTGTGATGACTGTGATGTTTTTTGGTTTTGCCATTTCCTGGACACGTTCAATGAGTTGGTCTGTGATTTGGCGGAAATCAAAGAGTTGGTAGTCAGGGAAAACAGCCGCATTTTGGAATCTTGAGTATTTGATGAGTTCTTCTACCATACTCAAAATGTTTTTAAGTCCTGTAGATGCTTCCCCTAAAACCTGCTTTGCTCTTTCAGGGGATAACGATGGTGGTGATTCTGTGAGTAAATTAACAACAGAAGAAATTCCAAAAAGTGGAGACCGAATGTCATGAGAAACAATGGAGATAAATTTATCCTTTAACTCACCTGTTTTTTCTGCTTTGTCTTTTTCTTTTTTGAGTTCTAGGGTCTTCCATTCGACTTCTTTTCGTAAATTGAGTGTGAGATACTCTGCAGTTTCCCAAGTATGTGCGTTTTGTTTGGAAATCACAATGGCAAGGCACATACAAAAAATGGCAAACCCAAGGTCAGTGATCAGAGGTAAGTCCCATCGTTTGAAAAAAACTAGAGAATCATAAATGGTTGCAGATAATATTACAAGAGTTCCGAACAAAATGAAGGCACCAATATAACGAGATTCACGAACCAAAGTGGAACGAACGGATGCCACAAGCGCAAGGAGTAAAATCACAATCATATACACTTGGCTAAACACAAGCAACTTCGTATAAATGGCGTAAGGTGTTGTGAGTATGATAAGAACCTCAAGAAGTATGGGTACAATCAATATTCGTTTGAATTTTTTTGGAACAAAATGTGGTTGGACATGGAAAAAGAAAAGTAAACTGAAAATTTGGATCCCACAAAAAGCTAGGTATTCTAACCTAATTTGTAACATTTCCAAAAAGTCACTACCAACAAACCAATCTCTCGAAACCCTTTCGAATAGTAAAATTCGAACAAGCCAGGAAAAACAAAGTAAGGAAAACCATAATGGTGATTTATCTTTTCTACGATGGATGTATAAAAATAGATGGGTGATTGCTAACACCAAAAAGACGCCAAAGAAAAACGATTTTTTCCGCTCTTTGAACCTTAAATACAAAATCATTTTTCCCACTTCACCGAGGATAGGTGAGTAATACGGACCACCTCGTGAGTACAAATAATTAGAAATCTGTAGATATAGTATTGTTTCGTTTGTAGCACGAAATGACCTTCCCGTTTCTAAGTAATACCCAATGGAATCTTCTTTTGATTTGGAAACTTTACCGGCAGAACCTAATAAAACAAGCCCCCTCTCCGGGTTATAATAGTACATTCGATAGGCAGACGATGCTTCCCGAAGGTACAACATCAAATTCATTGGTTCTTTCACTTGTAATTTCAAGCGGTAAGTAACAAATCCATGTGCTGGGAGGTTTTGGTTTACCCAATAACCTGGGATAGCCAGTAAAACAGGTGTTTTTTGGTCGAGTGCCTTAAATTCAGCTTCTGTTTCTGGTAACTCACCAGGAAAAGCTTGCCAGTCTCCCGCTAAGGGGAATGGATCTAATGTTTTTAAGTCTTCTTTGGAAAGGTCCAAAACTCCATTTTGAATGGATTTGGCAGGAGTCAGGGAGGGAATTCCTCGGTTACAATGGGCCAAGGGAAACAAGAGGGAAAATACAAAGAGATAAGAAATTGATTTTGAAGTGAGAATCCGTTCCACATCCAAAACTTAAAACGATTTTGGAAAAACTCAAATCTTATTAGGAGTTCTACGAGAAATTTGTGGCAAGAATTGATTCGAATTCCTCGGATCCAAAAGGAACCCTAATAGAAAACATTGACTTGGTTATGAAATGAAACGAACTAGTGGATTTTCGAGGGAACGAATGGCCAAACAATCTGAAGCATTTACAAAAAAAATCGAGGAAGGGTATCCAAGTGAAGGTTCCCTATTCCTTGGATGTGGGAAATTTGATGGGGAGACCTTCCCAGAAGCCAAAGTCCAAATCCCTCTTTCTACCCTGAATCGGCATGGTCTCATCGCAGGAGCCACAGGAACAGGGAAAACCAAAACCTTACAACTCCTCACAGAAGCACTTTCCGAAGAGGGAGTTCCAGTGGTGCTTATGGACATCAAAGGGGACCTATCTGGCCTAAGTGCGGAAGGGGAAGGAAACGATAAAATCAAAGAACGTATAAAATTATTGGGTGTGGATTGGAAACCGAGTGCCTACCCAGTGGAATTTTTATCCATTTCCAAAGAACCTGGGGTGAGACTTCGGGCTACGGTGGCCGAATTTGGTCCTATCTTACTTTCCAGGATTTTAGAACTGAATGAAACACAAAGCAGTGTGGTATCGTTAGTATTCAAATACTGTGATGATTTGGGTTTACCTGTTCTTGACCTTAAAGATTTTAAAAAAGCCTTACAATACATCAATGACGAAGGGAAAAAAGAATTAGAAAAAGAATACGGCACCGTTTCCTCCCAAAGTGTTTCTATCATCTTACGTAAGTTAATGGATTTAGAAAGCCAAGGGGGAGAAGATTTTTTTGGAGAACCCTCTTTTGATGTAGAAGACCTTTTGAAAACCGAGTCAAAAAAAGGAAAAATCTCGATTGTCCGACTCACTGACATCCAAACGAAACCTCGTCTTTTTTCTACCTTTATGTTATCCCTTCTCACAGAAATTTATGCAAACTTTCCTGAGGAAGGTGATTTAGAAAAACCGAAATTAGTTTTATTCATTGATGAAGCACATTTGGTGTTTGATGAAGCATCGAGTGATTTATTAAAACAACTGGAAACCATGGTGCGCCTCATCCGCTCCAAAGGAGTTGGAATTATTTTCTGTACTCAATCTCCAACGGATCTACCAAAAGAAATTTTAGGCCAACTGGGTCTCAAAGTACAACATGCCCTTCGTGCCTTTACAGCAAACGATCGTAAAGCGATTAAAACTGCTTCCGAAAATTATCCCGAAACAGATTTTTATGACACAAAAGAAGTGATTACGGAACTGGGGATTGGAGAGGCGTTTATCACAGCGCTGAGTACAAAAGGTTCCCCCACTCCCCTTGTGCATACCCTTCTCTCCCCACCTAAGTCTCGGATGGGAACCCTCACTGAGAAAGAACTAGAGGATTTGATTGGAAGTTCGGATCTAGTGAAAAAATACGAAACCACTCTCGACCGCGAAAGTGCACACGAGATGCTGACAAAAAAAATGGAAACCATCGCCGAAGAAACCGAAGGTGCTGAAGAAGAATCGGGAACGAAAAAACCCAAATCCAAACGAGCGCAGGAAAAAGAAGGCCCTAGTTTTGTGGAAACCCTTTCGAAAAACCCACTCGCCAGAGAAGTGGGTAGGACTGTCGCCAAAGAAGTCACAAGGGGACTTCTCGGAATGCTCGGGGTCACTCCCAAACGAGGTTCCAAACGGAAAAAAACAGGGTTATTTGGATTTTAAACCTTTTTTAGCACTCTTCACTTGAAAGTGCTTGACCTCTTTCTCCTACAAACATTCTATGGTACTGGAGTTTAGCACTCTTTTTAGAAAGGTGCTAAACTTAGTATTAATAAGTAGATTGCATACAAGGAGTCACTCATGGCATCAATCAAACCTTTAGGCGACCGAGTAGTCGTAGAGCCAAAGAATGAGTCGGAAGAAAAAATCGGATCCATCATCGTACCGGACACTGCGAAAGAAAAACCACAAGAAGGCAAAGTCATCGCTGTGGGACAAGGCCGTTATGAAGACGGAAAACTCGTTCCTTTAGAAGTAAAGGTCGGAGACACAGTTCTCTACGGAAAGTATTCCGGAACAGAAATCAAACAAGGCGGAAAAGATTTACTCATCATCCGTGAAAGCGACATCCTCGGTGTTGTGACAAACTAAATCTAAAAGGAAAGAAACAATCATGGCTAAAACAATAGAATTTGATGAAACAGCTCGTAGAAAACTTCTTAGCGGAGTAAACAAACTAGCTAACGCAGTCAAGGTGACTCTTGGACCAAAAGGTCGTAACGTAGTCATCGACAAAAAATTTGGATCTCCTACGATCACTAAGGACGGTGTAACGGTTGCGAAAGAAATCGAACTAGAAGATGCAATCGAAAACATGGGCGCTCAAATGGTGAAAGAAGTTTCTACCAAAACGAACGACATTGCTGGAGACGGAACAACTACTGCAACCATCCTTGCACAAGCCATCATCAATGAAGGTTTGAAAAACGTTACTGCGGGTGCAAACCCAATGGCTCTTAAACACGGGATCGACAAAGCTGTTGTTGCTGCTGTAGAAGAAATCAAGAAACACGCAATTAAAATCAATAGCAAAGCAGAATATGCAAACGTTGCAACAATCTCTGCGAACAATGATCCAGAAATCGGTAACCTCATTGCTCAAGCTTTTGACAAAGTAGGTAAAGAAGGTGTGATCACTGTTGATGAAGCTAAATCAATTGAAACCACTCTTGATATCGTAGAGGGAATGCAATTTGATCGTGGATACGTATCACCTTACATGGTAACAGATCCAGAAGCAATGATCGCAACTTTTAACGATCCATTCATCTTAATTTACGACAAAAAAATATCTTCGATGAAAGACCTTCTCCCTGTGCTTGAAAAAATTGCACAAGCGGGTAGACCACTCGTCATCATCGCTGAAGAAGTAGAAGGCGAAGCCCTTGCAACAATCGTGGTAAACACACTTCGCAAAACCATCCAATGTGTGGCTGTAAAAGCTCCAGGGTTTGGTGACAGAAGAAAAGCAATGCTCGAAGACATCGCAATCCTCACTGGTGGACAAGTGATTTCTGAAGACCTCGGAATGAAACTCGAAAACGCTGATGTAAAGATGCTCGGTCGTGCGAAAAAAGTGGTCGTGGACAAAGAAAACACAACCATCATCGAAGGTGCTGGTGCTTCTAAAGACATCCAAGGCCGCGTGAACCAAATCAAAAAACAAATCGAAGACACAACTTCTGATTACGATCGTGAAAAACTCCAAGAACGCCTTGCAAAACTTGCTGGTGGTGTTGCTGTGATTCACGTCGGTGCTGCAACTGAAGTAGAAATGAAAGAGAAAAAAGCTCGTGTAGAAGATGCTCTTTCTGCAACTCGCGCTGCCGTGGAAGAAGGAATTGTTCCTGGTGGTGGACTCACACTACTTCGTGCACAAGAGTCTGTGAAAGCACTCAAACTTGTTGGTGACGAACAAACTGGTGCAAACATCATCTTACGCGCATTAGAAGAGCCTATTCGTATGATTACTTCCAATGCAGGTCTTGAAGGATCTGTGATTGTGGAACAAGCTCGTGCGAAAAAAGGAAACGAAGGATTCAATGCACTTACTATGGTTTGGGAAGACCTTATCAAAGCTGGTGTGGTTGACCCTGCGAAAGTAGTTCGTTCTGCCCTTCAAAATGCAGCTTCTATTGGTGCGATGATCCTCACCACTGAAGTGACCATTACAGACAAACCTGAGCCGAAAGATGCTTCTGGTGCTGGAATGGGCGGCATGGGAGGAATGGGTGGTATGGGAGGAATGGGCGGCATGATGTAAATCATTTTCCCTATTCTCTTCAGAACAATCTGTTCATTTAAAAAGCCTAAGTGGGATTCTGCTTAGGCTTTTTTTGTATTAAATTCAAATCGAAGGAAATCGATTATATTACAATCCTTTGTACTTTCCTTGCATGATTTGTTGGATTTGTTCTGGTTGAGGTAATGATTTTTCCACATCTGAATTTAATGGAGTGGATAAACTTTTCGTTTCCCCCAAGGTAAGATCGGAACAAGGGTTACCTGGCATAGAAGGCATTTTCTTAATTGCACGAACCCAAGAACAAGCCATTTTTTGATAACCAGCAGAACTTGGATGGACACCATCAAATGAATAATCTGATGAAGACGTAAGTGCATCATACATATCAACAATCACAATTTGATTAGGAAAAACATTTATTGTTTTTGTCAATTGGTTCGAAATCCATTGGTTATATTGTTCAACGATTGGATTCAAAACGGAATAATCTTTACAGGAAGTGCATGTGGAAGCCGGTTTCATGTAACGTATAATTTGTGCCACGTAAATAGTTGTTGAGGGATTTTGTGTTATTAAGTTTTGTATAATGTTTGTCAAGCCAACTGTTGCCATGTCAACAGTCTTACCTTGAATAAAATCGTTTGTTCCTGCATGTACTAAAGTGATGTCAGCTATACTCGGTAAGGAGGCTATTGGTACTAGTTGATCTGTTCGAAACCCTGGATAACCATCATGGGACATGGAATTCGTACTCCATTGACTTGCATTTGATCCACCACATTGATAACCAACTGTTCCAAAAACAAACTGATTAGCAGGTTGTAAGGCAATCACTGTCAACTGAAGGAAATTGAAAACAAAGTAAGGATAAAAATGAAGATTCGATTTAGATAGGATTGTTCCCTTCTAATTTTTCTTTCTCCAATTTCTTTTTTAGGGCCTTATTGTATTTGTTTTGTTTTTTCTTACGAAGTTTTTGAATAGAAGATTCGGACTTGGAAGGTTCCAATTCTCTCTCTATTTCCAAACAAAGTAGGTCACGAGCTTTATAACGATTGAGTCCTTGGGTGCGGTAAATAGAACATTTCACTTGTTTGCCCGAAGGGATATGAAGTAATACAACAGCTGTCGCCACCTTATTTACGTTTTGGCCCCCTTTCCCACTTGCTTTCACAAATTGTTCTTTGAAATCAGATTCGCGAATGCCAAGAGCCTCCATCCTCTTTTTCAGAGAGGCATTTTTTTCAGGGGAAACTGGGAACGAAAGGGGCATGACGGTGTTACTCTTAGGTTGGGAATTGGAATGGTTTTGTGGTGATGCCTTACGGATTTGAGAATTGTATCAGGTTAAGAATCGATACCTAAAAAAACAACCCTTCCTGTAAGAAGGGTTTTGATTCGTTCCGATGGAATCTGTACTTTAACCTTTCGCCTAATTAGTTGGCTGTAGATTCGATTTCTAAAATGCGTTTTCTCAGATCAGAAGCCGTTTCATAATTTTCGATTTGGATGGCATTGAACTTTTGGATGTAAAGACCAACCAGTTCATCCCCTACCTTTCCTGGAACAGAAAGAGCTTTTTTGAAATTATCAATGTCGAGTGTTGGATGGTTCGTATGGAAGTAGTCCACAATTCGTTCCATCTTAAGCCTTGTGGCTTCTCTGGCAATCCCAGATGTGTTTCGAAACTCAATCGAAAGATTGGCTAAGGTTTCGAGGGGTTCACTTGCTGGATCCAGTTGGTCACTGAGATTTGTGGTCTGAGTTTTCTTTTCTTTTGCCTTACAGAATTCGACATACCGCATCACCATGGAATTAAACTGTTCCATTCGTTCTTGGATGTATTGGTTTGCCAAATCTTTGTTATCTGGCATTTGGAAATCAGGAAGTTGCACCACATCATACAAATGGATATTGTCCGAGAGGATCTTCATGAGCTCCTCTTTGGAAGGTAGTGCGACAGGTGGAAAGGTCACAACAGGGTAATTGTCTCCAATTTTTAAGAAACTCACCACCACATTGGAGGCTATGATTTTCCCACCTGGTGCAATCGGATTTTCTCCGAATACATGGCAGTATGCGATTAAATTCCCGGTTGGATTTGGTTTGGAACCGCGTTCAAAATTCATAGTGTATCCTTTAGACTAAGAAATGTGCAGGAAGGCACAAGTGATTTTTAATCTTCCCAATTCGCAATTTGTTCTTCTAAATTCTTCGCAATCTTAAAATACGCCTCTTGCAGAGGTGAGTCTTTTGCGTCAAGTAGAGCAGGTTTTCCCGATTCACCAGAACTCATCACATCGAGTGTGAGAGGAACCGCACCCAGTTCAGGAACCCCCACTTGTTTGGAGAGTTTCTCCCCTCCCCCTTTGGAAAATACATCCGTTACGTGGCCACATTTGGGACAAGCAAACCCAGACATGTTTTCCACGATCCCAAGGATTGGTACTTTTACTTGTTTGAACATGGCAGCAGCACGGCCTGCATCGAGGACAGCCACTTCTTGCGGAGTTGTGACAATCACTGCTCCGTCTAGGTCAATGAGTTGGGCAAGGGATAACTGGACGTCGCCAGTACCAGGAGGTAGATCGATAAAAAGATAATCTAATTCTCCCCATACAACATCGTATAAGAACTGTTCAATGGCCTTTCCAAGCATAGGTCCTCGCCAAACAACTGGTTGGTCTTCAGTGACAAGAAAGGAAAAGGAAATGAGTTTGATTCCATGTTTTTCAATGGGATAAATTTTATCTTCTTCGGATTTTAATGCCACTCGGCCATTGATCCCAAACATTTTCCCAAGAGATGGTCCATAAATGTCAGCATCTAAAATTCCCACCTTTTTACCGTTACGTGCTAAGGTACTTGCCAAATTTGCAGTGACAGTGGATTTTCCCACTCCCCCTTTTCCAGAACCCACAGCGATGACTTTTTTTACACCGAAGATTCGGTTTCCGTCTTCCATCTTTAGGTTTTGGTCCACTTCAAACTTAATTTTAACTTTTCCAGCACCTTCAATTTTTGAAATCAACTGTCTTGTTTGTGCTTCGAGGCCAATTTGCAATCGACGGTCTGCATTGGGAGTTTTGATTAAGATTTCGATTCCTTCATCATTGGGAGTAACACCTGCCACCATACCGAGACTCACAATGTCTTTTTTGAGTTCCGGATGTTTCACTTGCATGAGTTGCCGTTGGATGGTTGTTAAATCAATTTTATCATTAGCCATGGTTTGTCCTTTAAACAACTCCCTCTGTTTCTTCGTAAAGAATGGGATTTGTCTCTGTAAATTTGTTTTCTGAATATATAAAACGACGGTAGTGAGTTTGTTTTCCCAGTTCAATCAAATGGAATCCACACTCATGTTTGGAATCGGAAAGTCTTGTACTCGATGCTGAGTTTACAATTGTGAAGGGAGTTTCTTTGCCAGGGAGTTTCACCCAATTGGTATGGGTATGTCCATGTAAATACAATTCGGGAGGGTTGGTAAGTAATCCTTCCACCACTTCCTTACGGTTTGACATTCTGTGGGAAGAAGACTCTATTTCTGAATTGGGATTCCAAAGGGGGTGGTGGCCTACAAGAACGTAAGGTTCTTCTGAGATCTTCACAGTTTTTTCCACTACTTCTTTTGCCACATACCCATTGGCTGTGATCCTCGGAATGGCTAAATTGGAATCCCAACCCACAAAGAGTTTTCCTGCAATCCGTTTGGTTCGTAAATAATGATTGGGACTCAACGAATCTCCCATCCATTCTGCAAATGCGTTTTCGAATAGAGGATTTGGTCCCATGGCACGTTTTTGGTATCTGTCGTGGTTTCCTGGAATGAGGAACGTTTTGTCCGTAAGGATCGGTTTTAAAACGTCTTTTGCATTTTGGAATTCACTTGGATGTGAAACATTCGTTAGGTCACCAGAAATTACAAGAGCATCATATTCTAAACTTTTGATGGTGTCTACCATGGCAGCTATTAAAACTACGGGGTGTTTTGTCCTTCTCCTCACATGGTAATTGAGGTATCCGACAATGGCTTTTCCACGAAGTGAAAACAAAGAGAGTTTTTTCGGAAAATGTAAATCGGAGATATGAAGGATTTTCATTCGTTAATATCCATGATTCCAAGGACATCTCCTTTTTTCACTACCGATCCTGCTTCCATTATGATTTTTTTCAATGTACCAGAATAAGGAGATTCCACGGGAAAAGCAGCTTTATCCGTGACAAGTTCGATCACTTCGTCCCCTTCTTTCACTGTTTGCCCTTCTTTACAAAGCCAACGTACAAGTTCGATTTTTTCTGTATCACCTAAATCAGGAGTTTTTAGAAGGAATTCTTTCATAAACAAACAAACCTGCTCACTCGGTAGGAAAACTGGTTTACAAAACCTTGTTTTCCCGTTTTTTTAACATAAAAGTTTAGCGAACCTCAATGGCAAACGAGAAAATCAAATACAAAGGCACCGAAATCCTTCAAAACTTAGACCACCTCATCGAAAAGGATTATTTCCATTTTGAACTAAAAGGTCTGACAAAATCAACACGAGACATCGTAAATGAAGTCGTCCAAGGGATTTTAAACCGCGTGGGTGCAAACCCTCTCACATCCTTTCATCTCTTTAGTGGACTTATGGAAGCTCTACTCAATGCGGTAAAAGCCAACACTCGATTTGTCATTTTCCAAGATGAACTCTTAAACAAACTCAAAGCCCAAGGACAAACTCCTGAAGAAGAAGCCGAAGAGTTACTCGATATCATTTTAGAAACGGAACCACTCCGTGATGCAATGCAACGTTACATTGTGCCCGATAAAATCAAAAAAGTGGTACAAAAAATCCTCACTCTCTCAGACAAAAAAAGAACCAAAAAACAAAATTTGTCTGAGGATGAAAAAGACTTCCTAACTATAGTTAGAGAAAAAGTAAAAAAGTATGATCTAAAAATTTCGATGAAAATTGAAATTCGTCCTACCTCTGTTTACATTCGGATTCGAAACGATTCACCTATCATGGGAATGGATTTGAACCGGATTCGAAAAAGCAGGGAACGCCATGCAGAACTAGCAAAACAAGGGAACAGTGCTGAATTTTTTCGCCCGGATTTTTTGGATGAAAAAGAAAGTGCTGGTTTTGGAATTGCTATGATTGATGAGGGTTTTTATAATTTGGGACTTGATCCCTTGGAATGTTTTGATATCCAAACAAGCAAAAAGACAACAACTGTGTATCTGAACTATCCATTAGAAGCCCTACAAAAAATGGAGTTTTGAATTTTATCGAATCTATCCCCTTTGTATCCTTCGAAGAGAACTATCGAAGATTAGGTGGCCTACTCTTCGAAGATACACTTACAGAACCTGGTTATACAATTTCGGATCATTATTTTGAACCAGTTGAAGAAATTAAGCTGAGTTTTTGGAAAAACCAAAACCTAAACTTCCAAATCAAATCCATCTTTGACCGACTTGACGAAGAAAGAAAAAAAGGGCTATACCCATGTGGTGTTCTTTATTACGAGTTAGGTTACCAATTTATAGAAGGATTAAATATTGAAACTTGTCCCTTAGAAGAAGGCACACCACTCCTTGATATTACAATTTTCCAAAACAAAACAAGGACAAAATACAAAAATCCAGATCCACAATCTTTTCCATCATTTTCGATCTCTGATATCATTCCAAAATTATCACAGGATGAATATACAAAAAAATGGAACAAAACAATTGAATATTTAACTCTTGGGGAAAGTTATGAATTAAATTTCTGTTTCCCAGTAGAACTAAAATTAAACGGAGATCTATTTTTAATTTACCAAAGTCTCAAGGCAAAACAAAAAACGAAATATTCCGTTTACTATCCTATAATAAGAAATTCCAGAACAATTTTATCACTTTCTCCCGAACTTTTTTTTGAAGTGAATGGAGATAAGATTACAACAGAACCGATGAAAGGGACTATTCTCCGAGGGAATACAAAAAAAAGCGACCAAGAAAATTTTTTACACCTTCAAACATCGGAAAAGGAAAGAGCTGAAAATGTAATGATAACGGATTTGTATCGGAATGATTTGGGTAGAATCGCCAAACAAGGAACAGTTGAAGTGGAAGAACTTTTTTCAATCCGAGGATTGAATACGGTTTGGCAAATGGTATCAAAAGTAACGGCAACACTTGAAGAATCCTTTACCTGGAACACCATACTTTCTGCTTTGTTCCCTTCTGGATCAGTGATCGGTGCTCCGAAACGAAATTCCTATGAACTTTTACGTACCTTAGAAACAACAAACAGGGGCACTTATACAGGTGCCTTTTTTACCTCTGAAGAAAAAAACAAGATCCCTTGGATTCGTGCAAGTGTTACAATCCGCACCTTATTTATAGATTCTGAAGACAAAACTCATAAAGCCATTTATGGAATAGGAAGTGGTGTGACTGTACTTTCCAAACCAAAGGAAGAATATGAAGAATGCCTTTCCAAACTTACGGTAATCACAAGTCCCGTCCCACCTACATTCGAAATTTTAGAGACTCTTAAAGTTTCAAAGGGAAGGATTTTTTTAAAAGAACTCCATGGAAAACGAATGGAAACTACTGCAAAACGGTTTGGATTTTCATTTTCAAAATCAAAGTTAGAGGATACGTTCCAAGAAATTCAAAACAGGGTTGATGGGAAATTTAGGATTCGACTCCTACTCCAAGAAGGAGGTAGTTTCCAATGGGAGTCTACTGCCCTTCCAAAACGTTCAATCCGACCTACCATTCGGTTGGGATTTGCCAAAGAACCAATCAATTCAGACAATATATTTTTATACCACAAAACTACGAACAGAAATGTGTACAACCATCTAACGGAAGTTTGCAAAGGATATGGCGTGGATGATTGTATATTATGGGACAAAGTCGGAAACGTTTTGGAAACGACTATCCGCAATCTTTTTTACAAAGAAAAGGGAAAGTGGTATACCCCGTCCTTAGAAACAGGGGGTTTACCTGGAGTATTCCGAGAATCTTTAATCAGGAAAGGTTGGGTAAAAGAAAAACCCACATCCAAAGATGACTTCCTAATGGCGGAAACCATCCTTGTTGGGAATTCCGTTCGAGGTTTCGAACGGGTAACACTTGTTACAGAATAAATCGACTGAGGTCTTTGTCCTCAATGATTCCTTTTAGTTTATTCGAAACGTATTCTTCATTGATGACCACATGTTTTTTGTCCTCTGGTAAATCGGGAGCTTCAAAACTTGTGTCTTCCAATAATTTTTCCATGATGGTATTGAGCCTTCTTGCTCCAATGTTTTCGTTTTTTTCATTCATCTGGAACGCAAGTTTGGCGATTTCCGCAATCCCATCTTTTGTATATTCAATCTTCACACCTTCTGTGGCAAGAAGGGCTTCGTATTGTTTGGTGAGGGAAGACTTGGGAGTTGTGAGAATTTTGATAAAATCACCTTCTGTCAATGTTTCCAATTCCACACGTATCGGAAACCTTCCTTGTAACTCAGGGATGAGGTCCGATGGTTTTGTCATGTGGAATGCACCTGCGGCAATAAACAAAATATGATCCGTTTTGATAGGACCAAGTTTTGTATTCACTGTTGAACCTTCCACAATCGGAAGTAAATCACGTTGTACCCCTTCTCTCGAAACATCAGCCCCTTGGCGGCCTTCTCTTCCAGCAATTTTATCAATTTCATCCAGAAAAATAATTCCCATCTCTTCCACGCGGCGCACTGCTTCTGATTGGATTTTATCCGAATCAATTAGTTTTTCCGCTTCCGCATCGAGTAAAATCTTTTGTGCATCTGAAATTTTTGCTTTTCGTTTGCCTGATTTTTTTGGCATCAAATCGCCAAGTAGATTTTGGATTTGGTTGTCCATCTCTTCCATATTTCCAGCACCAAATACCTGTAACATGGGCATCCCTGATTGAGGAGATTGTTTCGGAATATCAATTTCAATTTCTTGTTCATTAAGAATGCCCTTTCGTAGTTTCTCTCGAAACTTTTCTCTGGATTCTTTGTAACTTTCAAAACGTTCTTTTTCTTCTGGATTTAACTCAGATTCTTTTTTATGAAAAATAGGAGGAAGGATGGCATCTAATATGATTTCTTCGGCTTTTTCTGCCGCTTTGTCTTTCACACGGTCTCGAAATTCCGCTTTCACAAGATTCAATGCACCCATAGCCAAATCACGTATCATAGATTCCACATCCCGACCTACATACCCCACTTCTGTGTATTTCGTGGCTTCCACTTTAAGGAAAGGTGCACCACATAACTTAGACAGACGACGAGCTATTTCGGTTTTCCCAACTCCTGTTGGCCCAATCATAATGATGTTTTTGGGATATATTTCTTCCCGTAAGGATTCATCCAGTTTACGCCTTCTGGAACGATTACGAAGTGCCACTGCCACCGCTCGTTTTGCCTTTGTTTGGCCGATGATGTGTTCATCCAGACGTTCTACGATTTGGCGCGGAGTGAGTTCTTCTGTGTTGTCACTTTCGTTAGCCACTTCTGCTAAAATGGTTTTGATTGTCATATTATAATTCCTCGATCACTAAATTGTGGTTTGTATAAATACAAATATCAGCGGTTATTTTCATGGCTCTTGTAATGATTTCTTTTGGATCTAAGTCTGTGTTCTCAACGAGTGCTCTTGCGGCACTGAGGGCAAAATTACCACCAGAACCAATCGCAAGTACTCCATCATCCGGTGAGATCACATCTCCCGTTCCTGAAATGAGAAAAGATTCATTGGCATCACAGACAATGAGGAGTGCTTCAAGTCTACGTAACATTCGGTCCATCCTCCATTCCCGTGCGAGCTCCACCGCAGCACGAGAAACTGACCCACCATGTTCGATTAATTTTTTTTCAAAGAGTTCAAAAAGTGTGAAGGCATCGGCCGCACTTCCCGCAAAGCCAGCGATCACCTTACCATTGTAAAGGCGGCGGACTTTTTTGGCCGTATGTTTCATAACGGTATTTCCCATCGAAACTTGGCCATCTCCTCCTACTGCGATTTTTCCGTTTTTACGGACGGAGAGGATGGTGGTTGCGTGAATTGTTTCCATAAGGATAAAATTCCAAATGGGAAACCTTTGTCGAGAAAAATGGAGGTTACTTTCTTTTGATGAGGACCATCTGGTTTCCAACCTCAAAGGATTGGTCTAAAAAATAATAATCAGTGAGCTCTCGGATCATAAAAAGTCCTATTCCGTGTTCTCTGTAATCACTCACATCAAAACTTCGTAAATCTTTGGGTTCTACTTTTTTACCGTAATCTCTGAGTTTGATTTCCACTCTGTCTTTATCAAATTGGATTTCAATGAAAATGGGTTTGTCTAGGCGACTTGAATAAGCGTGACGAATGATATTGGTGATGGCTTCCCCAATCACCAATTTTAAATCCATGGAATCAAAAAGAGAAAATCCATGTTCTAAACATAAATTGAAAAAATAGTTACGAGTGTGAGAAACAAAACGGGGGTTGGAAGGAATTTGGATACGGACTACTTTTCCGTAGTCCGCATGTTTCGTGGGGTTCGACATTATCCTCTCGGATGGAATTTCTTATGAACTTCCTTTAGAGTTTTATTTGCCATGTGTGTATAAATCTGTGTGGTAGAAATATCGATATGGCCAAGTAACTCTTGCACGGATTTAAGGTCCGCGTGGTTTTCAAGAAGGTGTGTCGCAAACGAGTGACGAAGTGTATGAGGAGTGACTTTTTTCTTGATTTTAGTACGTTTGATGTAGTGGTTTAGTAGTCTCCAAACCGACTTACGATTGATATACGAACCTTTTTTGGAAACAAACACAAAGTCACAGGTTCTTTTTTTGAGAATTTCGGTGCGGCTTTCTACTAGGTAACGTTTGAGGATTTCCAAAGACTTCTCACCAAAAGGAACGAGGCGTTGTCTTCCCCCTTTACCTTCCACAGTGATGGTCATATTTTCCATATCTATATCAGACATTTTTAAATTACATGCCTCTGAAATCCGAAGTCCAGAAGAGTAAAGTAATTCAAAGATACATTTATCACGAAGTTCGTATAAATTGTCCTCTTTGATATTTCGAAAGAGTTCCTCAATTTCCGCTTGTGTGAGGTAATCAGGAATAGTCCTTGCTACTTCAGGAGTTTCAATTTTTTCTGTTGGATTGGAATCGAGACGTTTTTCATCACGTAAGTATTTATAAAACTGACGGATTGCCACAACTTCTCTTGCAAGAGTTTTTGCTGAGATTTTACGTTCTCTTTCTTCTTCGAGAAAACGCATGATGTCGTTTGCTTTTACTTCTAAAAAGTTGATATGTTCTTTTTCCAAAAAGATGGCGAACTTGTTTAGATCGTATCCGTAGGAATAAATCGAATTATCGCTCAGTCCTTTTTCTACGGACAGGTACTCTTGGAATGTTTGTAAAAGCTGATTTTGAGAAACTGGCAATTTGGAACCCATCTTTACTCTCTTATGTTACTTAAAGAGTCGGACAAAAAGCTTAAAGAGACTTATTATTTTTTTTGCCACAATTGGCTATGTCAGGAAAAAAGGAGATGTGCCTTACCGAATCACTCCCTTTTTTTTACTCATCCTTTCTATCCTGTTAGTCGTTAATTGCGGCCGAAAAGAACGAACACTTTTTGAAGAAGGGAAAAAATGGGAATTGGTCGGAGAAAAAACAAAAGCCCTCTATTATTACGAACTTTCGCTCCGGGAAAATCCTGAATACGATCCCGTCCTCAAACGAATGGGACTCCTCCTTGCTGACAATGTTGAATCCATTGCCACCGCCATCTTTTATTTGGAAAAATACCACAAACAAAAAAAAGACGACACAGAAGTACAAAGAGAACTCTTCCGCCTCTATCTTACCACAGGATACGAAAAAGAAGCATTGGAAATTTTAGAGGAAATTCGCTTCCAAGGGAAAAAAGAAACCTTGGAATTTTTTGAAGCCACCTATCTCTGTCTTACAAGAGGGGTAAAACAAAAGGAATACCTCCAAAGCTTAGAAAAAAGTCCACTTTCAGGGGACCCTTACTACGCACCGTGGGTGCGGGCTTGTGAAACAAAATAGGCAAGAATCGTTTAGACCGAGTCTAAAGAATAACGAACTAGATATAAATTAGGAGAGATTATGAACCACAAAGTTGTCATCATTGGATCAGGACCAGCTGGACACACAGCAGCCATTTACGCAGCGAGAGCCAATTTAAACCCAGTGATGTATGAAGGATTTATGGCGGGTGGAGTTGCCGCAGGTGGACAACTCACAACCACAACGGAAGTGGAAAATTTCCCTGGTTTTCCAGAAGGGATCGATGGTACAAAACTCACGCAACTTTTCCGAGAACAATCGGCAAAATACGGAACCACCATCCACACCCAAACCATCACAAAAGTGGATTTATCAAAACGACCTTTTACCATTTGGTCTGATGACGAAGAAATCAAAGCAGATTCGATTATCATTGCCACTGGCGCAACCGCCAAACGTATGTTCGTCAAAGGGGAAGATGTATATTGGCAACGTGGGATTTCCGCTTGTGCGGTATGTGACGGTGCCCTTCCTATTTACCGTAATAAGGCCCTTGCCGTGGTTGGTGGTGGAGACTCAGCAGTAGAAGAAGCAAACCACCTCACGAAATTTGCATCCAAAGTGTATCTTGTGGTACGACGGGACCAACTCCGCGCTTCCCAAATCATGCAAAAACGTGCTATGGAACACCCAAAAATTGAAATCCTTTGGAACCAAACAGTTGTAGAAGCGAAAGGTGGTGCTGGTGGTCTTACATCAATCACACTCGAGAGCACAAAAGACAAATCCCAAAAAGACTTGGAAGTGGGTGGACTCTTTTATGCAATCGGCCACGTTCCTAATACGGAAATTTTCAAGGGCCAACTGAATTTAGATGAAACGGGTTATATCATCACAAAACCGGGAACGACCCAAACCAATGTGGAAGGTGTGTTTGCCGCAGGTGATGTTCAGGACAAAGTGTACAGACAAGCGATCACCGCTGCAGGTAGTGGTTGTATGGCCGCACTCGAAGCAGAACGCTGGTTAGAAGGTCATTAGACCAACTCGTTACCATTTTCCAATGGGAAGAGAAACCGGTTTGGTAATCAAATGCCAAATCGGTTTTTTTTTAATTTCCAGACAATTCCAAGATGGGATTCTACATCAGGACAAAATTTAAAAAAAACGAATTTCAATCCGAGTGAAAATTCTTTGGTTGCCAAGGAATTTTATACCGTATAACTTTATACACTAAATGATACTGTATATGGAAAGAATTATGGGAAATACATTAAAAAGTTCTTTTTTGGTTCTTTTTGTGTTGCTTACAATCGGATTACATACAACTTGCAAATCTCATCTTACAAAACAAAGTAATGAAAAATTTTTTGATGAAAATCTCCATTTATTCGAAAGTCTTACTGATGAAGAAATCAAAAGCATAACCAATAATGTAACGATTAGAACTTTTGATCCAAATTTTCATGGAAATCAAATTGCATTCAATGAAACAAATGGCAAAACCTATCTCTGGTATCCTAATAATAAAAAACTAATTATGGGAAACTATAAAATTAAAAACAACAGTGTCCTTTGTTTTATGTATTTTGGAAATGTAAAAAATGAAGTGACTGGTGAAGTTGGAGGAGTTTGGAATTGTACACCGTTACATTCTTATTATGTTCGAATTAAGGAAAAAACGAATTCTAATGTATTTCAAATGAATGAGAGTTTAAAAATGCCTTTTATTCTAAATCGTTTTCCAGAAGAATCATTTTCCTCTTTATTGGAAAAATATAAATTAACCAAAGAAAATTGATTTGTTTTGAACCTAAAATCGAATGAGGTTTAGAATCTTTCTGACCAATCAATTCTCCTTTTTTAAAAACCCAATCTAATTCACATCAATCCGAATACAACACCGATTCCCTGTTAGAAAATACAACGGAAGTTCCATTTGGTGCTACATATTGTTTTTTCCCATTCTCCCATTCCACAATCGTGTAATTGGATCCTCGAAATACAATTTGGTTCCCAGGGAAAACATTGGCTTCCCATCCATCCCCATACCAACGGTAGTTTCCTTTTTTCCATAGGAAAAAGTATGATCCCTTCGGTCCTAAAAACTCCCCTTCTCGTTTACCAGAAAAATCTTCTACATTGGCTAAAAAGACACGTGTCAAGGAAGGAATTTCGTCATACGATTTGATCTCTTTTGCTGTTTCTTTTATAGAAAATCCCTTTTCTAAAAAGGAATCAAATTCGTTTGGATTTTTAGAAGTCATTATAGTAAATCCAGAAAGGGAAAGTGGTTTTGTTTTTTTTAAGATATCAATTTTATCAGTCTCAAATTGTTTTGTACTGTCTTTCAGTAAAGTATCAGCACTCACACCCGTTACTTTTTGTTAGGCGAGTGTAGAATCAAGTCCCAAACAAGTTTCCTTTTGGTAGGATGTGATTGTGTCTTTTCCATAAACATCATGCAAATGTTTTACAAGGATGGCACCAATCAGATAGGGAATGTTATCCTTGTATTTGGCATCAACCAAGGATTTGAAATTTTTTGGAACTTTGTTTTCACGGATTAACTTTTCAGTTTCCATATACAACCAAACTCGTTTACGGTCGCTAAAGCGAGATTCAATATAAGACGCGAATCCTTCTTCAAACCAAGGGTCCATAATTTCTTGGTTAGGTGCCTTGCCCGTTTCTGCGATGGTTTTTAAACAGGAAACTTGTTCTGCGTTTCTGGTTAATTTTTGGATGGCCATACTAAAATTGACCCGACGAAGTGAATCGGCATCAAAATTGGGATTCCCTGTTTTTTCTGGCATCTGTTCGCCACAACAAAGTACAATGGCATCCTTTCCACCAAGTCCCAACTCCCCTGGGAGTGCCCCTGGAAGATCAAAACCAACATATTCTTTAGCTGTAACATACTCATCAAAAAGTAGAACAGGAATTTTTCCCCTATTTTCAAATCCAAATTCTTGTTTTAAATAGGAAAATAGTGTTTTGGTTTTGACTTCATCACCAAACACGCGTAAAAATTCACTCCACTTTTCGGAACCATAAAACACTAAGTTACTCAATTCCAACTTTGGTTTTCCAAACTGGGATTCATTCACAAGTAAATAGTTTTGGAACTCGAGTGGTTTTTGGAATGTGGTATCGTATTCTTTTCTGTTAGAAATCCAATATTTAGTGATTTTGGTATTGTCTGGATAATTCCATACAAGTGTCGGTGAACATCCATTACACGAACTGGGCGTAGGAGCAAATACAAATCCAATCCCTGTTGGAAAATCTAATTTAAAGATCCCTGTGGGCCATTCAGTAAATACACTGCCATCTGCTCGTTTCCATTGGTAATGGTTTTTTGCCCATTGGTAGACCTCTCCCCCATCAGGCCCCGAATAATACCCGGGTGCAGCATCTAAAAACCCCAATTTCAAATCTTCTAGTTTGGGTTCTTGGAGTTTTTCTGATTGGAAAAAACTAGTTGGTGCTGTTTCTCCAAAATCAAAATACAAAACATCTGCCCCACTCCCTCGTTTTAAAGGAACAGGTTTTCGTTCGGAATCAGAATAGAGGAAAGAACCGAGGAAAAATACAAAGGTTAGAATCAGAAAACGTTTCATGGGAGCCAATTTTTTTGCCCCCCAATCATCGTCTGTTTTTAGGACTCTGTCAAGAGGATTCTAAACAGCGTTTTGGTTTCGATAGGCGATGGCAATTTGCCCTGTGCGGGAGATCTCTCGGATTCCAAACGGTTTTAATACGGCAATGATATTGGTCACCTGACGAGAATTTCCCGAAAACTCTATCAAAAGAGAATCTTCTGTCATTTCCAAGATTTTCACATCAAATCCATTACAAATTGTCAATGCTTCACTGCGATTGCTTTCGTTAATGGAAAATGATACAAGCACAAGTTCCCTTTGTACAGAACTTGCATAAGCCATATCTTGGACTTTCAAAACATCAGGGAGTTTCAAAAGTTGGTTTTTCACCTGACCCACCACAAAATCATCTCCATTCAGGACAATTGTCATAGAAGATACTTCTTGGTTGTCTGTGACTCCAACCGCTATGGAATCAATGTTATACCCACGTCTAGTGAATAAACCAGATACATGACTCATCACACCTGGATGGTTATTGACTAAAATACTAAGTGTATGTTTCATTTTTTCAATTTCCCCAAGTCTTTGAATTCAATGAGATCTTGTTGTGATTTTCCAGCCGGGATCATGGGGAATACTTTTTCTTCTGCAGGGATCATCACTTCGATGAGAGCCGAACCACTATCTTTCAAAAAAAACTCTACACCTTTGTCTATGTCTGATTTTTTTTCAATCCTCATGGCAGGGATATCATAGGCCTCGGCTAGTTTTACAAAGTTTGGATTGTAAGTCCATTGAGATTCACTGAATCTTTCTTCATAAAAAAGTTCCTGCCATTGGCGGACCATACCAAGAAAGTTATTATTAAAAAGTAAAATTTTAACACCTAACTTCGATTGTGCGATAGTAGCAAGTTCTTGGATACACATTTGAAAAGATCCGTCTCCTGTTACACATATCACAGTTTTGTCTGGGTTTCCAAACTTAGCGCCGATGGCTGCTGGAAGTCCATACCCCATGGTTCCAAGACCACCGGAAGTAAGCCAAGTGTTTGGTTTATCAAATAAATAATACTGAGCCGCCCACATTTGGTGTTGGCCAACATCGGTAGAAACAATTGCTTCGCCTTTCGTTTTTGTATACACCCTGTTTAAAAAGTCTTGGGGTTTGATTGTATCACCGCTGTTATCAAAATCTAGTGGGTGGTTTTTTTTGAGGTTTTGGATGTTTTCGATCCAGGTAGCTCTGTCCCCTCCTTTCACAAAAGGAAGGATTTCACGAATGGCATCTTTAAGATCACCATGTAGGATGTGATCCACATTAATTCGTTTATTAAATTCAGCAGCATCTATATCGACATGGGCACGTACGGCATTCGGTGCAAAGTCTTGGTATTTGGCAACACGGTCATCAAACCGAGCTCCCAAATTCAAAATATAATCACATTCTAACACCGCTTTGTTGGCGTAAGCTGTTCCGTGCATGCCAAGCATTCCCACAGAAAGTGGATGGGTTCCAGGAAACGCACCAAGTCCCATAAGTGTTGTTGTGACAGGGGCATTTGCTTTTTCAGCAAGAGCTTTGATTTCAGCAGAGGCAAAGGAATTGATCGCACCACCACCTACATAGAGTAACGGGCGTTTGGCTTGGTTCAGAGCATCTGCAAATTCTTGTGGATCCCCTTTTACCTTTGGTCTTTCATAATGGTGAGGTGCAATTTTTAAAGAAGATGCTTTACGAACTGTTGTTTTACCCAATTGTACATCTTTGGGAAAATCAAGTAACACAGGACCAGGCCTTCCTCCCATTGCAATTTTGATGGCTTCTTCAAAATGACGAGCAAGGTCATCAGCTCTTTTGATGAGGGCATTGTATTTTGTGATGGGAATTGTAATTCCAAAAATATCTGCTTCTTGGAAAGCATCGGTTCCAATAGCATCAGTGGCTACCTGACCTGTGATGGCAAGGATGGGAACAGAATCCATTTTGGCATCTGTTAGACCAGTGATTAAGTTCGTAGCCCCTGGCCCAGAGGTCGCGATACAAACACCTAACTTACCTGTAGAACGAGCATACCCTTCGGCCATGTGAATCGCACCTTGTTCGTGTCGTACAAGGATGTGTTTGATTTTTTTGCTATGATAGAGTTCGTCGTAAAAAGGGAGAATGGCACCACCAGGGTATCCAAAGACAATTTCCACACCCGCTTCTTCCAATAATTCGACCATAAGCCGGCCGCCAGTAATCGCTTCGGTTGTAGATGTCATTCGTTTCCCCCCTATTGTCATTTCTGCAAAAAAGAGCCTGTTGTCAATGTTCTCACGTTTTTGAGTCGATTTTTACTGTCTAAAAAGGAATGCTGAAAATTGGAACCTAATATGGAAAACGCCGAAATCGAAAAAACACAAGAAGATGAAAAATTCACAAAAATAAAAGCTCTTGCAAAAGAAGCATATCGTTTTCTCGACCAAGGCCGCTTCAAAGAAGCAAAAGAACGATTAGACATATTACTTGATGAAGACCCTACTAATACTTATGGGCTTGTTGGACTTGGTGATTATTATGCCAAAACAAAACAACCAGAACAAGCCATCCAATACTATCGAAAATGTTTGAGTGGTGATACCACAAATAAATTTTCCCTTATGGGTCTTATGAATGCCTATCGGGATCTCAATAGTTTAAAACGGATCATTGAAGTTGCAGAAGAATTTCACCACATAACAATCACAGATGCAAGTATCCTATCTCGAGTGGCAGATGCCCATAGGAAATTAAAAAACTTTAAAGAATCCGAAGTATATTACATGGAAGCCTTACAAATTAATCCAAATGACCAGTACGTTATTGTTGGGCTTGGTCATTTGTACTTTGCTTGCCAAAGGTATGCAGATGCAATTTTGTGGTGGGAAAAACTTCTTGGTAGTCAACCAAACAATATCAAAATCCTAACTGAGATCGGAAACAGTTATCGAAAAATCAAAGATTTTGATAAAGCAATACTTTATTATGAAAGGGCAAAAGACCTTGATCCCAAAAACTTTTTTGCACTTTATGGTCTTGCTGAATCGTATCGAGGCAAAAAAGATTTTAAAACTGCGATCACGTATTGGGAAAAAATACTTGAGTCAGATCCTGAAAATAAACTAATTATCAACCGTTATGCGGACTCACTCAGAGGTCTTGGCAATTACGACAAAGCCCTAGAATGTTTTAACAAAATCCTGGCCAGTGGTGATGATTACTTTGCACTTCTTGGAAAAGCGGCCGCATTACGACTCATAGGTGATTTAGAAAAAGCAGAAGAAATTTATTTAGGACTTCTTACCAAATCTCCAAATGACCCAAGACCTGCACTTGAGCTTTCGGACCTTTGGGACATTATGGGTAAAAAATCCCAAGCAATCAAACTTCTAGAAGATTTAGCAAAGAAAAATCCATCAAATGAGGCGATTCGCGAGCGGATTGAGTATTTAAAAGATTAGGAATTAAAAAATTCCAACCAAATCGGAAAAACTTACCTGAAAACGAGCCATCCACACTTACACACCAGTGAAAAATGGAAAATTCGATGGAAGTCAAATTCGGTTAAGAAACCACAATACTTCTAAAAGAGAAAACATGATTTTTGTACTTAACCACCGTCCCAATGGAACGATGGTTTTTTAGGTAACTCACTTCTTAAGGAGTTATGGTTTTGCGTGAAACTCGCTCCTTAAGGAGCAATGGTTTTCAGTAAACTTAAGTCTTCTTTTTTGAAGACTTTGATGGTTGTTTTCTCACCCTCTTTTGGTTTACCCGTTACATAAATTTTGTCGCCAAAGAATGTAAGTTCAGAGTTTTCTTCCACTGGTTCTTCTGTCCTTTTTTCAAAGGTAAGGTCGGATTTGAAACGAGCCACATGGTATTTGTCTTTTACCTTTTCAATCACATAGATTTTATCTTCGCGGTTGATCATTGGAGTCCGCCAGAAAATATCTGCTGATTCACTTGTTTTTTTCACACCCAATTTGTCTGGATCAAGTAAAACCAGTTTGTGTTTACGAGTTTCAATTTTTTCTCCGTCATACCCTAAAACAAGTACACCTTGGTTTGCAATTTCTTTAAATTCCTTAGAACAAATGTTATTGTAAGGACTTTTGAATAAGGCATCATCTTTGGCAGGATCAATGGCCCAAAGTTCATTGGAATAATGGCCATCAGTATCATATTTGATAAACTTCATAAAAAGGATTTTGTTGTTCACAACATTATCACTTTGTTCTTCTTTTTTCTTCAGTTCTTCTTTTGTTTGAGCCAGTTCCGTTTTTAGTTCTTCTACTTTGGCTTCCACTTTTTGAACAGCATCTTCTTTTTTAGCGCCATCACCTGAAGTAGTAGTTCCAGTCCTTGCCTCTTCTTTTTTGGCAATTTGTTCTTCTTTTTTGCTTAACTCTTCTTTTTTGGCCTGGACTGCTTCTGATTTTTTATCAGTTTCCTTTTTCTCTTGTTCTATCTTTTTGACTTCTTCCGTTTTTTTCTCAATCTCTGCTTTATTTTTAACAGGGTCTTTTTTCAGTTCATTGAGACTTGCAACTGCTTCTTGTTCTTGTTTTTTGAGTGAATCTTTTTTGTCTTGGAGTTCTTTGCCTTCTTTGGACACTTCATCCTTTTTATCTTGCAAAACCTTTTTTTCTTCTTTGATTTTATCGGTTTGCAACTTGTCCATTTTTTTGGCTTCGTCTTCCATCTTTTGTTTGGTGGCAGGATCTTTTTCTTTATCCTTTACCGTACGATTCACGTCTTTTTCTAATTCATCAGTTGTGACATCATTCCCACTATCTTTTAAGATGTTTCTATCAATTGGGATGATGATTTGAGTTTTCCCTGGCCAATTTTTATACGTTGTATCAATTCCAAGTTTATCTGGTGCAGTCGCATCCATTACACCTGCTGTGTATTTTTTTGCAAAAAACTTAGCATCTTTTCTATGGGTTGCATTGTAGTACAAAATGTACTGGGCAAGAGTCTCTGCATTTCCCACTTTGTATTGGAAAGATTTTTCAATGTAGGAAGCAAGGATCCTAGCAATGGAATTTATGTGATCAAAACTTTGTGATTCTGAAATGGAGAGGATATCAGCTCCGAGTTTTCCATCGGGTCCAGGTAAGATCCTTTGGATTTTGACTCCATCTGAGTTTGCAGTTGATTCCTTTGACAATGTTTCCGCGAGTTTTTTACCCGTTTCCGTATTTTCTTGGATGATGTCATCAGAAGCCTTACGTAAGGAACGGTTGATGAATTCAATTTTTTTGGAACCCTTGATTTCGGATTCTCCGAGTGGGGCTTTGGATTGAGCTGTCAGGGAAAATCCGACAGCGATTAGGCAAATGATGATGGAACGAGAGATTCTCATTGTTTCCTCACGAAATTAGGTTTCAGATGCCCACAAGATTAACAACCTTTCCGATTCTGCAAAGCAAGTTTTCGAATAAAAATCTATTTACCCAGGGGGGAAGATTCAAAATTCTGTGGGAGAATGCCTACGTTTACACACAGAATCTACAATTTTAATGCAGGGCCAGCCATGCTCCCCACCGAAGTCATGGAAGAAGCGA
The DNA here is from genome assembly GCF_040833965.1 of Leptospira sp. WS39.C2. Taxonomy (NCBI): domain Bacteria; kingdom Pseudomonadati; phylum Spirochaetota; class Leptospiria; order Leptospirales; family Leptospiraceae; genus Leptospira; species Leptospira iowaensis. Next base: position 2,506,785 of record NZ_CP162142.1, read on the forward strand.
AAGACGAGTTCCTAAACTTTAGAGGTACAGGAATGTCGGTGATGGAAATGAGCCATAGAGATAAATATTTCCAATCCATTTTAGATGAATCTATCTCCGATTTACGCGAACTTTTAAACCTACCTTCTCGTTATGCGGTGGTGTATTTTCCTGGCGGAGCAACTTTACAATTTTCAGCAATTCCTTTCAATTATTTACAATCAGGAGATTCTGCTGATTTTGCAGTAACTGGCGTTTGGGCAAAAAAAGCTTTCGAAGAAGCAAAAAAATTCTATCCCAATGTAAAATCCATTTTTAATGGGATTGATTCCAAATACATGGAACTTCCTACCATCACAGATACATCAGTCAATGATGGTGCCAAGTATGTATACATTACTTCCAATAATACCATTTATGGAACAAGATACAAAACTTTTCCCAAGTTAAAAAAGGCTCCTCTCATAGCGGACATGACAAGCGAACTTTTAAGTCGTAATCTACCCATAGAAGATTTTTCGGTCTTGTTTGCTGGAGCTCAGAAGAATATTGGCCCTTCTGGACTCACTGTAGTGATTTATGATAAGGAAAAAATTCCTGATGTATCCCATCCAATTCCCAATCTTATGAATTTTAGTTTGATGGAAAAAAATGGATCACTATATAATACACCACCTACTTATTCCATCTACATTGCAGGTCTTGTTTACAAGTATCTAAAACGGAATGGTGGAATTTCTGCGATGGAAGAAATAAATGAAAGAAAGGCAAAAAAATTATATGATGCCCTTGATGCCTCTTCTCTTTTTTATGCACCTGTGCCTGAAACATTTCGCTCTGCAATGAACGTTGTGTTTCGTAGCAATAAAGATAGTTTGGATCCAAAATTTTTATCAATGGCCGAAGAACAAGGATTTGCTGGTCTAAAAGGATACAGAGAGGTAGGTGGGTTTAGAGCTAGTATCTATAATGCAATGCCTGAAGAAGGTGTTGATGCACTTATTTCTTTTATCAAAGAATTTGAAAGGACACATGGTTAGATTTGGATTAGGGATTTTATTTTTCCTCACAACAGGTGTTGTTTATGCACATTCTGTTTGGATCCCCGAAGGGAATTTTGGATGGGAAGAAGCAAGACAATGTTATACGGTGATTCAAAACCAAATTCCACCAAAAGCCATTAGTCCAGACATTCAAAATTTAGATCGTTCCAAGATGGCCATTTATGCAAAAGAATCTGCTGAATTACGCCTATCCTCATTGGATTGTATCAGGGCTAACATCAAATTACCAGAAAATGAATCAAACTTGGGTGAGTTGTTAACCCCTTCTTTACTATCCGGATACCAAATGGAAGAATCTTTTTTTCAAATGGAATGGCGTATCCTACTTTCAGAAAATAGACCTTATCCACTCACTCCAAGTGAGATTTCTCTCGCCAAACAATGGTCAGAATCTCATTCCGAAATCAAACGTGAAATTTTTTCACTCACTTTAGAATACTTATCAGAAAAAAATCCATCATCAAAAAGAGAGAAGTATTTGGATTTATTTACAGGGTATTTTGGAAGTTTACTCAGAGAACGGGATAAGTTTTTACTCTCCCTATCCATCGAATCATATTCGTCTTACACAGATGTTCTAAAACAAAGAAAGGAAAAATCCGAATGAAAGAAAAAATTGGAATCGCCTCTGATCATGGAGGATTTGCTCTCAAAGAATTCCTCAGGAAAAGTCTCGAGGAAACGTATGAATTGGTCGATTACGGTACTAAGAGCGAAGAGTCCGTTGACTACCCAACCATCATTGGAGATGCCTGCCGGAAGGTCCTTTCTAATGAAGTCCCAAGACTCATCGCACTTTGTGGTACGGGCATTGGTGCTTCCATTGCTGCGAACCGTTTCAAAGGCATTCGAGCGGCCCTTTGCCATGATGAGTTTACGGCAGAAATGTCCAAACGCCATAATAATGCCAATGTACTGGTTTTAGGGGGAAGAGTTCTCGGAACTGACTTAGCTCTGAGAATTGTGAAAAAATGGATCGAAACAGATTTCGAAGGTGGCAGACACCAAAAACGATTGGGTCTTATCGAAGAGCAGTCTTAATTTCACTACTAATCCTTTTTGGAGGGACCTCTTTATTTTCATGGGAAGTCCCCAAAAAGGAAATTTTGAACCTCAGCCTTTGGAAAAAAAACGGAGTCGTCGAACACAAAGAACCTGGCAAAAAAGACACACTCAAACCCAAAGAAAATATCCCAAAACATGGCGAATTGTTTTTTGATTTTGAAGGTGACACAAACGAACCTTATCTTACAGAATCAGGGATTCCATTCCCTTCCAAATCAATCTCCGTTGTCTCCTCTTCTTATTTAGAAGACCGAAACACACATTTTTTTGGCAAAAAGTCGGCTTATTTTTCAGGGAGACGTAACCAAATCCATCTTTCCGTTTCTGGAAATTCCTTGTTTGGCACTCACCCCGATCCCTTTAGTATATCCATTCCACTTTATATGAGCGAACAAGGTGCAAGTTCCGTCATTTTGGATCGAACAGTTTATGTGAAAGGGAAAAAGTATGGCATCTCACTTGAGTTAAACGAAGGTAAACCAACTTTTTTTGTGAATCATCTTTTACAAAAAACAGAAGGAAGAACAGTCAGTTTTGTTTTAGAATCTTCTGTTAAGATAAAACGAAAAACCTGGGAAGTGATATCAATCTATTTTGATACACTAAACAACCGTTATGTTTTATACCAAAATGGAATTGAAACTGCAGAATATCAAAACAAAGGTGCAGACACAATTGGTTTTGGTTTTCCAGAAAATGATTCCACTCCACTTATACTAGGAAAATCTTATTATGGAAATTTGGATGGATTCCATATCCACAAGGGAGAACCTGAATCGAGTTATACAAAGTTTGAATCTGTTCGGTATGATGATGATACTAAAATTGGATATATGGAAGGAAGTATTTCTACATCTTCAATTTTAGAAACAAAATATAGTAATTCTAGTTTACTCCAAGTCCAATGGAATGTCAACCAACCGAAAGATACTATGTTAGAACTGTATTTCCGTGGTTCGAATCAGAAGTTTAACGATTCAAGTTCCCTTTCTTGGACAAGAATAAAGTCTTTCACAACAGACCTACCTAAACAAAAATTCAAATACTACCAATGGAAAATTTGGTTTAGACCAGACCCAATGGGAAAAACAGTTCCCAGTGTACAATCATTAAGTTTTGATTATACAGAACAAACACCACCTGATGTACCAACACTTTTCCGTTTGGATCCAAACACTTCAAAAAACCAACAAGTATGTTTTTTATGGAATTCAAATCATGAAAAAGAAGTCCAGAATGGTGGAGGTTATATAATCCATTATGGACTTGTTCCTAATCGTATGGTTGGATCTGTTTTTGTAAAAAAAGACAAAACAAACGAACTTCGCAAAATTGATGGAAATGAAGAAAATAGTAGTTTTAAGAACAAACGTTTTTGTTTGGATGAAGACACTCTTATCAGTAATATCTACATTCCAGAAGGCCAACTAGAATCTCCAGAGGACAGACGTTTGGCTGACCAAATAGATGTTTCAAAAAAAGAGAAACGGGGACTGTTATTCCAACCTGGACTTACATATTACTTTAGAATTTCAGCATACAATCGTTACTTGAATGAATGGGACTCAAGAGACCAAAGGAGTGAACTTTCTCCTCCTATTTCATTCAGTTTCCCGAAAGAAGTTTCGAACCTTAAGTAAAGGATGATTTTTAAGATTTTCCTTAGTAAATTCATAAAATAGATCTAAACCTTGGTTTAGGGCAATGATTCGTTCTAAACCAAGTCCTTCGGCAAGTAATAATTCAGATCGAATTTCATCCATTGAAAGAGAAAACACAAGATCTGTTAAATCTTCAAGATTACGAAGAATCATTTTTTTTTGTTCGAGTTCAATTGAACCCAAGCTTAAAAATAATAAATGAATGGAATACGTAGAAGTATAAAAACGAGTATTTGACTCAATGGAAGACAAAAGCAAGTTCCCTATGATTTCTTTTTTTTCCGATTGGATCAATGAAAGTAAAAAAGTAGAAGATAAATATACTTTCAAGAAAGGATCTCCGTAAGATTTTGAATCGCTTTTCGCCTAAGCAATTCAGATTTTTGAATGATCTCATTATTTAAAGCCAAACGAATGAGTTCTCCTTGAGATATTCCCCTTCTCGTCGCTTCATTTTTTAATAAAATTTGTTCTTCTTCAGAAAGTAAAATCTGAAATCTTTTATCAATTTTAGCCATTAATCTTCTTCTTCCAATTCCTTTTCGGCCTTTTCAAATTTACGCCAATACAAACTCGCATCCTTCCATTGACCGAGTGATTCATATAATGAAGCTACATTATAATACGATTCAGTTAAGCGGTAATCTAACTTCACTGCTTTTAAAAATAGTTTTATCGATTTTTCTTTGTTATCCGAAAACCATTCGCTAAATGCCCAAAGATAATACCATCTACCCAAATTTGGATCACGAGGCCTCACCTTTTCTAAATGAAGGACATTTTCTTGGAATAATTTTGATGCTAAATTATAATTTTTTTGAATGATTTTGGCTTTGTTGATTCTGTCTTCAGCAGGTTCATCTGGTTTGGGAACCAACAAATCGTTGCGATACAAAAGTGCTTTTGCATATAACAATTTAAAGTACAATTCGTTTTGACTAAGCTCCAAATACCTTTCTAAATAAGGTATGGAACTTGTTTCTTCATCTAATTTATGTAATCCATAAATTTGTTTTTTTAAGGCTATGGTTTCTTCTTTTTTTTTGCTACCACCTGCGAACAGTAAAAAGGTGAATGAAAAATAAATACAAAGAATTTTAGAAATATAAATAATAATTCTGTCCATCTTCTGGAAATTTCATCGATTTAAGTTCATGTGAGAACGGCAATTCTTGGAGTTTTTGTACTACATTTAAATACAAATCTTTTGCAGATACAATCAACATCATGTTTGGAGAGGTTTCAATCAATCGATCTTTGCTTTCTAAATAAGTTTGGATCGAATCAATGAAGTGTTTTTTACTGCGTTCCCATTCTTGCGATGGGTGGTATTCTGGCCAATGGATCCGAAGCACATAAGCGGAACGTTTTCCACCAAAAGTTGCCTGCATAAAAGAACGAATCATCCAAGACAAACTATCCTTCAAAAACTCAGGTTTTCGTTCTTCTTTTTCAACAAGTACGTGTAAGGCAGGGATTACTTGTTTTAGTTTTTCCTGGATCATCCGTTTGTGAGAATCTAAAAACTTACTTCTTTCCTCTTTGCTTAGAAGGACAAGGAAAATCCCAGGGAACCCTAATGTTTCCATGTGGAAAGCTATAATGGATTCTGTTTGTAATAGAATTTCCCATGAAAACTTTTTCGAGATGAAACGGTCGAGCCTAATTGTCTCATCCATTTCTAATGTTGCAAATCCAGATTCATCAAACTGTAAGTAAGGATCGTGGTGTAAAAAAATCAAATTAGAACGGGTGTTATAGTCAAGTCCCGATGAAATTTGGTTATGAAAAGAACCAAGAGAATCATTCAAAAATAAATAAGAGAATCGAGGAGAACCTAATCGTGCGATAAAGTTTTTTGTATAACCAACAATTCCATCATAGGAAATTTCATTTTCTCTATAAATTTTATCAAGTAAACTATATTCAAAACGTTTTTCTTCTGGAATTGATGTGAAAATATTTTCAGGAATTGAAAGGGGTTTTGGACTAGTGGATTCTTCACGTTTTGTTACATGCGAAACCAATCGTTCCAACTCTGGATTAAAAATAGTCTCTCGTTTTTTTTGGACTGCATCCAAAATGGCCACTCGTTTCCAAGCAGCTGGAGGTAAAATTTTAAAACTCGTTTTTTTCACAGGGACTTGCATCTTTATATCGGGTTCCGATTTAGTTTCAATTCCTTCTTTATTATTTTCTATTTTTTTTAACATCACAGAAGATTCGTGATTCTCCGCAGGTTCCGAAAGGGATTCCCCTAACATTGGTGTTGTTGACCATTTCCTTTTTAGATTCGCAAAAAAAACAAATAAGACCCAAGGCCCAATAAAAACAAAACCAAAACTAAGTAAATACGGAGGGAAAGCAGAATATCGGTATACAGACAAACCTGAAACAATGCCCGGTTTACCTTTTTCTTTATCCAAATAATAAGAATGGAATTTATGATGCAAAAATCCGACAGATTCTTTTTTGGAATCCTTATGCCTTAGTTTTGAGAGATGAGTCCCATTCCATTGCCTAGGATTGAATAAAACCTGTTCTTTACTTTTATTATCAGATAATTTTACATCTACAAATGGAAAATAAAATTCATCTTTGTCTTTCTCTTTTTTAGCATATAATAAATTAGGATTGATGACAGTCAATATTACAGCAGATAAAGAATTTTCATAATTTTGAATGGGGATTAGAAAAACCAAGTCCATCTCCGATTCAATTAAAATGGATTTAGGATTTTTTTTCATTTTTTCTAATACTAGAAAAATTTCAGACCCAAATCGATTTTGGATGGTACGATCATTTCCGTCCATTTTCCATTCATAAATCTCGGATAATATAAATTCACTAATGCCAAATCCATTATGATCATTTGCATAATTCGACTTAATGTTCTTCTCGAGACCTATCAAAGTATTTTCGATTTGGTTCAAACGATGTTTGGTCCAAGGTTTAAAATAACGATAGTCCGGAAACAATTCCCAACTGTTCTGATAAAAAATGAGCAAAAACAAATACACAATCATTGGGATTACAATTCGTTTTTTAAAATGAAATCCATTTGTGTGAACAACCATCCATACAAATCGGATATAAAATAAACCCGTAAAAGTTATAAGGAATAAGATAAAACTACCAAATCGAATTTCTTCTATTTCAGTATCAGCTTGTTTCAATAAATAAACAGAAAATTGTTCTTTGGTTTCAAATAAAAGTTTTGAAAATTCACCATCGAGTTGCCAAGTGATTTCCTTTCCTTCTTTGCCTTGGAATAAACCTAATAGTTCATTACCTTCTCTATCTCCTGAAAGTATTGATTCATCATTGGTATAAAGAATTTTTTGAGTTTTTGGTTGGAATACCCAATAGAGATATCCATACTCTAAATTAGGATTTTGAACATAACCGTGTGAAGTTTTAAATTTTGGGAATACAATAAAAAACTTACCTGTTGTGACTCGGTAAACATAATCCCCGTTCGATAAAATTTTGATTTTGCCCTCTAGTAATCCAGATGGGTCTTGCCTAAGTTCTTCTTGGAAAATTTCATTGGTTTGGTTTGTACTATGAATGAGTCTTAAAGAGTCATCATACAATCTAACAAATTCTAATTGTAACGATTTTTGAATTTGAGTTGTAACTTTATTTGCACGATAAGGCAATTCAGAGTCACGAACAAAAAACTCAATTGTATTCAGATACTCATTTGTTCTGTTTTCGTCATATCTTTCTAAGGCGGTGATTAAATTGTTTTTTCTTTGGATGGGTCGAATCCATTCAAAATAACTGTAAAACAGAAAGGTTATGAGTAAAGAAACGGAAAGGAGACCAAAAAGAATAGACAGGTTTCCGAAATTTCGTTTCATCTTTCTTATTATCGGGTTGTCAATAGGCAAAAACCAATCGGTCTAAGGAAAGGAATGATTTTTTATGTATTTTTAGATGGGGTTGGAATGGCAAATTACGATCCCAAAACCAATCCGTTTAGCCGATTTGCCAAAGGGTTTTTAGCTCCAGTTGGTGGGATTCCTAAGTCGGATATCGACCTTCCCATTGATACAAATCAGCTTCATTATGTAAAAACAGACGCTCATATGGGTGTGCCAGGCCTCCCCCAATCTGCCACTGGGCAAACTGCACTATGGACAGGAATCCCTGGGCCAAAAGTACTTGGGAGGCATGTGAGTGGGTTTCCAACAATCACCTTACGAAAAATCATCGCCAAATATTCAATGATCAAGGTTTTAAATGAAGAAGGTATTCTCAGTGATTTTTTAAACTGTTTTTCGCCACCTTACTTAAAACATGTGGAAGAGAAACCAAAACTTGTATCTGCATCTACACTTGTCCAACTCGCGAGTGGTAGACCTCTTAAAAACTTTGAAGACCTCCGAAGTGAAAGAGGTTTATATATGGACCTTACACACGAAATTATGGGTACCCTCGGGATTGATATGTTAAAGGAAGGAGATCCATTATTAGAAAAAAGGGATCCTTTTTTACTTGGAAGTAAGTGTTTCCAACGATTTTCAAATTACAAACTCACTTTGTATGAATACTTTATCACCGATAAAGTAGGTCATGCAATGGACTGGGAAAAAGCAGAGAAAGTGATCTTTAACTTAGAATCTTTTTTCAAAGGTCTTCTTTCAAACATTGACCCTACGAAAGATTTACTCATTGTTTCCAGTGATCATGGGAATATGGAAGACTTAAGCCAAAAGAATCATACAGAAAACCCGGCGGCCACCATCCTATTTGGTAAGGATGCTGACCGCTTCGCTGAAAATATACACTCGTTAGCTGATATTGTCCCAGAAATTTACAAAACTTTTGGTTTAGAACAAGCTCTATACAATACCCACACGAATGAGTTTCTAATGGAAACCAACTAAAATTCTAAATCATTCCCCGAATCAGGTTTTCCTGAATATGAATTCGGTTTGTTTGTATTAGAATCTGACGATACATCGGAATCTTCTAAATCATTATGGTCAGTAAACTGATCTAGAGATTCTTTTTTCCATGCAATCGCCTTGTCGGTAATCTGGTTTTTAGGGTATTTATCTACTATTGTTTGGAAAATACCGGCAGCTTTTTCAAACTTTCCTTGTCTGAAATAAATAGTTCCTTTTTTATAAAGTGATGCTTGGTCGAGAGAATAATCTCCGTTATTCAAAACTTTATTGATATAAGTTAATGATTCTGTTTGTTTTCCTAATGCATCGTAAGCTAAAGCAATATAATACAATGCTTCTTCTTCTTTTTTAGGAGAAGGGTTTACTGTTAATGATTTCTGAAACAATTCGATAGATTTGAAATATTGTTTTTTTGAATAACTATCTTTTGCATCTTTAAAGACAGAATCTTTGTATTCACCAACAACTTTTTCATCTGCACCTGCAAGGCCATCTTGGGTTTCGATGTATTCATCAAACACATCAAATGAAGCCCAATCTTTTCCCATTTTACGTAGAGTTCGCCCCCAACCAATTCTTGATTCAGTATGATTTGGATCTTCTTGTAGGGATAAGACGTAGTTCTTACGAGCAGTTTCGTATTGGCCAATTTTATAATAATGATCACCCAATGCCATAAATGCTTTGGATCTAAGTTTATTATCAGAACTAGATTGTAAAACTGATTCTAAATGTGCTTTTCCTTCTGGTTCATTACCAACTTTTAAAAGTAAATTCCCAAGGGAATAACTGAGTTTGTCTTTTTCATCAGATTTCCAATTTGGATTTTTTTTGAGTTCTTTATAAATATCTAATGCTGGGTAAAAATCAGAATTTTTTTCGAGAGCCCTTGCTTGGTTGTATTTAATTTGAAACTCGTATTTTTCCAAACCCCGTTTCCCAGCCAATTCAGAAAAAATGGCAATCGCCTTTTCTTTGCTATGTGGATTTGTTTGTTTTAAATATTCTTCTCCTTCTGCAATTTTTTCGAGAACCAACTGGGATTGGTCTTCTTTTGCAGAAATATTTGTTTGGTAATAAGCAGTGGAGAGACCAGCTACAATAAATAACAAACCAGCTAAAGATACGATCACTCGACTCATAAATTACCTCTACCCACTTGATTTAGGGTTTGATTCGTCCAAAATTCAACTCTCGATGGAGAATAGGATTTGGTTTCCTTTTTCAAAAAACACTTTAAGGCTTTTTTAGTATCACCCGTTTTCAAAGCACTGACACCCAAGAAAAACAGAGCCTTCCCTCTTAAGTATGAATTAGTTTCATACTTTAAATATTCTTCCAATCTATAAACTGCTGTTTCGAATTTCTTCTGAATGACTGTTTCTTTGATGATTCGATTGAGTTCAGTTTGCCCTAAATCATAAGTAACTGTTGCCTGTGTTTCTTGTTTGAAATCATTCACAGGCTCTAAATTTTCTTTTGGTGGAGCAATTTCAGTCGGAACAACAGCATGTTCATTTTTGTATATTTCAGATTTCTCTGGTTCTTTTTTGGGTTTAGATTCCGCAACTATATCTGGTTCATCTTTCGGAAGATTATCTTTTGAAAAATCATACTTAAAATAAGATACGTTTTCTTTTAAATTATAATCTTCTGGGACGGAGCTAGACTTCGCAGTCACGCCAAAATACAAATCATCAATTTCTTTCAACTCTTTGATAAAAAAATTGGTTTTAGGGTGTACAACAGTTGCTACTTTAACTACTGTACCTTGGTTAAAAGAAGTCGATCCTTGGTTTAAAGGTTTTACAGAAGCATATAATGTATAAATTGTAGTTTCGTCAGCAGCCTCTGGACTAAGCCAACTGATAACTGCACCTTTTCCAACTCGTTCATACCCAAGCCCTCTAACATGTAAAGCACCACTTAAATTTGGAGTTGATTCATTTGAAGCAACTTCTGGATTTTCTCTTTTAGGTGTTTGTTCTACAATCACTTCCGCATTTGTTTTATCAGTTTGTTTGATATAAAAAACTCGTAATGTAGATTTTTTATCTTCTAAAGGAAGGGTCTCTTCGCCTCCCCATTGTTTTACGGAAACTCCGTAGTATAATGTTTGAGATTTACTCAAATCTTGATCGAGAAATGTTGTTGTTGGATGTGTGAGTTCGGAAAGTTTTTCCGCTTTTTGCATAAGAGGAAGGCTTGTGAGAGGTGAACTCGAACGATAAACAGTATAAACAGTTCTACCAGCAATGGCACCAGTTGGTGCTGTCCAATTCAATCTAACAAATCGTTTTTCAATATTGGCTGTAATTCCAGAAACACCACCGACCATCGATTGGATGTTTGTATCTTGTGGAAAGGCTGGAAAATCTGGATTATCTCCTACAACAGGTGTTCCATTCTCTTCCGCAATGGTTACTGGCACAATTGTATAGTTCTGGTTTGCAAAAAGTTTCACTTCACGTTTTCGAACATCGGAAACCATCACAACAGCGAAATAATAGGTACCTGGTTTTAAATTATAATCAAAATAAACACGAGTTGCATTTGGACCCGATGCTTTATATCGCCCTAGTGAGTCAGCAATATATAGTTTATCTGGGCTATCAATCATCACATTGGAACGAGCAACAATGATTTCCCCATCTTGTTTCGGAGAATCCCAATCAATACGAATTGATTTTTTATCAGGTAATAAACTTGCGTGGATTGCCTTTGCAATTGAGGGATAACGACTCTCCTCAAATCCGGAGTCTGCCCATACCGGGAATTGTGAAAATAGCAGTACAACCGTCCAGAGGTGAATCGAGAACTTCATACTTAGATTTTCGGTGGTTATCTCCCTCGAATTGAATTTTTCGTTTGTACTTTCCCCTCTTTTCTGGAAGATTTGTCATTATGTCCGAAACGGAATACTACCGTTCCCAAACGTACCAAGAATATCTCCTTTCAAGCCACAGAAGAGAGGTTTGCCCACCAGAAGATGTATATGCATTTTTTAACTGGAAGGGACTCACAAACTTAGTCGATTTTGGGAGTGGGCTTGGGTTTTATTTTCAGGATTTCCGAAAGTGGTTTCCCAATGTTTGGATCTGGGCTGCTGAGTGCCAACAGGACATCATCGATAAAATTTTACGCCGAAAACTTATGGAAGGGATTGAACAACTCACTCCATTTCATATGGACCAATCAGACCACCCACTCCTTCCCGAATGGGTACCTGTTCCTGAAATTATTTTTGCATCACTTTCTTTATCTACCTTTCCTAATCCTGGTTTGGCGATGGATGGACTCATCCGTTCCATGAAAACTGGTGGAAGACTTTTTATCGTGGATTGGTCAAAAACAGAATCTGGTTTCGGTCCCAAAATCAACGAAAAAATCTCAATGGATAAAATGAAATTTTTAGCAGAAGAATACAAACTCGAAGTGACAAAGTCAGGAAGGATCTCCGAACATTTTTATGGAATGGAAGTTCGAGCAAGTTCTCATTTTATTTATGGATATTATGATTTAAAAGAAGAGGAAGATGAGGATTCTGCAGTTTTTAAAATGTAAATCCTAAGGACCAAAAGTATAATCCCTCACCTCATAATTGTATGTGGAGTGTGGAACAAAATACTATCATCCAAAGCCAATATCCCATCATCCAAGTTATCGCTGGTGCAGGTTCTGGTAAAACTGCAACGATGATAGGTCTCCTAGAAAGAAGAGAAATATTAAATCAGATTTTAGCAGAAGAAACACTGATTGTAACTTTTACAAAAAAAGCCACAAACGAATTCAAGGAACGATGCCTAAAAAAAGGACTCTCCAATCAATATCATATTTCTACCTTTCATTCATTTTGTTATTCCTCTTTAAAAAAATGGAATCAAACAAAAAATTGGTCAGAATACAAACTACTTTCAGAATCTAAAAAATGGGAAATCACAAAACAGCTATTAAATGACTATAAAAATAAAATTGGAGGTGTTCCTTTTCCAATAGTTCTTGCAAATCGTGGAACCTACTTACGCAGTTTATCAGAAGAAGTTTACGAAAAATACATCAATTCGTTTCAAATTTGGAAAAAAGAAAACCATTACTTCGAATTCGATGATTTGATTTCTGATTTTTTAAATTTTTTAGAATCAGAAGAATCAATTCCTATGAAAAAAAAATGGAGGTCACTCATCATTGATGAATTTCAAGACACTGATGAAACCCAATTGGAGATCATCAAAAGAATGAAATTTGAATGGATCACTGTAGTCGGTGACGATTGGCAAGCAATCTACGGATTCCGAGGGGCAACGCCAAAGCCTTTTTTAGAATTCCCCATTCATTTCCCAGATGCAAAACAATACAAACTTTCAACAAATTATCGATCTACGAAAACCATTATCAAAAAAAGTTTATTTCCCATCGGTCACAACAAAATAAAAATACCAAAGGAAACTTTTTCATTTAGAAATCAGAATGGAACATTTCAATTACTCAAATTCAAAGAAAAAGAGATGAGCCTCTCTTCTCTTTGGAAAACTCTGCAATCCATAGACCCAAACATAATTCTCCTTACGAGGAGCAATTTTCGCAAACAAGAATGGATCCAGGTTGGTGTTCCCATAAATCAAGTTTTGACAATTCATAGTGCAAAAGGTTTGGAATTCAAAACTGTTTTAGTAGATATTAGCCAAGGTTGGTCCCGTAACCTCCATTCCATTGACATTGAGGAAGAACGAAGGATCCTATACGTTGCTCTCTCTAGGGCAAAAGACAATTTAGTGGTTCTCATCAATGCTGTTTCTGATCCGAAAAGTCTCTGCGATCAATTTAGTGAAGACTTTTCCCTTTGGAACAAGATACGAAATCGTACTTTACGGTGGACTAGACTCTGGTGAGATGGTTTTACCTTGGGGGATTAGCTCAGTTGGTTAGAGCGCTACCTTGACATGGTAGAGGTCACTGGTTCGAACCCAGTATCTCCCAAGACCAATTGTTTGGATTCACCCAAACCAAGTTTTCCAATTTTTATTTTTCTCACCGCCAAACAAAGTTTCGACTTGCCATTCTAATCCATTCCTTTCAAATTCGAACACGATGAAACCGAAGTTCCTAGCAGAAGAATTTTTACTCGCTTTGTACTTTTTTGTATTTAGCATCCTATCAGGTATCGTTCTTTTTTATGCTCCCTATGAAGCAGGAGTGAAGATCGCAAGCTTAACAGCATTATTCCATGTTAGTTTTGTTCTGATCTGTATCCTATTTCATTGGCACACACCTTATCGAATTTGGAAATTTTTAGTTCCACTTTCTGTTTTTATGGTATTTCCGGATTGGTTTTTATCTTCCATCTTACAGGTATTAGTTTTTCCAGAAGATGGTTTTGTAAAAATTGGAACAGTAGCTGGTTATATGGCAGGACTTTGGGTGATCCCACTTTTTTTCTGTGTTTATACCGGTATCAAGTTAGAAGAAAGATCTGTTTCCATTATTGGAACTGGTATTTGGGTTGGACTTGTGAGTTTAATCATATTTGGAACTTCTGAAGCATCGATGTGGGTATTAGGATCATGGTACGCACAAAATGTCAAAATGTGGGGCCATGTTGCTTATTATGTTTTAGTTCCTGAAATGATATTGGGTATCACCGCATACCTTGCTTACCAAGGATTTTCTTACTCGAATTATCTTTTCCAAATTGCCATTGGTTTTCTTGTGATGATCCTTTACATCGGAAACCTTTCATTCTTTTACCTCCTCATTGAAAAAATTCTGTAAATTCTTTATTTACCTACCATTCGTTTCTGTAGTTTTTCTCCTTTTAGGAGAAGGACTACTTCGATTGTTTTTTCCATACCCAACGGAAGAAATCCTCTATAAACGCATCCATTGTTTAAAACACGGGATTGAAATCCGATTGTGTCCGAATGTTGAAGGAAAATTCACACGTGCTGACAGTAAAATATGGGACATCCAAACCAATACAAGTGGCGAACGAATTGTATCTACATCCAATAAGGAAGGTATCCCTACCAAAGTTTGGTTACTTGGTGATTCGATGGCTATGGGTTATGGATTAGAATCTAAAAAAACCATTGCTTATCAATTAGAACATAAATTCAATATTCTAGTTAGGGTCATTGCAGTTGATGCTATTGGAACAAATGGAATTTCATCATTTTTTAATGAGTCTTACTTAGAGACAAAAAAAGAAAACCTTCCAACTCATATCTATTGGATTTGGAATCCTTCAGATTTTATTGATGATGAAAGGGAAAAAAAGGGAATTTCAAAATTCCTCTACCCAATTCATTTTTATCTCTCAAGGATCTCTATTTTGTATTATAAACTTTTGCCATCTTCGCAAACAAATGTATACTCAAATGAAATTCCTTACCATTATCCAATCACTCATAAAACATATTTGAATTTGAAAGAATTTCTAAAACAAATTCCACGTAACAAGGAACATTGGAAGATTTTATTCTCTTGGGGGATGGCAAAAAATGGAACTCCAGATACAATGGATTCCAATTACGAAACTGCAAAACAATTTTTTGAATCCCAAAATTTGGGAACAATTGACCTAAGGTTAAGAACCGAAAAACTTTTTGGTCAAAACAAAAAAATCTACATCCCAGATGATGGACACCCTGATGAAGATTTAGCGGAAATTTTTGCAGAAGCAATCGCAGCAGACTACAAAAAGTATAAATAGAAATGCTTGATTCTTAACCGCTTTTCTAAATTTTAGAGGGATATGATCTTAAGCTGGAAACGATGGGGAGCCATTGTCCTATTTTTCCCATGCCTCTTTTTGTCCTTGGAACTTGTCTTTCGACTCGCCAATCCCCCTGCTTTGCGTTATTACCGTGATGTCAAACTTTTACATGCATACCATCCTGATTACGGTGTGACACTTGCTCCAAACGAAAGCCGTTTTGTCCGTCATTATGCAGACCTTTGGCAAGGGCAATTCACAACCAATTCCTTTGGCCTTCGTGGATTAAAAGAACCCTTACCCGAAAAACCAAAACTTGTATGTCTTGGAGATAGCCTCGTAATGGGATTTGGTGTATCAGACGAGGATACATTTTGTTCCAAACTCGATGGATACGAAGAAAAAGGAATCCAATACCAAAGTTTAAATTTTGGAGTGGATGCTTACGGATCCCTTGGCTCTTACAAACGTTTGAGAGATTTATCTGAAAAAATTCCTAATATTAAAAAAGTCCTGTTTTTTATCTCTCCCAACGATTTTACGATGCCAGATGAATTACGCGCACAAGGGATTTTACCCGATGATGAAAATGATGCATTACATGAGAATGATCTTGAATGGAAAAACAAATTTCGCATTCAGTTTGAACTCACTCGTGTTTCTTACCTTCTGCAAGCATTAAAACTTGCATACGAACAAACAAAAGTTAAATGGGCTCAAACAAAATACATTATCTCAATTGACTCTCACCAAATTGCAGAATCACCAATTCTATATTTGAAAGAAACATTTTTTGTTCCTGTAAAAAAAGTAACATGCGATAATTCTGATACATTTATTTGTCCAACTCAAATTCCAAATCTACAAATCGAATGTTCAAATACCCCAATCGAACCTAATGAATTAGAACCACTGCCAGAAACGACAATGAGAGCTTATGATAAAATGATTCTATTTGCCAAGGAAAAAGGTTTTGAATTTGTTCCAGTTCTTCTACCTATGCAGATCGAAGAAGTTTATTGCAGACAACTTGGAAAATACAATACTCTAGGAAATTATGCACTTAGAGCGAAACGATATTTAGATTCAAAAGGTGTTAGAACTTTGGAGATTTTGCCCTATACAGACAAAATGTGTGGTCGTGAATTTTCAATTCATGGAAAAATCAAAAAAGCGGGAATCCAAGATTATTATATTCCAGGTGATGGCCACCTAACGAAACTGGGAAATCTTTGGGCATCAGAATCCATTCAATCAGCTTTAAAGGATAAGCAACCAAATGCTTTTTAATTCAGTTCATTATCTAATTTTTGCACCTTTCGTTATTTTAATCTATTTTTTAATACCTAAATCTTTTCAGGGATTGTGGTTATTCATAGTTAGTTTGTATTTCTATGCAATATTCCGAATTCCATTTCTTATTTTGTTAGTATTCTCCTTTGTGATCACAAAACTCGCTGTTGATTATATGGAAGAAACCAATTCAAAGTCAAAAAAAATCTTTTGGTTGAATGTGGCTGTTTGGAGTAATTTGAGTTTATTATTTGTATTTAAATACTTAGATTTTTCGATTACTGTTTGGAACCAGACATTTTCATTAACCGCATGTGATCCTGAGTTTGTTCAAAAATCAGGAATCCTTCTCCCGATGGGGATAAGTTTTTTTACCTTACAGGCGGTGTCCTATGCAGTAGACGTATACAAAGGTGTTGTGGAAAGAGCAAAATCCATTTTCCATTTTGGACTCTTTTTATCTTTTTTCCCACAATTAGTTGCAGGTCCCATCCTTCGCGCCAGTGATGTTTTACACCAGTTTTTGGATTCAAAAGATTTCACAAAAGAAAATCTAAAACATGGTTTGAAACAACTCTTCTGGGGGATTTTTAAAAAGACATTTATCGCTGACCCTGTGTCTTATGTGATCGATCCCATTTATGCAAGTCCAACAGAATACAATTGGATCGCTATGTGGATCGCAGCCTTTTTATTTGCTGTCCAAATTTATTGTGATTTTTCTGGTTATTCTGATATCGCCATTGGAACTGCAAGAATCCTAGGATTTCATATTCCTAAAAACTTTGATCGTCCTTTTTTATCCGGAACACTAAGTGAACTGTGGAGACGTTGGCATATATCATTTAGCTCTTGGTTACGAGATTACGTATACATTACGCTCGGTGGGAACAGGCGAGGAGAAATCTTAGCCTATGTGAATTTATTTATCACAACATTTGTTTCCGGGATTTGGCATGGTGCAGATTGGACATTCGTATTTTGGGGAACCCTTCATTCAACAATGATGGTAGTAGAAAAATTTGTTTTTAAATTTGAAACCATGCGAAATGCATGGAATAAAGTTCCAAGGTCAATCCAACCGATTTATCCCGTTGGAATATTTGTCTTATCATGTTTTTTCTTTCGTGCAAAAGCCACTCCAGAAGTTCCCACTGGAATGGGAATCACAAACATAATGTTAGAACGGGCATTTACAGGTGCAACGGGAATTTTCCCACAAATGAGTGTAAGCTTAGTGGCGTTAGTTGGATTTTTATTTTTTGTAGATATTATGCAGGATAAAAAGGAAGACTGTTTCGCATTTATTACGGACAATTTGTACTTTTTGATCCCAACTTGTTTCTTACTTTATGTTACATCATTTATCATTTATAGCGTAACAGTCTCAAGCCCATTTCTCTACTTTCAATTCTAAATAAAAAAGGTATCGAAGAAAATTTCCTCGATACCTTTCCAGTCGCCAATATTTATTTGGCGTGTACCACTCAATGTTTCGTATAAAAGATAAGTTATATACTGAAACTTTGGTTTTGAGTTTAGAATTCTACTTTTGGTGCATTTTCAATTGTCTTTTGGTCTTCCACGGTAAAGGTTGCTTTTGCTTCGTATCCAAATGCTTTGGCAGTCAAAACTGCAGGAAATTTTCTGATATAAACATTAAAATCCTTTGTTGCTTTGATGAATCGATTTCTTGCGACAGTGATCCGATTTTCCGTACCTTCCAATTGTGCCATCAAATCAGAGAAATGTTGGTCAGACTTTAATTGTGGGTAGTTTTCTTGGATCATGAGTAATCTGGACAAAGCAGAACCAAGTTGGCCTTGCGCTTGGTCAAATTGTTTTAAACTTTCAGGATTATTGATTAATTCTGGTGTTGCTTGGATAGATCCAATTTTAGCTCTAGCTTCAGCGATTCCTTTCATAATATCTTTTTCTTGGTTGGCAAAACCTTTTACAGCAGAGACTAAATTCGGAACTAAATCCGCCCGTCTTTTGTATTGGTTGAGCACTTCTGCCCAAGAAGCAGTCACTTCTTCATCCAACTCTTGGATATGGTTGTATCCACAGTTGGTAAATAATGTAGTCATTAGGGAAAATAGAATGATGGTTCGAAACAGTTTTGTCATGGTCATTGTATACCTAACCTTTAGTCGGTCTGCAACACCATTTTGTTAAAAAATTAATACCGGTATGGTTTTATTTGTTTGGACCAACTAGTTTCATTCTCCAACAGATACGTTTCTACTTCAGAATCCGAATGTTTACCGTACAAATATTCGAGTAAAAAAGGATCGCCGACAAGTAGTTCAATTGCAGGACGATCTGAACGAAACTCATACACTCCTTTCAGGTATTCAAACTCCTTCGGGAACAATTCATTCAATTGTTTTAAAAAATACAAAGCAAAATACAACGAGTGAAACTGTTTTGGTTTTACTACAATCAATTGGTATCCTTCACAAATGATTCCGGCATACTTATGAAAAGTAGGTAAAAAACGCAAATTTCTAAGCAAAAAACTACCTCTTTGGTGATTTTTCATTCGCAAATCGAGTTCATTTTTAGCGTCCCCTAATAAATAAGGTGCCCCAAAGGTTTCAAATGGTTTTGTTGTCCCTCTACCTTCAGAAAGATTAGTACCTTCCAGTAAACACATTCCAGGATACACAAAACACGTGTTTTGCGTCGGAATGTTTGGTGAAGGAGGAACCCATTCAAAACTCGATGTTTTTAATGGATGGAAGATTCCTACTGGAACAATTACGACGTCCACATTTAATTGAAACGTTTCATTATAATAGGTTAATAGTCCACCTGGTGTTAGACCATGCCTATGTAAAACCGATTTCACACCAACAAACGATTGGTATGTTTCCAATAGTGGGCTTCCTTCCACTTTAGATCCAATTGGATTTGGTGAATCTATAACTAAAAAAATTGGAGCTTTACCTGTTTCTTTTTTAAGTTTTGAAAGTTCTTCCAAAATGTAATAGGCAGTTGTTAAAAATGTATAATATCTAGATCCGACATCTTTGATATCAATGATGACGACATCTATATTTTGTAAACTTTTCCGAGGTGGGACCAAACTTGTCTCTTCTTTCCCATATAAATTTACAATTTCCATATTTCCGAATAAATATGAAAGCTGATCACCACTCACTTGGTCCTGTAATTCTGCAAACAAACCATGTTCTGGTAAAAAAATTGTTTTTAATTTAAAAATTTCGGAATATGTCTGGAAATGATATTTTCCATTATAACCAAACGCACTTTGATTCGTTAATATTGCAGCCAAACAACCGCTCAACTTTTGAATGTTTTTTAAAAACTTCATTTTGTTTTTTGAATTGTTTCTTTTTGTTTGAGGGCTAAGTCCCAAATCGAGTGAATTCTTGATTCGTCTAAATCGTTGGTATTTAAAAACAAATCGCGAAATTCTGTAAGTTGTTCGATAAAATCATTGATCGAATGTTTTAAAAATTCTTTGTTTTCTTTAAAGATCGATATCCACATTTCAGAATTTGAACCAGCAATTCTTGACATGTCCCGAAACCCTCCACCAGTGATTGCTTTTGGTATGGAAGAAACTTGTCCCATAGTAGTTTTATTTTTTCCTGCAACATTAACAAGTATTGTTGATACCACATGAGGTAAGTGAGAAACATAAGCCAATGTTTCATCATGAGTTTTTGCATCCATTTGGATCGTCCAAGATCCAATGATTTCCCAAAAATGTTTTACGTCTTCGAAGGTTGATTGGTTTCCATTTTCTGGTTTTGTCAAAATACAAAGTTTGTCATCATACAAACCTGGAACTGCTGCTTCAGGACCAGTTTGTTCCGATCCACACATAGGGTGGGTTGAAATATAATTATGCTTCACATCACCAAAGTGATTGTCTACAACTTCGATGATGGATTGTTTGGTGGAACCCAAATCCATATAAATGGTTGAACCAGTTTTTGGTAAATTTGGGATGAGCTCTAAAATGGAAGCAACAGGGGTACTAAAAACAACTAAATCAAATTGGTCCCATTGGATTTCATTATTTTCATCAAGTGTAAATACAATATCAGCTAATTTGTTTGTAATGATCGATTCTTTACTTTTTTTTGAACGAACGATTGCCGTTAGTTCAGTGTTTGGAAATTTTTCTCGAATCGCAAGTGAAAGTGACCCACCCATAAGCCCCATTCCATAGATGAGGACACGATTGAGTTTCATGTAGGAAATGAACCCGCAGTGGGATAAGATCCAAGTAGTTTAAAAAGGGTACATTGTGATTGGATCGTTGCTAATAAGGATTCGATTTTTGGTTCCGATTTGTGACCGATGAAATCGATGAAAAAATGGTATTCCCACAAATTCCGTTTGAGAGGCCGTGATTCAATTTTAGTGAGATTTACGGAAGCATCATGGAAAGTTTTTAGAATGTTAAATAAAGATCCAGTTTGGTTAGGGATGGAAATCACAATGGATGTTTTATCTTCTTTGGTCTGTGGTGATTCGGTTTTACCTATGACCAAAAACCGGGTGGTATTACCCGAATAGTCTTCGATTCCTTCCGCAATCACTCCTAAATTATAAATTTCACCAGCAATTTTAGAAGCAATTGCAAGCCCGTCTTTTCTTTCCGAAACTAATTTCGCTGCCATTGCAGTGGATGATGTATCCACAACTTCCGCATTTGGTAAGTTAGCTGAAATCCAATTACGGCATTGTTCATTTCCAATTCGAATTCCATATATTTTTTTAACAGATGCTAAATTTGATTCAAAACCAAGTAAGGAAAATGAAATCCTTTGGTAAAGTTCGGAATACACAATGAGGTTTGTTTCTAGAAACATATCTAAAGTAGAACTAACCTGCCCTTCTGTCGAATTTTCGACTGGGACAACGCCATAATCTAATTTTTCTTCTTCTACCATACGAAAAACATCGGGAATCGATGTTTGTGGAACCGCTTCAATTGAAGTTCCAAATTTTGAACGAAGTGCAGAATGAGAAAAACTTCCTTCAGGTCCCAAAAATCCAATCTTTAACGGGTGTTCTAAGGCAATCGTTCCCGACATCATTTCACGGTAAATTGCACGAATGACAGATGATGGGAGTGGCCCATTTGATAATTTAGTTACTTTTTCATAAACATCTTTTTCACGATCCGGGCGGTAAATGGGACCACCTGATTCTTTTTTCACACGTCCAATTTCCTGTGCAAAACCAGCGCGTTTTTGAATGAGATCAATGATTTGAGTATCAAGTGAGTCAATACCAGATCGGAGTTTTTTTAATTCTTCTTCTGCGTTACTCATTAGCATTCTCAACTTTTAATTCTTCTGGTAAACTATCTAAATCAAAGTCAGGATTCATTTCTGTTTCTTCAGTCACAATAATGGATTCTGGTGAAAAATCTTCGAATTTCAATTCTTTCACTTCGACTGGTGTAGGAAGGTCTGTTAGTTTACTGAGGCCAAAATGTAATAAAAATTCATTTGTTGTTCCATACAAAGTTGGTCTTCCTGGAACTTCTTTTTGGCCCACTGCTTTGACCAATTTTTTAGACATGAGACTTGCAACCATGGCTCGGGAAGAAACACCACGAATTTCATCTAATTCGGTTAAGGTGATCGGTTGTTTGTAAGCTATGATGGCGAGTGTATCTAAAGTACCTCTAGATAAAGTTTCTCTTTTTTTATCTTTAAAAATATGAGATAAAATTTCGCTATATTTTTGGTTGGTGATGAATTGATACCCACCGGCGATTTCTCTTAGTAAAAAACCACCTTCTCTCTCTTGGTAATCAAGGATGAGTTCATCCAATAATTCTCGTGCTTCCGTTTTTTCGATTCCACAAGACTTGGCAAGTGCAGATAATTTGATTGGATCCGAAGATAAAAAGAGAAGTGCCTCAAGAAGGCCCTTTGTATAGTTTCTTTCTTCCAAATTGATCTAAACCTTGACTATTTTGATTTCTCCGAAAACTGCGTGTTGGATCACTTTGCAAACTCGGATTTTAACAACTTCTAATACAGCAAGGAAGGCTGCGACGATTTCTTTTTTTTCTGGTTTGTCATTTTCAAACAAATCCATAAAATGAATTTCGCCAGTTTTTTCCAATAAGTTCTGGAGGTAGGCCATTTTGTCTTCCACTGAATATTGGGAAACCCCTTCATAAATGGGAATTTGTTCCTCGGCCTCATTGGAACTTTCTTGTTCCAAGATCGAATTAAAAGCAGATATTAGATCCACAAGGCTTACATCGAGCCAGTTTTCCGTTTCATCCAATACTTGATTGGTTTCTCTAGTGAACATACCCGCGGTCAATCTGTCCAGTTCCGCTAGACGTTGTCCCGCAATTTGAAACTTTTTATGCTCGAGTAACTTATCAACGAGTTCTCTCGGAAGTGGTGGGTCGTAATCTTCTTCTTCAAAACCAGGATCGGGAAGCAGAGCTTTCGATTTTAAGTAAACCAAATGAGAAGCCATAACAGCAAACTCTGATGTTAACTCAATTGATAAAGATTGACTCGTTCTCAAAAATTGAATGAAATCGGATGTGATACGCGAAAGGGAGACTTCAAAAATATCAACCTTATAACTATCAATCAGAGACCATAAAACCGTTAACGGTCCTTCAGTCAATCCTCCGTCCTGGTTTTGCCACCGGACGATAAACTCCGGGGTTTGGGACACGAATTATAAACCTAAAGCTTTAGCGGCTGCTTGCTGCAATCTTTCCGGTGGAAAAGGTTTTACGACAAAATCTTTCACACCCATTTTGATTGCTTTTGCTAAAAGGTCTTCTTGCCCAAGGGCAGTTACCATAATGATTTTAGCAGCAGCATCAAACTTAATGATTTCCTTTGTTGCTTCAATTCCATCTTTTTCACGCATTGTGATATCCATAGTGACTAAGTCCGGTTTGAGGTTTTTGTATTGTTCCACCGCAATATTACCATTCTCTGCTTCACCAACGATTTCGTGACCTGCTCCAACTAACGCATCTTTTACGAGCGTTCTCATGAATTTTGCATCATCTACAACCAAAATTCTTGCCATGTTAATTCCCTCTCGACTTTAATAATTCAATCATTTTTGGTACTAATTCTTCAACAGGGAGAACAAAATCGATCCCCCCAAGTTCCACTGCCACTCGATTCATTCCATACACAACCGAAGTTGCTTCATTTTGCGCCAAAGTAATACCACCTTTGGCGTGTATGTTGAAAATTGCATGAGATCCATCTTTACCCATACCAGTCATGATCATGGATAATAAATGGTCCGCACCATAGGTCTCCACCAAACTATCAAATAATACTTCAATAGATGGTCTATGTCCATTTACTTGTTCTGAATGAGTTAATTCAATGAAACGATCTTTTCCTTTTGAAACTACCTTCATTTGGTAGTCGCCAGGGGCAATGTAAGCATTTCCAGCTAACACCAAATCACCCTGTTCTGCTTCTTTCACATGTATTTTTGACAAGGAATTCAACCTGTCTGCGAACGCCTTTGTAAATCCTGCTGGCATGTGTTGCACAACAAAAATTGGCTTCGGAAAATCAGCTGGTATCCCTGCAAAAACGGTTTGTAACGCTTTTGGTCCTCCAGTAGAGGTACCAATACCGATAGCCTCTACTTGGAACGGTTTTTGAAAACTTTTATTTATTTGGCGCTCAGTCCTTTCTGGACGAATGATGGGTTCTGGACTGATATGTTTCGAATCAGAGAATCCTTTGATTTTTAACGATAATACGGCAGCAATGTCTTCTGGAGAAAATTGATTCCCACTAGAAGGTTTGGGAATGAAGTCTACGGCGCCTAACTCTAATGCTTTAAAAGTCGCATCTGCTCCATGTTGAGTCAACACAGACAACATGATCACATGGCTTGGTAATTTTCTTTTTTTGATTTCTGCAAGTGCCGTTAACCCATCCATAATCGGCATTTCGATATCTAAAACGATAAAGTCAGGTTTGAGTTTTTCCGCAAGATCAATGCAGTCCATTCCTGTTTTGCCTGTGGCAATAACAGAAATTTCCTCTTTTTTGGTGAGGGCATCACTCAAAATATTTCTCACTAACAGTGAGTCATCTATGATCACAACGGTTGGCTTTTTGTTCATGATTTATGAATTAACTCAACTAACTCGTCAAAATCAGGAAGAAATACTAGAACGCCTATAAGGTTACTACCTTGGTGGTTAAACTCAGTGTGCATGGACAAAAACTTTGTTCGTTCTGGTTTGACAATATCCACTACTTCCATAAAACTTCCCGTTATCATTTCAGGAACGGAAGGTAAAATTTCCTTTTTTAGTTTATTAGAAAGTGAATTCATCACACTCGAACAAACAATATTAGAAATTTCAGATAAAACTGACATCATATCTTCCGATAATTTGTGGTTACTACCATCCGCATACTTTGCATCTTCAGAACCAAGAAGTTCTTTTGCAATCTCGGATCCGTTTTCTTCAGAAAACATCATCAGTAAATTTCCATTCAAATCTCCAGTCATTCGGATTTTCATTCCAAAAAACTGGTCCATCGAATATCGGAACTCTTTTGCTAATCCATCTCTGTCGGTGAGTTTGATTTCTGGTATAAATAACTCGACTTCTTTACCAACTAACTGTGACAAAACAACACCAGCATTCATCATACCAGTGTTCACAATGTTTTCTAACTTTTTAATG
This sequence comes from Leptospira sp. WS39.C2, assembly GCF_040833965.1. Lineage (NCBI taxonomy): Bacteria > Pseudomonadati > Spirochaetota > Leptospiria > Leptospirales > Leptospiraceae > Leptospira > Leptospira iowaensis. The sequence goes on from NZ_CP162142.1 coordinate 2,532,185, forward strand.
TCTTTGGACGACATGATCTCATTGATGGCATCCGAATTTAAAGCAGAAACTTGGTTTAAACGTTCTTCTTTTTGTTCTACAAAACCTTTTATGATTTCTGCGGCTTGTTCTCTTTCTGTAAGTTTTACGTTATCAATTTTTGCTACATCGGCAAGCCTATGGATCTCATCTGTTTTGTGATCGAGGACAAGAGTGGAAGTTGTTGTTGCACTTGGAGAAGAAGGTTCATCAGAGTGTCCATTGACAGTTGTTTCTTTTTTAGAAAGATCCGTTGTGATCTTTTGGTTTGTCACCGGTTCTTCTGTAAAAACTTCTTCTTTTGGAACAATGATATGTTTTTCGATTTTATGTTTTTCTTTTTTAATTCGTGATTTGTCTTTTGCACGAAGTTCAATGAGTTTTGCATTGTAACGATTGGTTGGATGGTTGGATTTAAAAATATACTCTGAATCAGACATCTCTAGTGAACGAATGGTGGACGAACGTTTCATCATCTCACCCGCCACTAATTTGTCTGTCCAATCCACTTTGTCGGCTGCAATTTCAACAAGGCCAGGAATGTCCAAAACCAAGATGATGGTTCCATCACCCATAATTGTGGCACCAGTTAATCCTTGTACATCTTGGAAATTTTTACCAAGGGACTTGATGACGGTTTCATGTTTTCCAATGAGGTCATCTACCATAAAGCCAAGTTTCCTTGTTTTATAATTTACGATGACTACAGGGACCTCAACCATCTCTTGTTTGTCGGCAAGACCTAATATACGATTCAATCTATAAATCGGTAACACTTCACCTCGAAGGTTGATGATTTCATGGCCTTCCAAGGTAGTGATTTGGTCAAGATTGACTTTAATTGTTTCTGAAACTTCTGAAAGTGGGAAGGCATACACTTCTTCTTCCATAATGACAAGGATAGAAGGAATGATGGCAAGTGCCTGTGGAAATGACAACGTGAAAGAAGAACCTTTTCCTTCCTCGGAATGGATGATGATTTTTCCTTTAAACTCTTCAATGAGTTTATTGACCACATTCATCCCAACGCCGCGTCCAGAGATATCAGAGATTTTATCTGCAGTAGAAAAACCTGGTGCAAAGATATATTGGAAGATATCGGATTCTGAAAGGTTTTGTGAATCAGCTTCAGTGACTAACCCACGTTCGATGGCTTTGTTAAGGATTTTATTTTTATTGAGACCTTTTCCATCATCTCGGATTTCCACAAGGATATTCGAACCACCTTGGTAGGCATTCAGTTCCACCGTTCCTTCTTCTGATTTCCCAGCGAGTCTTCGATCTTCAGGGGATTCGATTCCATGATCGACGGAATTTCGGATGAGATGGATAAGTGGTTCTCCAATTGCATCGATGACTTTTTTATCGAGTTCCGTATTTTCTCCACGTAAAACCAAATTTACTTGTTTACCTGTTTCAAGTGATAAATCACGTATGAGCCTTGTAAAACGGTTGAAAACAGAACCAATTGGTACCATACGAATGTTCATGATACCCGTTTGTAGGTCTTTGGAAATCCGGTTGATTTGGTCGATTTTACCTTTTAATTCATTAAATAAAGAATCTTCGCCAAACTGTGCTACCAAATCATCATAGATTTTTTGGAAACCAGAGTTTGTGATGACAAGTTCACCGACGTTATTCATGAGTTGGTCAAGTTTGTCGGAAGAAACCTTGATGGTTCGCATAACCACTTTTGAATCAGTGACTGCTTTTTCAAAATTTGCAGAACCTTTCGCCACAACCTTCTCATCTGAATCGTTGGTTCCAGATCCATGTGAATTAGATTCTGAAAAGCTGTTTTCTGATCTTTTTTCCAAAGCTTCCATCTCAGTTTGTGGAATCTTCACTTCTTGGATATTTAAAGTGTCCACCATGTCGATGTTACACTGTGTATACAATTCTTCTTTTGAATATTTTGTAACAGTAATAAAAGATAGAGCAAAACTGCCTTGCCCATTGTCCAAAGCTTCTTCTGTAGGATTACAACGAATGATAACTCCAGATTGTTTTACTGATTGTAAAATCAAAAGAAGTCTTAGGTTTTGCATTGGTGTGTCATTTTTCAAACGAAGTTCGACACTATAAACTGTTTGGCCATCTTCTTCTTGCAAAGCCATTCTAATTTCCGAAATTTCTTCCTCAGTTACATTCCCCGATTTAGAAGTGGAGTCGCCAGCATTTTGATTACTTTTTGTTTTTGAAGAGGAAGTTGTTACGGAACCACCACTCGAAACGGATACTTCATAATCTTGCAATTTTTGTATCATGTCGGTGAAAGGAGTTTCGACTTTTACACCATTTGCAACACCTTCAATCACTTGTTTGATCAAATCAAAACATTCAAATAGGAGATTTACAAGTTTGACATTGATTTCCAAACTCCCTTCTCTAATTTTTTGGAGGAGGTTTTCCATCGTGTGAGCAAGGTCAGATAAATTGTATAACCCCACAAAGGCGGAGGAACTTTTTAAGGAATGAGCCGCTCTGAAGATATCATTTATGATTTCAGGATTTTCATGGTCTTTTTCCAGTTTCACCAAATTGGAATTCAGTTCTTCAATTTGGTCCTCGGACTCTTCCAGGAAAACTTCTGTATATTCGCCTAAAATTCCAGCCAATTTCGTAACCCCTATTCCTTACTTTGTGGTTGAAACAAAATTTACTATTTGTTCCAAATCCAAATTCAAAATCAAATGGTCTTCGAAACGTGAAACTGATTCGACCATCTTACTATAGTTTAATGACAAGTCATCTGTTGTGTAACTGATAAAATCTTTTTGCACTTTCACAACTTGTTTAACTTCATCCACTAAAATCCCAATTCGTTTTTCTTCCAACATCACAACAATGATTCTTGAGATAGGATAAATATCGGAATCAGTTTCATTGAATCTTTTTTTCAAATCAACGATAGGAATGATCTCACCACGAAGGTTAATCACACCTAAAATATAATCGTCCACATTTGGGATCCTTGTGATGAGGACAGGTTTTAAAATTTCATGAACGAGGAGCAATCGAATCCCAAAAAATTCCTTATCAATGGTAAACGTAAGAAATTGTTCAAGGTCTCCTAAATCAGACTCTTGTTCCATTTTGGTTTTTTCCGCAAGGGATGTGAGGAGTTTTTCTTGGTCCATATGCTTCTTGGAATCGTGTCAGAATCCTACGTGGATTCAATCGAAAAAAGAATGAATCTGAAATTCCGTAATCATTTTTCCGACTTTGGTATCGTGTTCTTCTGTAATAAATGGGACGGGGAAAAATTTAGAAAAACTAAATCCGATCGATTTCTTTTGCACCATTTCTGAATTTAATATGCGATCATAATAACCACCACCCCTTCCCAGACGATACCCATTTTGGTGGTAACCCAACCCTGGGACGAGGATCAAATCCGCTTCTTCTACGGATATCTCCTCATCTCCAACAGGTTCAAAAATTCCGTATGGTCCTTTTGTGAATGAAAATGGGCGTATGAAACGTAAAACATGGTCTTTTTCCACCTTGGGAAAAAACCATTTGGCAGAATGGCGGGATTCAATGAAACCAGTGGGTCTTGGTAAGGGTGACGATTCCACAATAGGTAAAACATCCACTTCCAGATGTAAGTCTGGGACGTAAGTGATGATTTTGTTTTTGCCATGTAAAAGAGGGAATAATTTTTTTAAAATGGCCGCTTCTAATTCCTCACGGTCAGTGAGTTTGGCGATATTGGATTTTAGAATGTTCCTAGCGTCTGCTTTGGAAATCGGATTCAAAAATGGTCCCCAATGATTCCCTCTTCTAATAAAGAGATGATTTTTTTTGTCCGCTCTTCGAGTTCAGGATTTTCATTCACTTTGGCAGTCACATCTCTCATTTGGAAAAGTTCATCTGCGAGGTTCAGTGCACACAAAACGGCAATTTTTGTTTTAGATGCATTGGGCAAAACTTTACCAAGTTCCAAAAGACGTGATTCCACATAGTCAGCCACTTCTGTTATGTAACCAGAAGAAGCTTCTCCAACAATGGTATAAGTCTCACCAAAGATTTGTTTGGTGATTTTATGTGAGTTTGGGGCAGATTCTGCCATAGTTTTTATTTAGGATCGTCTTCGATGATTAAAAAATCGTCATCATCATCAGCATCAAATACACTGATGGCTTCGTCTTCATCATCAATAATGATATCATCATCCTCATCAATTTCCACTGTTGGAACTTCATCATCAGTTTCTACAATGAGTTCTTCTTTTTCAAAGGAAGCAGAGGCAGGTGTTTTTTCCAACACTTCTTCCGCATGGAATTCAGATTCATCTTCATCAAGTAAAATGATTTCATCATCGTCTTCAGATGTTAGACTCGGTGCAATTGCCGCAGCTGCAGCGACCGGAGCCACTGGAGTTTCCGAAGGTGACGTTGGGTTTTGTGGTGCTTTTGGCGTGGAACTTCCAGTAGTCGGAAGTCCATCTAATCTTCCAAGGAGTTGGTGCACTTTGGACTCTAGTAAACCTTCTCTTTCTTTGAGTTGGTTCAATTCGTCCGTAGCTTCCTGGAGTTGAGAGCGAAGAGTCTTTAGTTCCCGCTCTTTTTCCTCCATTGCGAGCTTCATTTGGTCATTTTCCGCGCGGAGGGATTCGTTTTCTGTCTCCAGGCGTGCGTTTTCTGTTCTTAGGTCCTGGATGAGCTCAAGGGCCTTAACAACTTTATTTTCTAGCTCTTCAATGGTTTCGATTTTTAACATGATAACAATCCGATGGAATAGAATAGACGAGCTATTCCATTCCTATCAAGCACTAATTTACTTAGCGACTTTGGTTTTTTCGACGATGGCGTTGAATACTTCTTTGTGATTGTAAGCAAGATCAGCCAATGTCTTACGGTCTAAGTTGATTCCGTGCGTTTTGAGGGCGTGGATGAATTTTGAATAAGACATTCCATTTTCTCTAACTGCGGCATTAATACGCGTAATCCAAAGTTTACGAAATTCAGACTTTTTCTTTCTACGGTCACGGTATGCCCATTGACCAGCTTTCATTACAGCAGATTTTGCTGTTCTGAAAAGTTTTGAACGTCCGCCTCTAAAACCTTTGGCTTTTGCGAGAACTTTTTTTCTACGATTCTTATGGATGGTTCCGTTGACTGCGCGTGGCATCGTTTAACCCCCGTAAGGTAGAAGTTTTTCTACACGGTTATAATCGGTTTCGTGGATGAGGTGCATTCCACGGCTTTGGTGTTTCATCTTAGGAGATTTTTTCTCTAAGATATGTCTTCGGAACGCACAACCACGTTTGATTTTACCAGATTTGGTAAACTTAAAACGTTTGGCTGCTGCCCTATTTGTCTTCAGCTTATACATAGTTGTTTTTATCCTTTAGGTTTTTCACTAATTGGGTTCATCACGACCACTATCGTCTTTCCGTCGTGTACCGGCATTTTTTCGGGAGAGGCATGCTCTTTTAGGTCCTCGACAAACCGGTTAACAATATTCATTCCAATTTCAGAGTGAACCATCTCTCTGCCTCGGAATCGAAGTGTCACTTTTACCTTATCACCCTTTTGCAAGAATTCTAAAGCATGACGCTTCTTAATCTCGAAGTCATGGTTATCAATCCGCGGGCGGATTTTAATTTCTTTAACCGTGACTACGTGTTGTTTCTTTTTCGCTTCTTTCGTTTTTTTAAGAAGTTCGAATTTGTATTTTCCAAAATCGATCAGCTTACAGACGTGAACATCCTGGTCTCCCGAGACTTCCACCAAATCAAGGTTAGCTTCTTTCGCTCTTCTGAGCGCTTCTTCCAGAGTAACGATATCAGACCCTTCGTCACTGACGAGGCGGATCGATGCTACATTGGTAATTTGTTCGTTAATTCTGATGTGGGCGAATTTATCTTGGTTTGGGTTCCCTCTAGGGTTGGGCCGTTTCTGCATTCAGTCTCCGAAATTTCTTTCAATTTCCAATTTCGGATGAAAAACGAGGCACGCAAGTACATTTCTTTGCAAATGCGCAGGTTGGTAGCTTAAAGGGTGCCGGAAGGCCCTTCCCACACCACATATTCAATGGAAAGGGATTCTTTTGTGAGGATTTCTGGCAAAATGGGTACTAAGGAGAGGTATTCCCCATGGTTTCCCATTCCCATACAGGATCCTCCATGGCAAATCCTTCCCTTTTCATCATACAAAACATATTGGATGAGGTTATCGTATTTTTTGTCGTTTGCCACAGGGTCAGTGGAAGGGACAAGGGCAAGGTATTGGAACCCGTGGTTTTTTTTTCGTTCCAGGCGAAACCGAAGTCGGTTTTCTTTTGTGAGAGGTTCCGTGGCATAAAGGAGTTCCCCTTTTCCCGGATTCCACTTTTGGAATCCATGGATCCCAATCACTTGTTGAGCTCTTTTCCATTCCCTCTTGGATTCTTTTTTAGCAGGTTTTGATTCCATTGTGGGTAAAGTCCCAACGAAAGTTTGTTTTGTTTCGCAGCCAGTGATGGTGATCCGTAAAGCAACACGATTGATTTCGGAAATGGAAAACGGGAAACGGCTCCACAAACCTGGGACATCATATCGTTCCCATGGTTGGACTGAGTGTTCTGATGTTTGGCATGACAAAAGCCTGTCGGCTCCATCATAAAAAGCAGCTACAACATATAAGGAAATGGTTTTGTTTGTATCGTTTTGTCCACCTGTTATGACAATGTTTGGACAATCAAAGGTGACATCTTTTCCCATTCCATCAACAAATTGCATACGACTCACCTTCCACCCAAGTGTGACACCATCTGTGAAGGGTAGCCCCATCATAGGTATGGCATCATACGCATCACACACGTCATACGGTGGGTGGATGGGTAAATCCAGATGAAAAGTAACTGGCTCTTTTGTGAGAGATAAAACTTGGGTGTTTGACACTGGATGGAAACATACTCCCCCTCCAGTGTTAGTCAAGAAATTTCTTTAGTTGAGTTCCCCTTTGAGGAGAGAGAGAAAACCATCACGAGATACAGTCTCAGTTTTTTCTTCACCCATACGTCGGTAAGAAATACTTCCCGCTTCTTTCTCTTTGTCTCCAAGGATGAGCGTATAACTGCTACGTTTCATGATGGAATCCCTAATTTTACTTCCGATCTTTTCATTTCGCACATCGAGTTCTACACGAAAACCCTGCATGACTAAATCTTGAAACACTTCTTTCGCATAATCACTATGAGTTTCTGCCACAGTTAAGACACGGATTTGAATTGGATTCAACCAAAGTGGAAATTTTCCCTCGAAGTGTTCGATGAGGATTCCAATGAAACGTTCGAGTGATCCGTATATCGCCCTATGGATCATCACTGGAGCATGTTTTTTTCCATCAGAAGCAGTGAAGTCGAGCTCAAATCGGTTTGGCATGGAAAAGTCTATTTGAACGGTTCCGCATTGCCATAACCTACCGAGTGAGTCTTTGATATTGAACTCAATCTTAGGTCCATAGAAAGCTCCGTCCCCTTCTTTGATTCCATATTCAATCCCTTTTTTCTTTAAGGCATCATGTAATGCTTGTGTGGCGAGATTCCAATCTTCATCACTACCTTGTGATTTTTCGGGCCTTGTTGCAATAAAAGTTTTGAATTCAGTAAATCCAAATTTTTTGTACACATCAAACGTAAAGTCAATGATGTCTTCCACTTCTGATTCTACCTTTTCCAATGGAGCATAAATATGCGCATCGTCTTGTGTAAAGGCACGAACACGAAAAAGTCCATGCAGAACCCCAGACATTTCATGTCTGTGTACGTTTCCTAGTTCCATAAAACGAAGTGGGAGTTCTCTGTAAGAGTGCATATGGTATTTGTATATCAAACAACAACCAGGGCAATTCATCGGTTTGACCGCAAACTCACTCTCATCGATGTCAGTGAAATACATGTTTTCTTTAAAATTATCCCAGTGGCCTGATTTTTTCCAAAGAGATGAATTTAAAATCGCAGGTGTTTTGATCTCTTGGTACCCACGTCTGAAACATTCTTCTCTGATATAGGAAGCAAGAGTGTTCCAAAGAACCGTACCTTTGGGATGCCAAAAAGGGAAACCAGGTGCTTCGTCTTGGAAACTAAAAAGATCCAGTTCTTTCCCAAGTTTTCTGTGGTCTCTTTTTTTGGCTTCTTCGATAAGGAAGATATATTCGTCTAACTGTTTTTTGGTGGGAAAAGACACACCATAAATCCGAGTGAGCTGTTTGTTTTTTGAATCCCCCTTCCAATATGCACCAGAAATGGCTGTGAGTTTGAAAGCTTTGAGTTGTCCCGTACGAGCTACGTGAGGCCCACGGCATAGGTCATACCATTCTCCTTGTCCATATAACGATACAGAGGCGGCTTCAAATCCTTGGATGAGTTCCACTTTATAAGGTTCGTTTTCTTTTTTAAATTTTTCAATGGCTTCTTCTTTTGAAAGTTCCCAACGTTTTACGGTTAGGTCTTCTTTGACAATTTTACCCATCTCTGCTTCAATTTTCGGAAGGTCATCAACAGTAATAATGGTTTCGCCAAAATCAATATCATAAAAGAAAAAACCTGGTCCATTTTCAATGACGGGTCCAACAGTCAGGCGAGCCTCTGGCCATAACCTTTGCACCGCCATTCCAAGAAGGTGAGCCGAGGAATGGTGGAAAACATCTTTCCCTTCTTTGTCTTCAAAGGTGAGAAATTTTATCGTGGTATTCTCGGTAGGAACAAAAGATAAATCAACAGTCCGTCCATCGGACAAAACAACGGCAAGAGCTTTCTCTTTTAAGAAAGGCAGTTGGTTTTGGACAAAATCAGAAAATGACTTTCCTGATTCGAGTTCCTTGGAACTTCCATCGGGTAATGTAATCGTAAGTGCTGCCATAAGTGTAATCCCAGGTTTTCGCACGCACATTCTCCCGAAAAGTAAAGTTTTACCAGAGTTTTCCTGTTTCGAGAGATTCTGTTAGTTTCAAAAAACTTTCTTCGACTGACTCCTTACGGCCAAACCCACCTTCTCGTTCTAGATCAATAAATCCGTGTACGAGAGAACGAATGATCCGAATCCGATGGACCACTTCTTTGTCTAAAATTTCAAATTGGAATGCTAACATACAGAGTTCTAAAATTCGATCTCCGAGTATTTTGAGCTCTGGATCAGATTCGGTAGAAACAATGACAAGTGAGTACATGTGAGGGAATTCTTTAGCAAAACCACGATAGGATTTTAAAAAGTTTGAAATACGGTCTTTTGTAGAATTGGTTTTTTTTATGTTTTTTTCTAAAGTGTCACCTAATAATTGCAAGGCTCTCTTTCGGATCTCTGCAAAAATATCCTCAGAGTCTTTTACATGGTTATACAAAGAAGGTGTTCGAATGCCAAGTGACTCTGCAACCATAGCCAAACGAAAATCGGAAAAACCTACGTTTTGAATGGTTTCCCACGCATGATCCAACACGATGTTACGATTGATTTGGCTCTTGCCTTTTTTAGGCCTTCCGATTTTATTTTTTATTTTTTTTGCCATAAAATTTTGATGTCTTCATAAAAACGATCTGGTTCTTCTACAAAAGGATAATGGCCAACATTTTCATATAGGAATACTTTTCCACCTATGGTATCTCGAATCCAATGAGCCTCCTCTTCCGGTGAAGAAAAATCTGGATCTTTTAGGCCCATAATGATGATATGATTTCCTTTTGCATTCGGTAACTCAGTTTCACATTCTTTTTTACTCGCAAATAACATGGAACGGATGGCATACATCCTTCCCTCTTGTTTAAGATTATTTTTGAGTTCCGTTTTCCGTATCTCAAAATCAGAAGGTTGGTTTACGGGAAAAAGAGATTCATAAAAGGAAACCCAAAGACTTGCCCCCCAAGGACCTCGAAACGCGATGTTAAGTAAGGATTTTAATCCAAAAGACATAGGTTCTTTGTCTCTTACAAAAGGACCAGACAAAACCATTCCTAACACTCGTTTATTCTCTTTCGACTTTATATACACTGCGGACGCTGCAGTCATGGAATTTGCGATGATATAAACATTTTGTAATTTCTTTTCACGGATAAAGGAGAGGATGTCCAATGCAGTTTCTTTAGGTCCATAAGAAGGAAAATTCACATCGGATTCTCCCAACCCGCGCAAATCAAAAGAATAAACAACCCCATCTTTTGTTAGTTTTCCCGCCAATTCTTTATAACTCTCCTTTCTATCTCCAATACCAGGAAGTAAAATAAACTGGTTTTTTCCGGAACCTAACTGAGTGTATGCGATTTTTCCATCTTGTGTTTCGAAAAAGGAAGTCTCTAACTTTTTGTCCGATATAGAAGGATCCCCCCAAAGGAAGGTAGGTAACAACGCAAGGAGGAGTATTGGGAAAGTGTGGTAGGTCTTTTTCATTAAACTAATATAATTAGTTTTTTAACTAATGCAATTAGTTTTTCATCGAAAAAGCCATTAAATCCGAAAAAGGATCCAAAAATGGGAAATTTTGATGCTTGGTTGGCCAATCGAGGGAAAAATCCTTCCTGGTGCCTGTGGCATGCCGCATGATTGAAGGTAATGGAGTTGGTAGGAACTTTCGTATGTAAAAAGATTTTAAATCCATTTCGATTGAATCTAACCCATTCGAAACGTCTTTCCAATAATAGGTGTTACCTTCTTTACTTGGTTCCCTATTCTTTTCGCAATTCAAATATCGAAATTGATTGGAAGAGAACTTTCAAATGAAGAATTCTAATTTCATAATCTAATCAATTTTGGTTTTGAAGAAATCGATAGAGAAGGATTTACAAGTAAAAAAAAGAACTAAGACCAAATCGAAAAACAAAAAAAGAGTCTTTTTGTGATTTGCCTTTTTTCATTCAATTTTATATGTTTACGAGTATGAAGAATTTTTTGTTTCAATCTTCCATTTCAAATTTTTACTTTTATTTATTCATTTTAACGATTCCCATATACCTGATCATCACAAATTTAGTTTTTAATGATATAACGTTAAATACACTCATTTTTCCCAACCTGATTCCATTCATTGTTTTGATTCTCATACTTTTGAAAATCAAAAACCTTAACTTTATCTTACAAAGTTGGTATGGATTGAATGCATTGTTAAGTTTAATTTCAATCATCTCATTTGTACTTTCTCAAGTAACAATCACAAATAAAAATGTTCCAACAGCAAACATCAATTATATCTCATTTGCAAGAGACCTTTTTAATACGATACTATTTGCACCATTATTGTTTCAAGTTACAAACTTTGTGAAGAATAAAGCGGAAATTGAGACTAATACTAGATCTTAAACGTTTCAATAGACTTGTGTTCTTTCCAAAAATTAAATTTAAATTATTTGCTTCGATTGTCATCCAACAAGTTTTTACATATTTTCAAATTAAGTAGGAATCAAATGAAATTAACTGCTAAAATTCTCCTATTCACTTTCCTGTTTATTATGCAAACGCTTAGTGCGGAAGAACCAATTCTTTTTTCCGATATCAGAGGAGATTTCTTTGAACAAAAAAACTCCTTTGACTATTCATTAGTCCACTTAATTGATAAAACTGATAAAGCTTGGTGTTTGAACCTGAAAGATCCTTATACATGGATCAAAAAAGGATTTCTTATCGATTTTCAAAAACCTGCGACAATCAATACGATTTATATCAAAAACGGTATGGTAGAAAACGGTAATTTTAAGAAAAACAATAGAGTCAAAACAATTTCAATTTTTAAGTCTGAAACTCAATTTAGCGACTGGAAATTGGTTCAGTCTATAGAACTCAAAGACATCCCTACGTTTCAAAAAATTGACCTATATGAAGAAGTAACCGCTGATTCATTAGCATTCAATATAGATGCAAGGTATAAAGGGAAAAATGATAAGTTGACATGCATTTCAGAAATTTCATTTTCGAAGCCTGAAAAAGAGTTAAAGAAAAAAAAATCGAATGCCAATGCCAATGTACAAATCTACCAACCAATCCAAATCGAACAGATGAAATTAATTCCAAAACCAGATGGTATTTTAACAGGGGGAGGAGAAGGATTTTGTCTATGTACTTGCAAATTTGAAAAAGGAACATGGAAAAACATAAGCCAGGAACAAACCTACTTACAAATCATAATTTCTATGGTTGCAGCTTGTGGTATGGATGGAACAGATTTACCAAAAGGGGACAAATTATACGAAAGAATTCAGTTTATCGAAAACATTAACAAACCAAAAAATCCTTCGTCTAATAATGATTAATACGACCACATGACGATTGAAATTCCAAAACAATCTACGAGTAAACATTTACTAAAAATTTTATCTCAATTCTTAAAATCCAAACAAGGACCAACTGCGATTCGTTATGGAGTGTTTCTACTATTACTTGTAATTGTCTTTAATGGTTTTAATGTTCTAAATAGTTTTGTAGGTAGAGATTTTATCTCTTCTATAGAACAAAAAAATGAACATGCGTTTTACAAATTTGCTTTATTATATGGATTGGTATTTCTCATCTCAGCAGGGATTGGATCCATTTATCGATTCATGGAAGAAAGACTTGGTATTTTATGGCGAGAACAATTAACTTGGCGGCTCACATCTTCCTACCTAAGCGAAAAAACCTATCATTCCATTTTAAACCAAAAGGGAATTGAAAATCCTGACCAGAGGATCACAGATGATGTGAGGTCATTTACAACAACTACATTGTCTTTTATATTATTATTTCTTGGTGGAGTTTTTTCTGCAATTTCCTTTGCGGGTGTGTTATGGACCATCAATCCCATTTTATTTCTAGTAGCAATTCTCTACGCAACTATCGGGACCATTTCTACCATTTATCTCGGAAAAGACCTGATTCGCCTCAATTATAACCAATTAGATTTGGAAGCAAACTATCGTTCAGACCTTCTTCATATCAAACAACACGCTGAATCCATTGCCCTAACCCATCGTGAACTTCGAATGACAGTTCGATTAAAATCAAAGCTAAATAAACTTGTGACTAATTTTAAAAAACTAATTTCTGTTAATCTTAGATTAAGTCTTTTCACAAATAGTTATAATTATTTCATTCAAATCATACCAATGTTACTCATTGCTCCCAGTTACATGAGAGGTGAAATTGAGTTTGGGGTGATCACCCAAGCTGGCCTTGCTTTTACTACTTTACTTAATGCCTTTTCTCTCATAGTAACTCAGTTCCAATCCATATCATCGTTTACTGCTGTTGTCAAACGATTACAAACTCTAGACAATGCCATGTATCTTTCCGAAGAAAAGGCAAAGTCAATGGAACTATCAAATTTCCATCCAGAAGAAATCAGGTTTGAAAACTTCAGTCTTTACGCAAATGACAAATCAAAATTTCTGATTCATAACTTAAATCTCTCAATCAAAACAAAAGAACGGTGGCTTATAACGGCTATTGATGAAACAACAAAACTCATCTTTTTTCGAACATTGGCAGGGATACACAACCAAGAGGAAGGTCGAATACTAAAACCGAACCGAGATGAAGTTTTGTTTTTACCTGAACAACCTTATTTACCACCTGGTAGACTTCGCAATGTGATAGTTCCAGCATTCCTTGGCAATTCGGTATCAGATGTAAGAGTTATGAAAGAACTAAAAATGCACAATCTTGATACACTTGTAAAACGACTTGGTGGTTTATCTGCACTCAAAGAATGGGATGATGAACTTTCGTTAGCTGAGAAATTTAATATTTCAACGATCAGAATCCAGTTTGCAAAACCAAAATTTGTAGTGATTGATAGACCAACATCAAGTGTTGGCAAATTTGAAATTTCAAAAATACTAAAAAATTTTCATAATTTGGGCATTACCACAATTGTTCTCGCAAAAGGTGAAGAAACGGCACTCGAATATGATTACCATTTAAATTTATCTCATTTTGGAAAATGGAATTTGAATCATATAAATCCATTCATTCAGGCAATTTAATGTATTTATTAGAAAATAAGACAGGACTAAAAATTCAAATTTTATCTAACCTTTCCATCCATTCCATTTATTTAGATCACATTTTAGTCAATTTGTATCTAGGAAATGAACTGGAAACGAGTACTGCCAATCTTACCTTACATTATGAATCAAATTCCAAGTCTTATACTTTGCCTCTTTTTTCACCGATTGATTCACCTAACATCACTGTATCGAAAACTGCGATCAAAATCAGTCGGAATCTCCAAGGATTAGAAGTCAATACAACCCTCACTTTACACCCAACACAAAATTGTTTTAGAATTCATACAGAGATCTTCAATCATACTGAAGGTACAATCAAGGCCTCAATTTTGAGGACACAAGATTTGGGTCTCTCTGAGATTTTTGCGGCAAAATTAAATGAAGCTTTTGTCTCGCAATATATCCACCATGAAATTTATGATTCACCAAACGAAGGTTATTCAATACTTTCAAGGCAAAACGAATCCGTATTAGGTAAAAACCCGGCATGTTTTAGTTTTTCAGACAAAAGGGTAGTTTCGTATGCAACAGATGGACGGGATATTTTCCAGAATGGAAACCTAATACCTTTTCCCAACCGAAGGTACCAAGGGGAACATTCGATGGTAGGTCTTGGAACAAACACCATTCCTATCGCTCCTAACAAATTTGTAGACTGTAATTTTTATTCTTATGTATTCGAAAACCTAGAAAATATCGATATGTTTCCATCTTATCAAAGTATGATAGAACGCTGCCAATTTGGATGGGAAAAAACAGATAGTAAAATACAAGAAGGTGGTCCAACTTACACCAGTTTGTTCCACAAATCTAAAACACTGAATGGAGAATTTGTATCCAAAGAAAATCTAAAAAACCTTTTTCCTACTCCATGGAGGAACATTGAAATGGAAAAAGATGGGAACATTTTGTCATTTTTTACAGATCAAAATACCCATATTACATTCCAAAGAAAAGAAATTTTATGCCATAGGCCTCAAGGCCAAATACTAACGACAGGGAATGATGATTTTCCAAATGAATCTTCTTTAACTGCTACTTGTTATTACAATGGTCTTTTTCTTTCCCAACTCACACAAGGTCATGCCAGTTTAAACCAGTTAATCTCTAGAAAATCAGGAGATTTAGGAACAAGTCTTTCGAAAGGTCTTCGTATATTTTGTAAACTCAATTCAGAATGGAAACTTTTGCATAATCCATCGTATCTTGTTTCTCTTCCTGATTGTATGGAATGGGTATACCACATTCAACAAAAAACCATTAGAGTCAAAATACAATCGAATTCAATCAATTCCATTTCCTTCTCGATCTCACATACATTTGATATGGAACTAGAAGTATTATTCTCTATCTCAACTGGCTTAGATGGAGAAAATGGAGATTCATCCCTTCCCCCAAATATAGAAATCACAAATGATTCTATTAATGTCACACCACATAAAAATAGTAACCTCTTCCAAAGATTAAACGGAAAAGGATTCCGGATCGAATCCAAAAAAATTTCTAGTTTATTAATTTCCGATGATCGTCTGTTATTTGAGAATCAAATATCGTATAACCTTCCTTACTTAACAATTAAAACAAAATTAGAGAACGAACTATCTTTTCTCATTTTTGGAGACTTAAAGACTGAATTCCAGGCAACTCCATCAAACATTTCTAAAAGTGAATTCACAATTACAAATACAACACTCTTAGATTCGGCAAAAGAATTAAGTTGTCCGTCCTTATTAGAGATGCTCGATATTTTACCTTGGTACAAACAAAATGCACGCATACATTATTTAAACCCACGGGGTTTAGAGCAGTTTTCTGGTGGCGGTTGGGGAACAAGAGATGTGTGCCAAGGGGCCTTCGAATTTTTATTATCTTCGGGGAATTTTTCTGCAATTCGTAAATTAATTTTACGAATATTTTCAGAACAAGATGAGAATGGAGATTGGCCTCAATGGTTTATGTTGTATGAAAGAGACAAAGAAATTCGAGCCAATGATTCTCATGGCGACATTTTGTATTGGCCTATCTTATGTGTAATCACATACCTTGAAAGGACAAATGATTTTCCAATTCTAGACGAAGTCACTCTCCAACCAATCAACGGCCAGAAACGAAGTATCTTAGAAGGAATTCATTCCACCTTACACGAAATAAACGAGAGATTCTTGCCCCATACAGTTTTGCCAAAATATGGGAATGGTGATTGGAATGATTCCATGCAACCCAAAGAATCAGAGTTTCAAAGCCAAGCTGTCAGCACTTGGACTGCAGAACTACAATTAATTCTTTTCCAAAAATTGATCTGGTTTTATGAAAAGTTAGGAGAAGAGGATAAAGTAAATTTTTACAAAACAATTACCAATACTCTAACAAATCAAATCTATTCAAACTGTATGGAGGATAATATTATAACTGGACTTGTGAAATTCTCAAGTACAGAGGAACGAGTTTTATTATTACACCCAAAAGACAATATATCGAATATACATTTTAGCATATTACCAATGATTTATGGAATTCTTTCAAATGTATTTACATTAGAAGAATCAGAATTCCACTTAAACTTAATCAAAAAACACCTAACAGGACCAGACGGAGTTCGTTTGTTTGATAAACCAGTGCATTACAGGAAAGGACATTCTACCTTTTTCAAAAGAGCTGAAACAGCAAGTTTTTTTGGTCGTGAAATTGGTCTTATGTACACACATGCACACCTACGTTATTGTGAAGCACTTGCATATCTGGGTAAATCAGATGAATTTTTCACACAATTGAATGTTACTAATCCCATAGGCATAACCAAACGAATTCCATCATCTAAAGTCAGACAATCTAATTGTTATTATTCGAGTTCTGATGGAGTATTTTTAGATCGGTTTGATGCCGAAACTAATTACAACCAACTAATCCAAGGTACAATCCCATTAGAAGGAGGTTGGAGAGTATATTCTAGTGGTCCAGGAATTTTTCTAAGATTATTTTACGAATCTCTTTTAGGCATTCAAATTCATTTTGATGGAATTGTATTGGATCCAATTTTACCAATCGAATTGGATGGTCTCTTTTTTACATTTGAAGTATTTTCAACCCAGGTTAACATCCATTATCACGTAAAATCAAAAAATGGACTAATCCAATCCATACTCTCGGAAGGAAAAGAAATCAATGTTTCTCGGATTCCCAATCCGTATCGAAAAGGTGGATTAAAAGTTAAAAAAGAAGATATTATTTGTGGAAGTAAGGGAAATATTTTTACGATAGAAATCCAAATTGAATAAAAAAACGTATGGACGAATCTTTCACACCCATACGTTTTCCGATTTTTCCTAATGAATAGGAATGTTAAATGGCGTTTTTACCTTTCTCGCCAGTTCTGATTCGAATCACTTCTTCAAGCGGAGTGATAAAAATCTTTCCGTCTCCAATTTTTCCATCACCACTTTTTGCTGCTTTAAGAATTGCATCAACAGTTGGTTTTACAAATTCATCATTTACCGCGATTTCGAGTCTCACTTTTCTAAGTAAATTAACAGTATATTCGTGACCACGGAAAACTTCGGTTTTCCCTTTTTGTTGTCCGTAACCTTGAACGTCTGATACTGTTAAACGATAAATTTCGTTTTTGGTTAACTCTGCTTTAACTTCTTCCAACTTATGTGGTTGGATGATTGCAATGATCATTTTCATAATGTTTGACTCCTATTTCCTTACCCACGAACTCGGATATTAAAATCAGGGTAAGCTTCAGCTCCATGTTCCCCAAGATCCAATCCACTCATTTCTTCTTCTTCACTCACTCGGATTCCACCAGCTAGTTTTAATACAAACCATAAGATGAAGGAAACAACAAATGTGAATCCACCGATCGCTAAAATTCCATAGAGTTGTGTTAAGATAGAAGGAACATCAACACCTGCTGGAGAACCTTCGTATCCAAAAATGGCAACTGCTAGTGTTCCCCAGATACCACATACTAAGTGGACTGAAGTTGCACCTACTGGATCATCAATTTTCATTTTATCAAAGAATAAAACAGAAAGAACCACAAGAACACCTGAAACGGCACCAATGATCGCTGCAGAAGTTGGGCTAACAATCGCACAAGGAGCGGTAATCCCCACAAGACCAGCCAAAGTTCCGTTAAGGATCATACCAAGATCCGGTTTCTTTAAAATAATCCAAGCTGTCACAGTAGAAGCAAGAGCTCCAAGTGCTGCAGAGATGTTAGTGGTCACAATTACGTGAGCCATTACACTTCCATCACCAACACCCATCGTTGAACCTGGGTTAAATCCAAACCAACCTAACCATAAAATAAGTGTTCCAAGTGCTGCAGATGTCATGTTATGACCAAGAATTGGTTTGATTCGACCATCTGGCAAAAATTTACCTTTCCTTGCTCCAAGAACGATGGCACCAGCAAGAGCCGCCCAACCACCAACAGAGTGAACAACAGTAGACCCTGCAAAATCATGGAAACCAAGACTTGCTAACCATCCACCACCCCAAACCCAGTGACCTGTGAAAGGATACATCACGGCTACAAGGATAAACGAAAAAATTAAGAATGAATGGAACTTAATCCGTTCAGCAACAGCTCCTGAAACGATGGTTGCAGCTGTGGCAGCGAATACTAATTGGAAGAAAAATTTTGCAAGAAGTGGAACACCCGTCCAATTCATAGATGAGTAAACACCTTTGTAATCATCACCAAGTGCTGGAGAATTATCAAGTCCACTTAGGAAAAAGATTCCTTCCGATGCAAAATATGGAGTTCCATCACCAAACATCAATCCCCAACCGATTGCCCAATAAGAGAAAGTTGCTGCAGCAAAAACGATAAAGTTTTTTGCTAAGATGTTAACTGTGTTTTTTGATTGTGCAAATCCAGATTCAACGAGTGCAAAACCAGCATTCATAAAGAACACCAACATACCTGCAACTAACACCCATAATGTGTCTAGTCCAACAGTTAATGTTTGGATTGCTTTTGCTGTTTCTTCTGCTGGGTTCGCGACGGTTGCAGCTTCATCTGCAAAAAGGAACATCGGAACTACCAGGAGAAGGAAGGCGATTGATTTGAAATATTGTTTCATATTGCCATGTATCCTTTCCATGTTATTTGCTGAATAAGGATGCAAGATTGGTACCCGAAGTGAAAAAACCGTTCCTATTGGAGAAAAAAAATGTTAGTTTGCCTAGAAACCCTCCAAAATGCCCTGAAAACGGAGCAGAGTTCTTTGATCCTAACCTCACACCTTAGAGAACTTTGATTCAATCTGATGTAACAAAAAACAATATGATTACTTTTTAAGCATTCCGCCTTGATAGGCATATTTGTTCCAAAAAACCTAAGCAAGCATTGCTCGGACCCACTCTAATAGAAGTGAATTCCGAACGAGTCCGAGTCTGTAATGAAAAACCGATCGATGCCAATAAACCCTATGTCTTGTATTGGATGCAAGCCTATCGGCGTTTTGATGCCAACCATGCATTTTCCCATGCCGTACAATTGGCTAAAGAATTAAAAAAAGAACTCATTGTATATGAAGGCCTTCGAATGGATTATCCTTGGAACTCCGAGAGAATCCACCAATTCATATTAGAAGGTATGTTTGAGAACCAAACAAGAGCAGACGAACTTGGGATTCAATATTGGCCATTTGTCGAAACAAGTGAAAACTCTGGAAAAGGATTACTCAAAGATATATGTAAGGATGCTGCAGTGGTTGTCACAGATGATTTTCCATGTTTTATCATCCCAAAACAAACTTCACAATTAGCTAAAAAAATCCAATGCCAACTGTTATCGATTGATGGAAATTCGATTATCCCCCTTTCAAGATTTCCAAAACAAGCGAGTGCAGCTAGAATCCTTCGTTTATGGATCCACAAAGAAATACAAAAAGATTTCCCAAATCCAAATGTTACGATTTGGAAAAAAGAAGACTTAATGGGTGTTAAAGGGAATTCAAAAACAAATCCCAAAATTGGTCTTCCAAAATCAATATCAGAAGTGATAAAAAGAATACCTTTTCAAAATCAAGTTTCACCAGTAAAAAATGTAAAAGGAGGTAGAAAGGAAGCTTTGCGATTTTTAGATGAGTTTCTAAAACAAAAACTTAATTTATATCTTACAAAACGCTCCGAACCTAATAGACCGGAATTAACAGCAACAAGTGGTTTATCCCCCTATTTACATTTTGGATGGATTGGCTTGGAAGAAATATTTTATGCCGTTTTAAAACATAGTACAAAAGGGAAATGGAACCCTGAACGTATGAGTCATGAAAAACCTGGTGATCGCGAAAACTTCTACTCTCCTTCTGTAGCATGTAATCATTTTTTAGATGAACTCATCACTTGGCGTGACATAGGGTATCTATTTTTTTGGAAAGATAAACCCGAAAATATAAATCTAAACCACTTACCCGATTGGGTAAAAGCAAATTTCGTAAAACACAATAATGATCACAAAGAGTACCTTTATACATTGGAACAATTTGAATCTGCAAAAACACATGATGAAATTTGGAATGCAGCGCAAACGGAACTTGTCCATACAGGCCGAATGCATAATTATATGCGAATGTTATGGGGAAAAAAAGTAATCGAATGGTCAAAATCATACGAAGAAGCTTTTCAGATATTGGAACATTTGAACAACAAATATGCCTATGATGGTCGGAATCCAAATTCCTACACAGGAATTTTATGGTGTTTTGGGCTCTTTGACAGACCTTGGTTTCCCGAACGAAATGTATTTGGAAATGTGCGTTTTATGTCTTCCGAATCCACAAAAAAGAAGTTTAAATTGAATTCCTATCTGGAGTATATTGGTGAACTGAGTGGCAAGTCTAACTCACTTTTCCCATGACAGATCAATCACAACCGATATTTGAAGAACTAACAAAGTTAAAATCCGAATCAGTTTATGATTATTTTGTTATCTTATTTAATGATTCTATTCATGAGTTTTCTTATGTAGAAGATTGTTTAATGAAATTATGTTTTAAAACCAAAAGAGAGGCAAAAAAAATTGCTATTGAAGCACACTCCAATGGGAAAGCAATTTGTTTCCATGGAAGTATGGAAGAATGTGAAACTGTTGCTGATAATATGACTAATGCCAATCTAACTGTGAGTTATGGAGTATGAAACATACAATAGAATTATTTATAGATTCCCTTAACAAAGAAAAAGATCATAAAAAAGCAAAATTTTTCCCAAGTTTTTTTAAAACAGGTCCTGGCGAATATGCAGAAGGAGACCAATTTCTTGGAGTGACTGTCCCAAAACAAAGAATTGTTGCTAAAAAGTTTGCAAAGGACCTTACCTTAGATGATTTACAATCACTCATTCGTTCACCATACCATGAAGTCCGTTTGACTACCCTGCTCATCCTCATCCAAAAATACCAAACAAAAAACATATTAGAAATGGAAAAGGAAAGGATCGTTCAATTCTATTTTAAAAATACAAAGAATATCAATAACTGGGATTTGGTGGATATAAGTGCAGATAAAATCTTAGGTGATTATTACTTTGATAAAAACAAAGATTTTTTAATGAATTTAAGAAATTCGAAGGATTTATGGGAAAATCGAATTGCGATTTTATGTACCTTTCACTGGATTAGAAGAGGCCATTATACAGAAACCATTTCTCTCTGTGAGCATTATCTAAATCATCCCCATGATCTGATCCACAAAGCGACTGGTTGGATGTTACGTGAAATTGGCAAACGAGACATCCAAATCCTTCGAAATTTTTTAAAACAACACGCGGCAAAGATGCCACGCACGATGCTCCGTTATGCGATTGAAAAACTCACTCCTTCCGAGCGCAAGAAGTGGTTAGAAACAAAAAAAGATGTTTATTCTCTTGGATGAACTTTCGTAACAAAATAAACTTTCACAGGTTCTGATTTTCCTTTTAGTGCTAACTCTTTTGTGTCTTCGTATTCAATGTATTTTTCTCCACCAGCCGCAAGGAAAGCTGCTTCCGAAACTGCCACCTTACCTGGGATTCCATGACTTTCAAGTCTAGCTGCGGTATTCACTGCGTCTCCAATAACAGTATAATCCATTCGTTTCACAGAACCAATATTTCCAACAATGGCTTCTCCAAAATTGACTCCAATCCTCAATCGAAATGTTCCAGGTTCTAATCCTAATTCCTTATTAATCTCAACCATACGTTTCTGCATGTCAACAGCACAAGCGATGGCATGGTATGCATCTAAGTCTGTTTGTTTTGGTGCGCCCCAAAAAGCCATAATCGCGTCACCAATGAATTTGTCTAAGGTAGCCGAATAATGAAAAATCAAATCAGATAAGGATTCAAAAATTGTGTTTAAGTGATTGAGAACAACACTTGGTGGATTTTTTTCTGCAAATGTTGTAAAACCTACTATGTCGGAAAACAAAGTAGCAATATCCTTTTCCTCACCACCTAACTTAATACTATCAGCTACAATAGTTTCCATCACGGCTGGTGAAAAATAACGAGACAATCGTTCCTTTTCTTCCTTTTGTTTTTCCACTAATTTACGTGAATCAATCATATTTTTGACTATTGATAAAGCAACAGAGATAGTAAAAGCTGCGAATGCATAATCTTTTACATACGTATGGCTTGGATACCATTCCCATTGCATTTCAACGAATACATCATTTAACATTAAGATAATAAATGCAAAAAATCCAAAGGATACGGTTCCCATTGATGGGATTTTCCTTCCAAGAAAAATAATATAAAAGAGTGATATTCCTAACAGAATGGTGAAAAAACTCCAATAAAAGAAATATTTAGACAAAAAGAATAAATTTGGTGATAAAAGAATCACAATTGCCGAAACAAATCCAGCTCCATCTATATATCTGTTTGTTAACTTGATCCAACCACTCCTAACATGTGCAAATCGAACAATGAAGTTAAATAAAAAATGAACCAAACCTATCCAGGCAACATATTCCATTTTCTTAATCCAAAAACCATCACTCAAAATAGAATAAATGATTTGGCTTTGAAACAATGTATTCAGTGCCATAAAAATAGAACCTAACGAAAAATAAATGGTCGCATGTTCTTCATTTCGAAACAAAATCTGCCAATAAAGATAAAAACAACCAAGTAAAATGGTTAATACAATTACAAAAATTTTCTTAAAATCATTCCAGTATTCAGCTCGTTCTGAATACTTATAAGAAGAAATGTAAAATTTATCGTGAGATAATCCTGGACTCAATGGATATTTTGCATACACACGAACTGCCAGCACATTCGGTTCATCAATTTTTAATAAATTGAAAGGAATTTTATAAAATCGAATTTTATCACTATACAGTGATTTATCCTCTAATTGCACATTTGTATCGGTATCTAGGTGTAATCCTGTTCCACCAATGAATTTTCCATTCCAATAAACTGCGTCTGCTTGGCTTATTTGGCCAAGGCGTAAACTTAAGTTACGGGATTTAAATTTATTTTGAATATCATCACTAGTAATGGTAATTTCAGTTCTGTACCAACCGTATCCCTTGTATTTTTCTAAATAGTCAAAAAAACTAGGAAAGTACAATTCACCATCGCCATCTGTTACTTTATCCCAACCAGTTTGGATTTGAAAACCAGAGATCCACCCAGTACGAACTGATTCTTCTAAGGTTGGTTGTGCATAGGAAAAAATATGCGCTTTGATTTCACCTTCGTCCTCATCCAAATAGAGATCATCTTCTGCAGTTTCTGTCACTCGCGGAGAATCTCCAGGTTTAAAACTCCATTTATGAATTTCATTTCCAAAGGAAGATTCTGATCTTAAATCTAAGATTTGATTGGTTAGTAACACTTGTGCTGAAACAGGTGAAATGTAAAAAAGTAAGGAGATTACAAGAACGAAGTTGGAAAAGAGTCTTTTCGAAAAAACCATGTCAGAAATTCTATTCAAAAGGAAAGGAACTGGCAAGTAGAAAACATTGGACAAAGTCAAAGTAGAAGTAGAAGGACTCAATTCCGATTTTTCGGGTATCATAACAGCACCTAACGGAAAAAAGGTGGATGTTTTCTTTGTGCACCCAGGTGACGAACTGATAGTGGAATATGTCAAAAGGAGACCTCGCCAAAGATCCTTAAAAATCCATGAAATCATCCGAAATTACAATTGGGATTTGGTCAAATGCGAAGTGTTTGGGAGTTGTGGAGGTTGCACAGGCCAACACATTCCTTATGAAACACAACTGGAATTAAAATTCCAACCCATCTTACAATCGTTCCAAAAAGATTTAGGAATATCGATAACTCCGGTCCCCCAAACACAAACCTATGCTTACCGCTCTCGAATGGATTTTTCAGTATTCCCGGGGCCTGTGATTGGGCAAAGGCAACGTGGTAATTTCAGAAAGGTGGTTCCCATCAAAGAATGTTCCATCCAGTCTGAATGGGCAAACAAAGCTTTATCAGATGTACAATCCGTACTCGATCAATTCCCAGAAGTCATTTGGGATCGAAAATCGGAAGGTGGTGGACTCAAATACTTAACCATCAGAAAAGCACAAAATACTGATGATGGAATATTGATTTTTACTTTCACGGATGGATACGAAGTCCACCCACAAATGAATGAGTTTCGAAATTTACTCCTCACTTCCTTAGACCAACCTTCTCTCTTGTTTTGTTATAACCGTCCAAAATCAGAAGTATCCGCAGTGGGCCGACCAGAAATAGTAAGAGGGAAACCAAGTTTTACTGAGAAAGTACTTGGTCATACATTTGAGGTTCCCTTCGATTCATTTTTCCAACCCAATCCCAATGGATTTTCACCAATCTTAGAATTCATTCAAAAAAGAATCCCAAAGGATCAAAATACTCTCATTGATTTGTTTTGTGGGAATGGTTTTTTTTCACTATTGTACGGCGAATACTTCCAAGAAGTTGAAGGATATGAACTCACGGAATCCTCGATTCAAATTGCATCGCAACTTTTCAAAGAAGTTTATCCTTCGAAATCACAATCATTTCAAGTATCCAATTTATTTGTTTCAACGGAAAATTTACAAAAACGTGATTTTGCTACCTTAATACTCGACCCACCCAGGGCAGGAGCAGGAAAACTTGTCAACCATTGGATCAGAGACTTTGGGCCAGAGTTTGTATTCTATGTCTCATGTAATCCCTATTCACAAAAAGATGATGTGAGCCTATTTTTATCATCGTATGACTTTGTGGATGGGATCCTTATTGATCCATACCCTCATACACCCCATACTGAAACTGTATTGTTCTTTCGAAGAAAACAAAGATAAATCCCTTTATCGATTTTCTATTTCTTCCGAAATATAAAAGGAGGAAACTATGAAAAAACAGTCGTTCACTATATTTATCTGTCTGCTCATTTTAGGACAAATCGGATGTGCGAGTGTCATGGTAACGAACTGGGCACCCGAAGAATCCAATTTTAAATCAAGACCAGTGCGAGTCCTCCTCGGTTTTGCTAGTGACGAAGAAATATTCAAAACTTCGGGTGAAATCATCGTCAAAGATGCGAATGATCTTACCATCAAAAGAGCTTATGATTTTTTATCATTAAATCCAACTGCAATCAAAGCTCCCATCTCTATTCATAGTAATTCTGAATGGATTGATTATAAAGGTGTGAGTTACCGAGGATCCGTTTTACTTAAACCATTGGATGGTAAAGTTCTTATCATCAATATTGTACCTGTTGAATTGTATTTACTATCTGTTGTTCCATCAGAGGTAAGTGCGTCATGGCCAAAAGAAGCTCTGAAAGCACAAGCGGTATGTGCCAGAACTTATGTAGTTAAAGAAATGCTAAATCGCAAAAAACAAGAGTATGATGTTGATACATCAACCAATACTCAAGTTTATAAAGGGAAAAATAAAGAACATAAAAATACATCAGAAGCTGTATTTGAAACAGAAGGTTTGATCCTTTTACACAAAGGACAACCAATCCAAAGTTTTTTCCATTCAAATGCAGGTGGATATACAGAAGATCCGGCAAATGTTTGGGGAAACCCAGTTGAATATTTAAAACCAGTTCCATCAGAATATGATAAGGATGGAGACCAATATTCATGGGAAGAAAAATGGAAAACAGATTTTGTAAATAACAGCTTACGAGATTTAGGTGTTGGTGAGATTCAAGATATAGTTGTTGCAACACGATTCCCAACTTCTCGTGTGAATGAAGTAGAAATCATTGGGACATCTGGATCAAAAAGAATCAAAGCTACAGAGTTTCGTAAAAAAATTGGCGCAACAAAACTTAAGTCCACTCGTTTTGGAATCAGGAAGGAAGATTCCGGAGATTTTTATGTAAAAGGATTAGGTTCTGGGCATGGAGTCGGAATGTCCCAATGGGGAAGTTTTGCAATGGCAAAAAGCCAATTCAATCATAAAGAAATTTTACTACACTATTTTAAAGGAATTGAATTCGCAAGAATCGTTGCCAGATAGTGATTAGTTTTTAGTTTCCATCGTCAGAAGATTTTAAATTCTGACCTTAGGTCCCGAAACATATGGCAACACTGGAAGAATACTTATCCCAAATCAAAGATCTGACGATTGTTCCGCCAGTCTTACTCTCCGTACTTTCCCTAGAAGATGATAACGAACTCTCTTTTGGTGAACTTGAAAAAAAGGTTCAGTCAGACCAAGTCCTCGTTGCAAGGCTTCTCAAACTAGCCAATTCTCCATTTTTCTCACGAGGTAATCCAGTTGCGAACATGAAACAGGTCATCACTCGTTTGGGTTTTAAAACCGTTCGGAGTATGGTGGCAATGTCTATGACGGATTCACTCTTTAGCCAAGGGAATTATAAAAAATTTCGTGATGAAGTTTGGGACCATTCCGTTGCCAAAGGAATTTTTGCCCAAATTTTATGTGAAGAAAAAAAGTTCAAAAAAGAAGCGGAACTTGCGATCACATGTGGACTCATGCAAGACTTGGGACGTATTGTTTTAAACACAATCGATCGTAAAAAATATGTAGAAGTTCTTACGGAATTCCAAACTTCTGATGTTAGTTTAGTTTCCCTAGAGAAAAAATCTTTTGGTGTGGACTCCTATGAAATGGGAACTTCTGCCGCAAAACTTTGGAAAATGCCAGCAATTATAATTACATCCATTGAAGATTTATCTAAACCAATTTTAGAACAATCCAGTTTAGGACAAATCATTGGCTTTGCAGGAGTCATTGCGAAACTCACAGGACATGGGAAACAAGAACCAGATACCTTACAAAAGTTAGAAGAATACAAATCTTGTTTAGGTGTAGAATTCGAAGATGTTAAAACATATCTAACAGCAAAAGATGAAAAACTGAAAACAAACGAGTTATATCAGTTTTGTAGTACTTTGTAATGTGATTAGATTGGTTTAACACTTAAAATTCGGTGTAAACCTTCTTTCCCTTTGATTTTTACAGGTTCCAATTCTTCATATCTGTATTTTTTTGCATATTCTTCAGGCAAGTGGTTGTACAATCCTTCCGATACATATACATGCATAGGTTTAGCCATTGATTCTAATCGGCTCGCCATATTAACAGTATCCCCCACTGCCGTATAAGAAAGTTTTTGGAAAGAACCAACGTTCCCTACAATTGCTTTTCCAGAAGCAACTCCAATTCCTATTTGAGGAGTGAATCCATAAATTTGATTCCACTTTGGTTGCCACAATTCAAAAACTTGTATCATCTCTAATGCACAATCAATCGCATTTTGTCTATGGTCTTCTTGGAAAACAGGTGCACCAAACAAACACATAATGGAATCACCAATGTATTTGTCTATCATGCCACCATAACCTAAGATTACTTCTGTCATAGCTGTAAAGTATTCGTTTAAAAATGAAATTACTTGTTCAGGTTTCATCTTTTCGGATAAAGAAGTATACCCACGAATGTCTGAAAATAATACAGATACTTCTTGTTCCTTTCCTTTCTGATCTAACGAGAGTGAGTTGTTCATTAAACTTTCAACGATGATGGGATCTACATACATCCCAAAAACATTTTGCATTTTCTTTTTTTCGTGTTCTAAGTTTAACTTTTCTTCGTATTCTTTCTCAAGTTCCTTCTTGAATTTTTTAACCATCGTATTCAAATCTTGAATTTCCGATTGGTTCATTCCATAAAGATCTTGGAATCGTTTCAAACTATCATCCATTTGGATAGATACTACTTTCTTTCTATAAATTTCGCGGAATAAATTACGAAATCGATGTTCTAGTATATTTTTCTTTAACCTTCGTTTGCTGAAGTATTCATTGATTCCAAGTTGGAATGCATGAATCGGAAGTTGTTTACCTTCCGCTTTCGTAAATACAACTACCGGAAGTTCTGAAGGTCCTGCCATATCCATAATTTTTTCTAAGATATCTTCAGAGGATTCTTCTAATTCTGGAAATTGAATCTCCGTAATCAGTAGGTCATATTGCACTTTTTTGATTTCTTCGGCTCCATTTTCAAATACGGAACGCCAAGTAAGGTCAATGTAATCGCCAAACCATTCCAAAAGTAATTGGGAAATGGTTTCGTATGATTTTTTCTGTGGTTCTAAAACCAACACCCTGACAATTTCTTCTTTTTCTAAATCCACGGGCCTTATTTTTCACTCTCTAAAAATTTGTGAAGCTCCTCTTGGAAATGAAAAGAAAATCTTCCTAAAAGCAATCGGAAGGCTTGTAAAATGACATCTGGCCTTGGGGGATCTCCTGAAATCCATAAATCAGGTTCCTTCGGAATTTTACCTTTAGGGAAAAGTCCACCACTCACCGCTTCTGTTCCGCAGGCAATGAGGGCCTTTGGTTCACTCATCACATCCCAGGTTGTTTGCAAAGGAGCTTCCATATTCGCAGAAACTGGGCCAGAAAATACAATGGCGTCTGCATGTTTGGGGCTTGCAACACACCGAATCCCTTCCCTTTCTGAATCAAATACAGAATTAAAAGAAGCATTGAGTTCGGATTCGACAGTATTATTCCCACCAGCTGCCACTTCACGATACAAAAAACCACGTTTTTGAGTTAAGGTGCGAAATCGTTTTTGATTTTCCGTGAGTGTAAACTTCTGCGTGGTGGATAAATCCATTTTTCCATTTTTATAGGTAGTGTAAAATTCTTCGCGGTGTAAAACGAATGTGTATATAAATCCAGAATTACGAAGTTTATTGTCCTGGCATTGATTTACACAAACACCACATTGTAAACATTTTCCATAATCGATTTCCAATTGATTTTCATTTACCCGTTTGATTGCTTTTGTCGGGCAAGCAGATTCACACTGCTTACACGAACCACAATCTTTCTCCATGAATTTTGTAGGAGTTGGTATCCCTCTATTATTTGGATGAATATATGATGTTTTCTCAAAGTTGAGGACATTTTTTTTGGTGAAGAAATTCTTTAGCTCAAATAAAAAACTCATAAGTCAAAACCAACATAACTAAGATTAAATGATTTATTGTTCAATGGAAAATCTCCGACTTGTTCACCACGTACAGCCAATTCAAGTGCATGCCAATTTAATACAGAAGGATCTCGAATATAAGAATCAGTCACAATTCCATTTTCATCAAAATTCAAAGCAACAAGCAAAGGACCTCTCCATGCTTCAACAGATGAGAAATAGATACCAGGTCGAATTGGTTTCAAAGATTGAAAGTCATTTGTTATTTGATTTTGCGTATCCCAAATTAAATTCCAATCCAAATCACTCATTGTTTCTTCTATCCAAGACATTGATTGTTCTATTTCTGCAAATCGAACGTACATTCTTGCCCATACGTCTCCATTAAAATGATGGTGTTCTTCTTGTAATGGTAGTGGTTTCCAATTTGGGTAATCAGGATGATTTAAACGTAAGTCTTCGTTCACACCAGCCATTCGAGAAACCATACCTACAAATCCATATTTATGCACATCGGCTTCAGATATAAATCCACAACCTTGCATCCTTTCCTTTAATGTTGAAATAGATAGAGCTCTTAGTATTTGAGGACGAATTTTTGATTGGTAAACTTTTTTCAATTGGAAAAAAGCATCTTTTGCTTGTTTGGTGCTGATTCGATTGTTTAAAAACAATTTACCAGGTCGTAACACTGATTTTCCAAACCGATGGCCTGTCCAAGTTTCCATAAGCCCAAGTGCGGCCCCTCTATCAGTAACACAAACACCATACAATGGATAATAACCAATATCTTCTGAAATTCCACCCAAGTCCCCGATATGGACTGCTATACGTTCTAATTCCACCAAAATGGAACGAAATATTTGAACATCTTTAGGTAGAACAATGCCATACATTTCCTCATAAATTTTGGAAAAAGCTAAAGCGTAACCAATGCTCGTATCACCTGAGATTGTTTCAGAATAAGGCATAACCTGATCCATCGTTTTGTGGATCAAATTCTCACTAATACTTCTTTTTTGAAAACCAAGCCTGATGGTTAAATGTTTAATTACTTCACCCTCTACTACAAATCTAAAATGACCTGGTTCAATAATACCTGCATGAATTGGCCCGACAGCATGTGAATAATGTTCATTTGAAAATGGAACTTTTAATCCATGATAAAACAAATCACGAATCATACCTGATTTTTGATGTAGAGATAAATTTTTTCCTCTTTGATCAGTTAGATAGTCTTCTTCTTTTAAATCAGAATAATCTTCTGGACCCATATCTTGACCGAAGGCATGTCTTACTAACCAAATAGGGTAACTAGAATCTAACAAAAAATCAATGTGACTCTTTTTTGAATTTAGTTCTTCCATCCTCAGCTTTTGATTTTCAAAAACAAACTGATAATAGATACCATCAAAATTTGTTACACCTGTGATTTTATTCATAAGTATTTAGCCATTAAATAGTACATTCCGAAAGCTCCAACTGCAACAGTTATCAACAAACCAATCCAGAAAAAATAGAACCTTATCTGCAAAGTTCTATATACTTCATTTTTAAAATTTCGATTTGGTAGTCTCACCATCGGCAATACCTTATTCAGTGAAACAAAAAAGAAAACAGATCCAAGGATAGGAAAAACAAAAAGATAAAACTGTTTATTTAGAATTGCGATTTCGATTATTTTTAAATCCAATACAAATACAGGTGATAATGGGAAAACGAAAGCAATTAAAAGAGCCAAGAGATATACATACAAAGCTTTGTGACTTAACGTGGATCCTTCAAGAATTTGAGAAATATTTCTTTTTCCTGCATCCATACGTAAAATTCCCATAGATAAAAATATTAGCAATTTAACCAAAACAGTAGTTGCTAACAAAAAATAGAATATTTCATCTGATACATCTAACCATAAAAATAAAGTTAACATACCTGTATGAAATAACGCAACCTTTGCAGAAATTCTTCGAATATCATCCCTTGAGACTAACATCAATGTGGCGTAAAGTATTGTCAAAACTCCGATAAACAATAAACCATTAGAAGCATTGATCAAATGTGGGTTTAACTCTTTTTCTAATTTTATCAATGGTCGAATCGCAAGGACAACACTTACAGGGACAAATGATGCTATGAGGGACGAAATTTGACTTGGACTCTCAGCATAGGTATCTCCGACCCAAAAATGATTCGGCACAAGACCCAACTTGCCACTATATCCATATATCGTTAATAAAATTCCAGTTTCAACCAACAGTCCTGATTGCCCCGTTAATCCAAATTTTAAAGAATAAAAATCCAAATTTTGAAGAGGAGTTGAAGCAAAAAGTAAAATCACAATTCCTAAAAATGCTAATCCCAACGCATAGGAGTTGATCAGTAAAAATTTCCAACCGACATGGAAAGAACGTTCAGTGCCACTGGAAGAAATCAATAATGCTCCAAACAATGTTGAAGCTTCTATTAAAATCCATTTTAAAACAATATTGTCAGTAAACCATGAATAAAACAAAACACTAAAAAAACAAATTTTAAGAATACTCCAAAGCCAAATTCGAGTTTGTCCTTTTGTTGGAGCAATTACTGAAATCAAAAAAATAATAATAAATGTGAGTATTCCTGAAATGTAGAATATCGTAGCCATCATAACTTACGTTCCTTCGTGTGCATGTGAGGAGAAAGCTGTAAGATTCCACCTGATACGATTACCAAAATTGCATCTAAAAATGACCCAAACTCCAATCCAAATGGTAATCCTTTGTCTAATACCATTGTCAATACGAAGATTCCATTTTCAAAAACACAAAATCCCGCAATTAAGGCGAGCCAGTTTCGCCTAACAACAAAACATAAAATCCCTACATATACTAATAAAATCACGTAAATTAAGCCAATTTTATGTACTGGAATGGACAATACAGTAACACCTTCAGTTATTTTTACAGCAAGAACAAGTCCAAGTATCATAAATAACATTGTAGCTAAGTATCCAAATCTTGGTGTAGTGCTCTCATTCATCTTAGATTTGTTAGCCGTCCAATTCAAAATGAGAGGTGTTAAAAGCCCTTTAAACAAAACTACTAAAAGTATCAAAGAGATAGCATGATGCCAATCTCCCTCATGGGTTTGCAATACAGGGAAAATTAATAAAAATCCTTGCAAGCTTAGAAAAAAAATAATACGGCTAAGTCTATTCTCAACTAGGACGACAATTCCAGTTAACAATAACAATAAATATACAAAATCATAAATCATAGTATTTCCTTATGAAAGTTTAACTAATGTACCCAAGATTAAAATCGCGATAAAAGCTAATCCCATAAACTCAGGTATCCATGTCCATTTTCTACGCACACTATTTGCTTCCCAAAATCCCATAACTATAGCCAACAACACAACTGCAGGTAGTATTAAAAACTCGCGATTCATTCCATCCAAATAATAGGATCTGAAGATTTTTGAATGTTCTAACGCGAGTTTTACCAAAAAAACCAACAATGCAGATAATTTTATTGAATTTGCCAATTCGAAAAGAGCTAATTGGCGTCCTGACGCTTCTAATATCATTGCCTCATGAACCATAGTTAGCTCCAAATGTGTTCTTGGATCGTCAAACGGTGGTTTTGCTAATTCAGCAAGTATAGTGATAAACGATAAGACTAAAAATAAAAATCCAACTAGTATTCCTTGAGGAGTTTCTGATATTTCAATATGCGATTGCGCAGCAAGTATCATTAAGATAAACGTAGGTTCAACCATTACTGATAATAAGATTTCGCGACCAGATGCCATTCCCCCAAAAGAAGAAGCTCCTTCCATTGCAAATCCTATATAAGCAAATCGATATAAAGCAAGAAAAAATGGAATTAGTATAAAAGGAGCCCATTCAAACAAAACAATACTCCAAATCATCAAAGAGGAATACACGACTAATCTCGGTGCTAAATTTGAGATAGATGAAAAATTATTATGGGATACAGGAACCTTTAAATAAGATTTGTTCACTTCGAGAAAAAATTGTATAATCTTAGGCCCCCTTCTTCCCTGAGCATTTGCTCTAACTTTTCGAATGATTCCAGTGAGTAGAAAAGGAAGGCAAAAGAATAAAATTCCTAAATATACAAAGTACATGAAATTTTCCATATCTTTATCCTTAAAAATCCCCAAGTATCAATAACGAAAATATAAAGATTAGAAACATAGATGATATCGCTAAATATTTACTTATATCTTCTTCTTTTGGTTGATTCGTTGAAGATACGAATTTTGTACCTACATTAAATACAGATGCCAATAATTTGATTATCATTTGATCCACTATAGACTCACCTGATTTATTTACGAAGTATCTTCCAAGCGAGTTTCGTAATGGTTTAGAAAACACAGAGGCAGGCACAGAAAGTTCATGGCCATCATAACCACCGCCACAATCCCAACTTTTCTTCTCATTAATTATGTTTTTATTTCGATTCAATAGATCGTATGTATAGAAGATAACGACCATCAAAATCGATATTAACGAAACAATTGAGATATTCCAAAACCAAGCTACTAACTGATCATCCGCAAAAGGACGTAACATTGGGAGTTCTACAAAAAAAGGAAGAACTAGTGGGAATATATAAATCATTAAGGCTAGACTTAACAATGAAATGTATAACCATTTTTTTTGAGTTTCTCCAAATGGCAAAAGATTCATATTATTTCTAGGTTTAGACAAAAACATAGTCATATACAATTTAATATGAGTAAAACTGCCTAAAACTATCCCAAAGAATATAAAAATCATTGAAGGAAGTAAAAACACGGAACGTCCGATCGGCATATCAAGTATCCTAGCATTTAAATAAAAATATGTAGCTTCTGATACAAAACCCAAAGTGCCAGGTATAACAGCATAACTAAAAGTACCCGCTCCCAATAGTACCGGAGATATGCCAAGTAATCTTCCTATTCCTTTCAATTCATCACTAGAATTTGAATTAATAAGTCGAGAGACCATACCAATAGAAAACAATTGAAATGTTTTTGAAAAAGAATGATGAAACAAACTTAAAAAAAATAGAATACGAAAAGAATTACTTAAATTCATAAGTTCAGTATCACCGGAAAACTGAAACATACCTGTGATAATCAAACATAACCATAAAAAATTAAGAGATTCTATCGAACTATACGCTAATGAAATTTTTGGATCTTTATGAAAGAAACTTGTGATTCCTCCAAAAAATATTCCTAAAGCAGCTAAAGGAAAAAGAATCTGGTAAATTATTGGATCCAATTGGTTGGGGAGTACATAACGGTAAAATAACAATAGTGGGAATATTTCCAACACACCAGCAAACGAACCTAATGCGTGTGAAGGCCCACCTTCATTTACTTTTGGTAACCAAATGTGAAAACCTGAAAAACCAGATTTGATTAATAAACCAATTAAGAGTAAAATCACTCCAACATTGTCACCATCTGGTAACATAACCCAAGCCGATAAAAACAAGGCCGATATTCCTGAAGCCAATAATAAGGAACCCAAACTTTCAATTTGTTTTTTCCCATATTCTGTTCCCGAATAAATGAGAATCGTTGAAAAGGATGTGATTTCCAACGCTATGGGTAACATCAATGATTTACCCGATAGATAACAGACACCTAATGCAGACCAAAAAATTGAGTATCCAACTGTTACCTTGTTTTTTTCTTTTGGTTCATAAGATTGCACGAGCATAAAGGAAGAAAAACCAATATATGCTTGGATGAAAAGACCAACTAATATCGGAAAGTCGACCGATAAAATATCTTCATTTGTATACAAAAATATAATTAGTGGAGAGAGTGCAGATACCCCCACGATTACCGATCTAAAGATCGATTTTTTATTATCTTCTAACATAAACTACCTCACGATGAAAGATCAAAAAGGGTGATTATGTGGCGAGAGGGGGACCTCTTAAATATTGAATGCTAAGGGATTTAGATAATACAAAACAGGTTACTAAAGGTAAAAGAGAGAGGAGAGAGAAACTGGTTAGGAAATAATCTAAAACTTCAAAAGTCAATGCGACTTCTTTTTCATCAAAAGGATCTTCATTACTTTTCTCTATCTGTAAAAATTCACTTACTTCTGGGAATTCTAGTAGTACAAGGGAAACCTGCGACTTACCAATAATGGCAAAGCTGAAAATCAGTATAAAAATGATACGAATTACCAATTTGTTTCCCTACCAAATGAGGCTTTCATCTGTCCTATAAAAGGGAAGTTATTTTTCGTGGATGACCAAAAAAAAGAAAACCAAGCAAATTTTGCCATTGATGTAAAAAATCTAAAAAAAAGCTATTACCAAGGCGAATTGGAGATGCCTATTCTGAAAGGGATTCATTTCGAAATTCCAAGTCAAAATTTAGTTACGCTTATGGGACCTTCAGGGAGTGGTAAATCTACACTTTTGAATATTCTATCTGCTATCGAAACTGCCGATTCAGGGAGTGTAAAAATTTTTGGTAAAGAATTGTTGGGAGCATCAGAAAAGGAATTCACTGACTACAGAAGAGATCAAATTGGAATCGTTTTTCAATTTTTCCATCTATTTCCTTACCTCACGGCAAAAGAAAATGTTTCTATTCCACTACTACTCGCGGGCAAAAGTAAAAACATTGCCTATCAAAAATCAGAAGAAATACTAAACCTCGTCGGATTAGGCCATCGTGTTAACTTTACACCGAAGGAAATGTCTGGCGGAGAAAAACAAAGAGTATCCATTGCTCGGGCTATTGTTCATGAACCAAAACTAATCTTCGGAGACGAACCAACAGGAAATTTAGATTCTAAATCTGCTGATTCAATTCTAAAGTTGTTCCAAAAATGTGTCTCTGACTTAGGAATCACAGTATTAATTGTCACTCATAACGAAGACATTGGGAAATCAGGAAATATCAACTATCACATGCTAGATGGTATTTTATTAAAAAAATGATTCATATTTATATTTATTTCTTAATCGGTTACTTAAGAAACAATTATGGAAAAGTTTTTTTCAATGTTCTAAGCATTAGCCTAGGTATTGCTCTTTTTGTGAGTACACAAATCAACGGATGGAAGGCTGAAAAAAGTTTAATCGATCAGACTCTAGGTTTTAAATCAGAAAATATCATAGGTAGATATGTATCCTTAAGCAAAGAAGAGAGACAAGATAAATTTTTTTTAAAAACTTTACATGAATTAATGCCACCTGAAATCCAACTGGAGCCAGAATTACAAGTAATAGGTTATACAAATTTAATTAACCAACAATCAGTTAGCATTCCAATTATCGGCAGAGATTTAATTTTTCCAAATAACACATCTGAAATCTCAACAAAACAAATGATTCCAAGATACTTTTTTAGTATATCTTTACTAAAAAAATTCGAAAAGGATCAATTACCAATAACTATAAATATTTGCAACAAACAGATTTTTATAAAAAAAGATGAAATAATCCCTGTATCAAATGATGGATTATTTATCTTTACCGACATTGAAAGATTACAATCAATATGTAACTTAAGGGATGTGTATTCAACGATCAACTTATCAAATCAATTCGAAAATGAAATTAAACTAAACAAATTACCTACTCTATTACCTAAAGAAAAATGGATTTTTGAATCGAAAAAGCAAATCATTGAAAGAGCTGGTGTAGCCCTCGGATCTTTAAAAATCAACTTAACAATCATATCTTTGGTCTCTGTTCTAATCTCCTTTTTTATGGTATCTAACATTTATACGGGCATATTCTTATCAAGAAAACTGGATTTTGGAATCCTGCTTTCAATTGGTGGCACTCGATTCAACAATTTTCTTTTGTTTATTACTCTAGCATTAATATTAGGCCTTGTTGGAGGATTATTCGGCGTATATTTGGGAATATTAATTTCCAATCTCAATATTTTCCAAACATTAAATACAATCACAGATGCAAACCAAATTGAGACATATAAAAACTTCCCTCCAGAAATAATATTATTCGGGTTATCATTGTCGATTTTAGGATCAGTAACAAGTGCTATTTACAATGCCATCAAAGTTTACAACATATTACCGGTTGAATTTTTAAAAGACAAAATTGAATCTACTGAAACTCCAATATTGAAATTAAAAATTCACACGAAATTATTTGCTTCAATTTTCTTAATTTTTTCTGGCATACTGATAGGAAACGTAAGACTAGAAAAAGAAATTATCCCAGGCCTCGTTGGAGTTGGACTCGTAATTCTAGGGTTTATTTTATTAAATTTTATATCCATACCTTATTTGATCCGATTTATATTTTTCCTTTTGAGAAAATCAAATACCTCACCTAGTTTCATTATTGGATTGAAGGAAATCCAATTGGAGTCTTGGAAAAATGGATTAACGATTTCCACAATAATGCTTTCAACCTCTCTCGTCTTTACATTGTCTAGTCTCACAAATAGCTACGAGTCTTCTTTAAAAAAATGGATCGATGAAGAAAACACATCCGACTACTCATTAATCAATGAAAAAAAATTAAATTCGGGAGAACCTGGAGTTTCTACAGACCTATTAGATGTTTTAAGAGACACAAATATTTTTTCTGAAATAGAGCCATTTTTCATAAATTCAAAATTCATTGTAAATCAAAAGTATTTCACCTTACATGCATTAAACTTCAGCAAAAACTATAATAAAAACGAAGTAATTGTTTCAAAAAATTTATGTTTTTTAGAAAAAATTTGCAAAGGAAACTCAATCAAATTTAGCTCAGAAAAAAAAGGAGAAGTAATCATTAAAGTCCAAGCGGAAAAAGAACATTTTTTTTCTGAGAGAGGTACTATTCTAATGGATTATACTTTATATAAATCGTTATATCCTATTGATTCATTAAATTCAATTCGATTGACATTATTAAATCAGAAAAAAACGGCAGAATCCCTATCAATCATCAAAAATATCGCAAACAAATATGATCTAATTTATTTAGATCAGAAAGATCTTAAGGGACTTTATTTGGCTGGTTTGAATCGCGTATTTTCAGTTTTAGATACCCTCAAATTGACTGCGATTATAATTTCCATTTTATCTCTTTCTACTTCAATTTTTTATTATGTTAAGGAAAAATCCAGAATACTTGCAGGCTTAAAAGCAATGGGAATGAGCTTCAAACAGCTTTATTTCCTGCTATTCCACCAAACGTCATTCCTCTTGGTATTTGGGATTATATCTGGTGTATTCAATAGCTTAATACTATCACCAATTGTTGTATTTGGAATCAATCAAAATGCTTTTGGCTGGGATTTAACATTTTCCTACCCTGTTCATTTTGTAGCGATACTTCCGATCTTAATCCTAGTGTATGCAACTTTCATCACATTGATTCCATTTTATTTTGTATACAGAATGAAAATTTCTAAAGAGCTAAATTACGAATAATTCTTTACCAAAAAGCTACCATTACTTATTTTTAAAACATGGCAGGAAGTATAAAAGTCTGTTTAGATCTAGCTGATATAATTCGAAAGGAAAACCTTGAATCTCGTGAAAAAATCCCAACTTCAGATACACATCTTAGAGTTTGGTCTTCACAACTCGCTAGATCCGAAGAAGAAATCCGTAAACTTTTAACTGCCTTAAGAGATAGTCATTATATTTTCATCGTATCTATCGTTTCTCCGGATCCGAATTTATTTGTTTATGGTGAAGATGCATATTTTTTTGCTGAACCGTTTATACTTAACGAACTCAAAAAACATTCAGAAGAATCTCTTGAAAAACTTTACGAAGCAAGTAATTATAAACGCAAATCAGCCTTCCAAATTACTCGAGAATTATTTCCTAAAATTAAAGAGTTTAATAATACTCCATTAGGACGTTCAATCAATCTTTCAGTGATGTTGGAAGAATTCCAACGTATGTTGACGGCACAGAGTTATGAATACACTGACCAATGGAGAAGGAACAAACTTCAAGAAATATTTAAAGATGAGGTAATGGTTGCTGAGGAACTTGCTAATGCAGCAAACTTTAGGGACAATGATCCTACAAAAAGAGCAGTAGACCAACTAAAGGAACAAGCTCCGAAAGAAAAAATTGATTCCAATTGGGTTAAAGCAAAAGACAATTTTTCAACAGAGTTTTTATTACGAGTACATTTCCGAAAGTATGAATTTGAGATCGTCAAAAAGTTAATTCAATCAGGAAAATTGAAAGAAGAAAAAGATATCAAATATGTAAGAGACACAATTCAATTGATGGAAAGCAGATTGGAACAAGACAATCTACTAAAGAGATATGCGAACGAAATGATAGAACTCAGACGTTATGCACAAGCCAAGTTAAATATGATCCGGCAAGGTGTAGGAACAAAACAGCAATAAATCTCTAAATTGATTCAATTTTCTAATTTTTAAACCAACCGACTTTATCTAATTGAGTATAAACTTGAAAGAAAAAGATAATTAAACTAATGAAAATAAGCCGTCTTTTTAATGAAAATTTATTATCAAAGTGATTTTCTTTTTCAGGTGTATACAACAAATAAACGATTAAATTGATATTAAAAAAAAGTCCAAAAAACTCTGGTGAGACTAATGGATACTTTTCTTTCATGGTTGGTAGATATAAAAGAATCAATACTGCGAGACTTGGTATAAAATAAATTGGTGTTTTTAAATTCCAAAGCCTATCATCTGTTAGATCAACATTACTCTTTATGCCTGATTTTTTTTCCAATAACAAAACTAATTCATTTTGATTTTCAATATTAACAATTGGATGGATTTTTTCTTTTGTCTCTAAAATAATACGATCATAACCTCTGAATTTATCTAAGGTGATATTCTCCAAATCTTTGATTCTAATCGTTGCACAATTTCCATTCGAATCAAATTGTTTGAGCATTCCACTTTCTAGTTCCAACCTACCACTCGAAAGAATTTCAATTTGTTTTAAATAATTCCTTCTAAGAAACCAAAAGAAAAGTGCTAATACTGGTACGAATAATGTGAAAAACTGAATCCTTCCTTCTTTTGGAATCTGTAAGCTATTATATATTACAAAGAGAACAAATAAAATGACGACTGCCCAAGTCCTAGTTAGCAATTTTTTCCGGAAATTTGAAACATCATACAAGAATAGTTTTAATTCACTCATTAGAAAAACTCTCTCTTTGTAAAAATAGGTGACATTGAAATATTTTCAGACTTCAAATTTTCATACCCGCCTTCTTCTCGGTCTAAAATACAAATTCCATTTGAAACCACAATCCCTGCTTCCCTTAAGACTTTAACAGCTTTTAAAGTAGAACCACCTGTAGTGATCACATCATCGACAACTAAACATGTTTTTACTTCTTTCCAGAAACCTTCAATTTGTTGTCCAGTCCCATGGCCTTTGGATTCTTTTCTAACAACAAGTGGAAAAATAGTCTTACCACGTTTGAAATATGCCAAGGAAATTGCATATGCAATTGGATCTGCCCCAAGCGTCAGGCCACCAACTGCTTGGAATTCTATATTTAATTTTGGGATCACTTCATCGACAAAACATTCCGCCAAAATTGATAATCGCTCTGGGTGTAGCGTTACTTCCTTACAATTGAAGTAATGTTG
The DNA here is from genome assembly GCF_040833965.1 of Leptospira sp. WS39.C2. Lineage (NCBI taxonomy): Bacteria > Pseudomonadati > Spirochaetota > Leptospiria > Leptospirales > Leptospiraceae > Leptospira > Leptospira iowaensis. The sequence goes on from NZ_CP162142.1 coordinate 2,573,198, forward strand.
TGATTCTAAACCACTAGCTAACCGAAAAGGAGTTTCGGAAAAACGATAAACATGGGTTTTCATCCATGAGAATAATTGGTCGCGAAAGGTATGGGACATATTCTAATTCTAATCAACACTTCACTATGAATACAAATTTTTCTATAAACGTAAAACCAATCTTAACGGATTGAAATCTCAATTTGAATCAAATGACTTCTGAAAATTTCACAAAATGAGTCCAAAAGTGACCTCGATTGATTGTGATTCTTTGGCTGTTACCAAAAATTTGAATCAAAACTGAAATATCTTGTATCCTTATTGGAAAAATATTGGCAAAATATTTATACTTGCAGAAAATTTACATTGATTGTAAATTTACGTCGAATAGAAATATGTAGCAAATTGCAAAATTTAAAGCGTATATACATCTTATATCTTAATTTTCTGGGTTGGAAATCGTTCTAAATAGATTCGAATCGAAAATGGAGCCAATTGCGAAAGGATCAAATTTGAGCGTAAAAATTTTTCCATTTCTTGGGACCAAACTTTGAAAATTAAAGCTAAGGAAGAGATGATGTTTACCAAAATTCCACTGAGAATTCGAAAGAAAAAACTTACAGAAGAGGCAATCCTGGCTGTTGCCAAAACACTCTTCCAATCAAAAGGTTATGCAGGTGTCACGATTCCAGAAATCGCGGAAGAAGCGAATGTTTCTGTGAAAACCATTTTCAATTACTTTGGATCCAAGGAAGAGTTGGCGTTTCGGGAAGAAATCCAGTTTTGCGACCAACTGATAGTCGCATTGTTATCAAAAAGCAGAAATCAATCAATCTTCGATGCATTTCAAGAATTCGTCTGGAAATTGATCCAAACAATCGACCCTGACCATTTGATTGATTCATTGCCAGGATTCCATCCATGGATGGATGATCCAATTCTGGAACAAAGGTATTTACAATTATGGGAAAATTATGAGAAAAGAATTACCGATGCACTGCAATTAGAATTTGGTTATACCGAGTATGACCCAAGTTTACGCGTGATCGCTTGCCAAATGGTAGCCATCTTAAAGACCCTAGGATCAAAAGATTTTAAAAAATATTTAAATCCCATTCCTTTGGCCTTACGCTACCGAGCTTTGGAAAAGTGGACTCTCAAATCCCTACAATTATTGTCAGGGATTCGAGATTATCTGCAGAGAGATGATTAATTGGTTCGGTTTTTATCTGACAAACTTCCCAAAAATGAAACAATCTTTTTAGTTTCATCATCAGATAAATCAATTCCAAGCTGGTGGAATGCCATTTTTTTTACCGCTTCTTCAATCGTTGGAATTTTACCATCATGGAAATAAGGAGCCGTTAATGTTATGTTACGCAAACTTGGAACTTTAAACACAAATTTATCTTCTGGATTTTTAGTTACATTGAATCTACCTAAATCATCTGTTTTGTATTCGTTGACCAAACCAACTTTACGATAAGAATTTCCACCTAACATATTTCCTGAATGGCAAGAAGTACATCCTGCTGCGAGAAAACTTTTAAATCCTTCCTGTTCTGCCTTTGAAAGTGCTTTAAAATCACCTTTTACGAAATCGTCAAACCGAGATTGAGATACGAGTGTTCTTTCGAAAGCAGCAATTGCACCTGCAAGATTATCGTATGTGATAGGATTTTTTTCATTCGGAAATGCTTCTGCAAAAAGTTTCGAATATTCGGCATCTTCGTTAATCCTTTTGAGAACTTCTTTTTCTGAAGGCATCGCCATTTCAACAGGATTCAAAATTGGGCCTTTTGCTTGGGCTTTAAGATCTGCCGCTCTTCCGTCCCAAAATTGAACAAAATGAAAACCTGCATTTAAAACAGTTGGCGAATTCCTATCCCCATTTTTTCCAAATGCACCCGTAGATGTTGGTGAATTGTCTACTCCAGCTGACTTTCCTTCAATGTTGTGACAGGAATTACAAGATTGAGTTTCATTCATTGAAAGTTTCTTTTCAAAATAAAGTTTTTTACCAAGTGAAATCAGTTTCTCTGAATCATTTTCACTACCAGGCATTTTTTCGGGCAAAGAACCGATGATTTGTTTCGCTTTTCCTTGGATCTCTTTTGTTTCTTCGGATGGACCACAAAAGACCAAAGAAAAGACCGCAATTGTCATTAGAAAAGGTGTAAATATTTGTTTGAGCATGTCTTTCCTCTTTCGGATATATGCCGAGAATTTCATTTTATGGGCAAGTTAGATTTCTTTTTGATGAATCGAGAAAGGATGCTTCTGAGAATTATGAACTAAACCAAAAGAGAAGGATAAAAAGCAGGCATTTCTCTTAAATTCCTAGAACCCACTGCCGTCGGAACTGGCATTCTACGGCAAATGAATGGCATTTGGATGCAAGTTTGGTGGAAATCCAATAGATCCAAGTTAAAAACCTTGGCACGATTTATGCATAATCGACAAGGAAGGCTTTTGTAAGTAGAGATAGGAGAAGTATATGTTAAATACAAGAAGAACAGAACGAATTCCCTCATTTGAATGGGACGACTTAGTCTTAAAGCTTTTTTCGATTAACGATAAACCAGAATACATTGTCACAAAAATTGGTAATATCTCGGAACTCGGAGTCAGTAGTTGGATCAAACATGAGATTGGATTACAGGATAGGGATATTGTGTCAGGTGTCATAGAGAGTGATTTAACCAGATCTAGAATTTCATTTCGAGGAAAAATCGCATGGTTAAAAGAATCTGAACATGGGATTCAATTTGGGATTAAATTTACAGAGGAACTGATCCTGCCGAATTTTATCATCGCAAGGTCTATGGCAGAATCAGCAGCTTAAAAAAATGAAATTCTTTCATCGAATCTAAGGAGTTTACTCTCGATTTAAGAACCATAGAAACCGATACTTGTAAGGAAGATATGTCCCAAGTGAAACATTTGATCTCCTGGCAAGATTGGACGGATGGAGAAATTCAAGAACTCCTAGATTTTGCAGTGTATGTAAAGAAAAATCGTGTGTATTTTTCTGGCCACATGTCTGGAAGGTCACTCGCTATGTTGTTTCAAAAGACCTCCACGAGAACCAGGGTTTCGTTTGAGGCGGGGATGACCGAGCTCGGTGGTCATGCAATTTTTTTAGATTGGATGGCATCAAACTTTTTACTTTCTGATATTGATTTTGAAGGAAGATACCTCTCGAGTAATGTTGCCATCATCATGGCACGCCTCAAAAAACATGAAGATTTACTCGAATTAAAATCTGGTTCAACAGTTCCTGTCATCAACGGATGTTGCAACTTGTTCCATCCATGCCAATCTTTAGCTGACATTTTAACAATTGTTATGGACTCTCCAAATGATTGGAAAAAGAAACAAATCTGTTATATCGGCGTACACAATAATGTTGCGAATTCACTCGTGGAAATCACCGCAGCACTCGGAATTCATTTAATTTTAGTCACACCAATTGCTTCAAAAGAAGCTATTGTCTCGGATGCGATACACCGAGCTCAAAAAAAAGGAACTGTTACTTGGGAAATGGATGTAAAAAAAGCCGTTTCTAATGCAGATTATGTGTACACTGACACTTGGGTGGATATGGAATTCTTTAATGACCCTATTTTCCAAAAAGAAAAGGAAGAGCGCATTCAAATGATGATGCCCTACCAAGTAAATGCAGAACTAATGAAACATTCAAAAGCAAAAGTAATGCATGATATGCCTATCCATGCAGGTTATGAAATCACAAGAGAAATGGTTCAAAGTGACAGATCGATAATATTTACACAGGCTGAAAATCGGTTAGATGCACAAAAGGCCGTTATGTTAAAACTTTTAGAAAACCACACCTAAACTTGGACTCAAGTCCGAATTGTTTCCTTTGGACTCCAATTTTCTCAAATGAATTGATCCTTTAAATGTAATTTTACACTTTTAGTAAGTATAAAGTTACGATATTTTTGGAACAAAACTAACTATCAAACAAACGAAAGTTTAGACTCTATTAAGCCTTTCACATTTAGTAAATTTGGTCTCGTTGGATTTTTGCCTTTGCAGAAAGTTTGCCATTACAAGAACCTTGCCTTCGCGTGGTATTTTCCCATAATAAATATTTCTTTCTTATGAAACTTTTCACTCAATAGAGACGATTGGACAAGGTGCTTGTTTAAATTCTTTGGGAACCTTCGTTCAAGTGGCCTGTTCTGGTATCAAAGATTTGATCACAGAGTTTCACTGTGAATGAGATTGGCCTTCTTTATATTTTTCCCAAGGCGGTTCTTTGCGGTTCACCATCCAAGCACTGAAACCATCTAAAAAATATAGAAAATCAATTTTGTCATCATGTTCAAAATCAAAGGATTGGAGAGCATTGTCATAACATTCAAACCAAATCGCTCTTTCTTTCTCTGAAATAGGAAAAACAAAATGCCGCATTCGCATCCTAGCGGGTCCCCATTTTTCAATATAATAACTAGGACCACCTAATACTTGGATAAGAAAATCAGCTTGTTTTTCCTTTGCCAAATCCCAATCACCCTGAAACATCCAACGAATTTCGGATTTTTGGATTTTGTCATAAAAATCGGAGACAAGTTTCCGAATGTTTTCCTCCCCCCATTTTTGAAATAGGAATTTGACATTCGGATTTGAGGGAGGAGGACCTCCTTCTGGAGTGTAAATTTCGTTTGGGTCCAAGATGTGATCCAGATTCGCGAAAGGGACAGGAAGGGGAAGTCGATTTTTCGACCGGAGCCGAAGGCGGAGCCCGGACTGGCCCGGCCCTTGCCTGCAAGGGTTCGCCCAGAGAAAGTTTCAAAATGGAAATATTTCACGCATTGAAACTTGTAAGCGGATGGAATTTGGGCTTTGGTGCAGTTCCTGTTTTGGCATTAATTCCTGGACTACAGGCAAAATTCACAAAACTTGGTAAAAAAATCCGAAAAAGGTATACTAAATGGCACTGACTCACCCGCAATCAGCTCTCTTTGCAGGAGAAAAACCTTTCCCTATCATCCCTGCTTGTGAACACTTCGCTGGATCTGAAAAACTCATCACAAAAGCTCTCGAGTTACAAAACAAACTTGGCGGACTTTTTGATATTACGATGGACTGTGAAGACGGTGCTCAAACAGGGAAAGAAAAAGAACACGCAGAAATGATTGTTCGCATTCAAAATTCTGAACTCAATAAACACAAAATGAGTGGTGTTCGTATACATGATTATACCAACGAACATTGGAGAGGTGATATTGATATCATCGTTCCTGGAGCTGGAAACGTAATTGCTTATATCACAATCCCAAAACCTACAAAAGCAAGCCAAGTAAAAGAACAAATCTCTTACATCCAAGAAGCTTGTAAAAAAGCAGGAATCAAAAGAGAAATTCCAATTCACGTTTTAATTGAAACTCATGGTGCATTAAACGATGTTTTCGAAATTGCAAGCCTTCCTTGGTTACAAGTTTTAGATTTTGGACTTATGGACTTTATCTCTGGTCACCACGGCGCAATCCCTGCTTCTTGTATGAAATCACCAGGTCAGTTCGACCACGAACTTCTCCGCCGAGGAAAAGCAAACCTAGTGGCTGCGGCACTTATGAATGGTGTGATCCCAGCACATAACGTAACTTTGGATCTTAAAAATGTCTACCAAACTTATGCGGATGCAAAACGTGCGCATGATGAATTTGGTTTTTTACGTATGTGGTCCATTTACCCTGCGCAAATCCAATCCATTTTGGATGCAATGGCGCCTAACTTTGCTGAAACACAAACTGCTTGTGATATTCTAATCAAAGCGCAAGATGCAGAATGGGGACCAATCCAACATGATGGGGACCTTCATGACCGTGCAACATATCGTTATTTCTGGGAACTTGTTCAGAGAGCAAAACTCACGGGACAAAAACTTCCAGAAGAAGTAGAAAAAAGATTTTTCTCCAAATAAATACAAAAGTTTAAACTTTATATTTAATTGAATTAAGAAGCCCACAAATGTGGGCTTTTTTTATTTTAACTTAAACTTTTCTACCTGAGTTGATAAATAAGAAGCTTGGGAAGCAATATCAGCAGAAACGATTGTTAATTGGTCTGAACCTGAGGCAACATCTTGTGTTCCATTTGAAATACTGATGATTGTTTTAGAAATTTCTTCAGTTGCTCGTTTTTGTTCAAACACTGCTTCTTCAATTTGTAAGTTTAGATTTGTAAGTAAGTTAGAATTTTGGGCAATGTCTTTTGCATTATTCTCTTGTAATAATACCGAATTTAACACTCGATTTGCAGAAGTTTCGAATTCTTTCACTCGGTTGTTCAATAGATTTAATACCTGTGCTGCTTCTGTTACTTTACGATTTCCATTTTCCACAGCGGAATTGGTGGAGATGACAAGGTCTCCAATTTCTTTTACGGAAGTGCCAGTTTGTAATGCTAATTTTCCAATTTCTTCTGCAACTACAGCAAACCCACGTCCAGCATCCCCTGCTCTCGCGGCTTCAATCGCTGCATTCAAAGCAAGTAAATTGGTTTTTTCAGAAATTTCCGTTATGATATCTAATACTTCACTGATCCTTTCTGCTTTTTCACCAATATCTTCCATTGCCTTAGTGGAATCATTCATCGCCGTTTCTCCGACTACTGCATGTTCTCGTGATTCGGACGCAAACTTAGCAAGGTATTCCATCTCTTTATTGATATTTTGCACTTCTTCCCGTAGAGTAAGCACTGATCGGTCAATTTCTTTCATCTTAAGAACTGCTTCCTCCATAGATTGACCAACATTGTCTGCAGATGCAGATAATTCCTCAACGGCAGCAGATGATTCTTCAGCGGCACTAGCTTGTGTTTGAGAGATATCAGATAAATTTTGAGAAGTGGAAGCCATTTGATTAGACTGGTTTCCTAATTTTTCCACAGTGAGTTTGATATCGCCAATGATGGAAACCAAACTATTTCGCATTTGATTCATAGAATCTAACAAACTTCCAATCTCATCTTGGTTGATTTCATCAGGGCTTGTTGCCAAATTTCCACTGGCAATTTGAGACGAAAAAGTAATCGCCTTATGCAATCGATTTGTAATTAGATTTTTAAATACAAAATTTAAGAAGAATAAAATAACAAATAGTATAAGAAGTGATATGGCAACCGAACTTAAGATAACTTTCGTTACTTGTTCCGTAATGATCGAATCAGGAATACTCACTTGTAATGCCCAAAATTGAGGATCTTTTCCAATGTGGAATGGAGTGAAATAATCGGTTATACCATCATGTTTGATTGTAAACATTTCACCGAGTTTCAATTTTTCTAAATAAATTTTAAGATGTTCGGGATTTTCAATCTTTTTCCCCAGTTTTTCTTTATCTTGGCCATACATCACATAAGTTCCGTTATCCGAAATAAATGAAATATGCCCCTGGCCCCGAAATGGTCGATTGTCTCCTATTTTTTCTTGTAAAGTGGAGATATCTAAATCAAGCCCCGCAGCGCCTAAAAATTTTCCCTTTGGATAAATAGGAACAACAAGAGAGATCATTTGGATTTTTTTCCCACCTGCGAGGTATTCATACGGTCCGAATACTTTGGCTTTGTTTGTTTTTTTTACTTGGAGGTAAAAATCACCAGCACCATTGGGATTATCATAGTTATTTAGTGGTTCGAAGTTTATTTTCCCATCAGGTGTGTGGTGTAAATAGGGAACAAATCTCCCCGTTTTATCGTGGCCTGGTTTACCAACAAAGGCAGCATCTCTTCCTTCATAGGCGTTCGGTTCGTAACAAAGCCAAATCCCAAACATATTATCGTTTCTTTCTAAAATTTCACGAAGGCTACTCACCATTGCATCTCTCGGAGGTGATGCATAAAATAATGCAAATCGATACCCACGTATGACACCCATCATCGCATTCAAATGTTCCTGGATTTGGAAGGACCATTTTTCAGAAGTGATCTTTGCGTTTTCTTGGATTTCCGTCTTAACGTCGCTGATAGTCCTGTAAATTTGGAACGATGTCAATATTGTAAAACCAACAAACAAAATACCGGCGATGAAAAGAGAAACCCTCTGGCGTATACTCATAGGGGTCGATCTTACACCGTCAGAAATTTTTGTAAATTGTTTCGTGTTTGTTTTTCTAATTTTCTCCCCTAAAACATTCGTGGTATGTACGAAAGTTTTGGGAAAACTCAATGATACCGATCCTTTGAGGATAAGGATCGATGTTCATTTTTTTTGATTATTTTTTGGATCGAGTTTGCACCTTAAAATTCTTATACTCAACGTATTCGATATCGTCCACTTTCAATTGGAACACTCCTTTCGTTGAGTGGACTATGAATATGTCCCCTAATTGAGCAACCACAGCTCCTGATAATACTTCTCCATTGGATTTATGAATGGTCTCTAAAACACTATAGTGATTTTGGATGTCTTCTTCATTTTGAAGGCCCATTTTTTCGGCATCAGAGGCAATGGTGGTGAGAGCTTCATTACGTTTGCTCTCGTGCTCTTTTTCGATGCTTTCAACGATCTCTTGTGTGGCTTCCAAATTTCCTTCTTTGTTTTCCACTTGTTTTTGGATGAGAGTGTTATCGATAGAAACAAGGGTTTCCACTTCCGCTTTTTCCTTTGGCGAAACTGGACTTTCTACTTTTGAAATTCCATTTGTAACATCTGAAAAACCAGATAACTCATCTTTTGTGAGACTTGCTGCTGCCATTTTCGCATTGATGAGATAAACAAGTTCATTCAAACTAGGGTTTACTTCTAATGATTCTCCTGATTCGAGAACCACTTCGTTTTCCTCTAACGTTTTCACAAATTGATCATAGTTCTCTTGGGAAAGTCCGTCGTTTTGTTCTAGGAGTTTAGGACCAGTTTTGAAAGCAACAGCCACAGCACCCTCATATACTTTCACTTTTGGGACTGAACCTTTTTCTAATTCAAATGAAAAAATAGTCCCACGGACACCCGCCACCATTGTAGGTGAGGAAATCGATAAATTCTGATTTGCTTTTAATTTGACCGATTTGACAAGAAGGTTACCAGCCCAAATGTGAATGTCAGTATTGGGTTGTGATGCACCTGCTAAATCACGAAATAAAACATCTGAATTTTCTTTGATTCTGATGATTTCCCCACGGTAAGTTTGTAAGTCAACTTTACCTAGTTTTGAAAGGATACGGTCTCCTGGTTTGATCACATCACCTAAACTTGCAAATGATTCCTTTCCATCTTTGAATAAGGTCACTTGCCCTTGAATGAAAGTGATGACAGCACCTGCTGTATCATCCTTTGTTTGGTTTTGCCAAAAGGCAAATTTTTGGCATTGGGATAAGGCCAAAAGCAAAACTGAAAAGATTAGGATTTTTTTCATATACTGATTCCAAATGCGGTAGTAATAGATCCAACAAATCAGAATATGCATATTCTCAAAAAAGGTAAAACTTTTTTTAAAAAAGAGCAACTATTGCAAGAATTTATGAAATTTCCTTTGGATTCTTACAAAAAGATGACAAATGTTAGCGTAAAACCTTTCCAATTAATTTTTTACTGACTGTTTCCAGATCAAGTGAGTATCAATTCATTTTTTATTTGACGATTTGTTAAAGAGAAACAATCAAATACCGGAATCGAATCAAGTTAAGAATCGATAAACACGAGTTTTTTGAAGATAAATTCCAATTTCCATTTACAAACGATCGTTTATTTGGACAAATCTGAGATTTTTTTTCCAATATCGGAACGAGAATGAAGCCATTTTTTTTTAGCAATGATTTGGGAGGAATAAATACTCGTATGCCCCGACAGGATATAAGAGATTTGTGTGACTAGTAAAAATAACAATCCACATTGGAATCCAAATAACTCCATCCCCATAATAGCACAGGCTAATGGAGTGTTGGTAGCACCAGCAAAAACCGAGATAAAACCAACACTGACAAATAATGTCAAAAACGTTGGATCAATTTGTGAAAACATATTTCCCAAGGCCGCTCCGATAAAAAAAAGTGGAGTGACCTCCCCTCCTTTAAATCCAAATCCAATCGTGATCGAAGTGAGCAATAATTTCCATAAAAATGTTTCATTCGGCAATGTTTCTGTGAATGCATTTTGAATTGTATTTACGCCTAAACCATAATATTCTAATCCCACTCCGGATAAAAATAAAATGACTAATACCAATCCGCCAACGAAAGGCCGGAATGGTGGGTATTTAATCAAATTCTGTGCTAACTTAGATAAAAAATATAATAATTTGGTAAATACTTTGGCAATAATGCCAGAGCTAACAGCAAGTAAAATGATGCTAAGAAAGATCATTTCATCCCAGACAAACAATACCTCAGGGAATAAAGAATGTTTCACATTCCAAAACAAACAGACCTCATGAGATAACCACGCTATCATCAATGAAGGTAAAAATAATTTCCAACGATAGGCTCCAATTTGAATGACTTCAATTGAAAAAATAGCAGCAGCAATGGGGGTTCCAAATACGGCCGCAAAACCTGCACTCATTCCAAAAATGATCAAACTCTGGTGTTCTTTTTGGGCAAAAGGGAAAAAACGAACCACTTGGTGTGCAATGGATCCTCCCATTTGTACCGCTGTACCTTCTCGACCAGCCGATCCACCAAACAAATGTGTAACGAGTGTTCCAAACAATACAAAAGGGGCCATTCGAATCGGAATGATAGAATTTGGAGAATGGATTTCTTCTAATAATAAATTATTACCTTGATTCGCTTTTGATCCATATCGGTAGTATATCCAACCAATCACAAATCCTGCTATCGGTAGAAAATAGATAATGCTGGGATCACCTTCACGTAAGTTTGAAACAAAATCGAGTGCGTGTAAGAAAAATGCCGAAAGGCTTCCAACTACGAGAGCAATACAAAATAGGACAGCGCTCCAAAATGTTAGGAACAAAATATAATTTTTACATCGTAAGTAATATTTTTGATTCATGGACTAGATAACGCGACAAGATGTTACGATTAATTCTAATTTACTATGATTTGGCAGGTCGCAAACCTAAAAAAGTGAAAAAACATTATTGGTAACTTTTTTCAGTTAGTGTAAAATTTCCGATTCTGCAAAGATAGAGGATACTATGTTTGCAAAGGAAAAATGCTATGCGTGTAATTTTCTACGAAATTAAATTTTATAACTTAAGGAATAAGATTTAGTATATGATGGATGGATCCAAACGATCCATAAAGAATTAGATTTCAAATTGGAAAAAACGACAGAGGTCCCAAAAGAGAAAATTGTATTCTCCGATACTTGATTATTTGGCTTTCGACCAACTAGGTATCGTTTGATGAGAGATTTTCTAACATTTGAAAGGGAATGTAAGGTATCATTTACAAAGCTCTTGTATAACACAAAGATCCCAAAACTAGAAAACAACTGGAAGTTATGGGATTTTTAAAAGTTTTGGGTAAAGATTCAGAACAACTCAGTGAATCTACCAAAACTTTACCTAAAAATTGATTCTAAGTTTGGTGGATTAAAGTTTTTTCCTTTGTTTCCAAGAATTGTTTTTTTTCATTCATGAGTGTTTCTGCTTTTGATAGGTATTCTTCAAATGTAGGATAATCTTTTGCCAATATAGAACCACAATAGTGAAAATATATTTTTTTGGAATGGGCTAAATGTTTGTATTCTTCCAAACTGGAGTATCCCATAAACCCACTAACAACAAACACATCTAAATCAATATTAAATTTATAAGCGATTTTCATCACACCTGTTTGGAATGGTTGAATTTCTTCCGTAAAGGTTCTTTCTCCCTCAGGGTATAAAAAAATCGATCTAGTTTTTAACACACGTAAAACATCAGTTTTAAAGTTTCTAAAATTTGGTTTTTTCTCAGAATAAATGACTGCCTCAACAATTGTTTTGTGCATCATCAAAGGGATGATTTTGTATCTTTGGATGATATCACCACCAAGATAAGACAAACGAATGTCTTTTGATTTTGATAAATATGGCAAAGATACAATCAACGGAACTTCTAAAGCATTTGTATGGTTACAAATTAGGAAACGATTGTTTCCTTCTGGATTCCAATTCCCAAGAGAAACATCGAGGGTACGGCCAGTTAATAGAAAAAAAGAACGGTACCAAAAGTACCCTAAAAAATTATTAATTCGATTCGACCATCGATCCAGTTTTGTAATTTTAAACAAATATGAAAAGGTAAGTCCGATAGGAAAAATAATCGCTAAAACTGGTATGGCATAACATAAAACGACGAAAAACTGTAGTTGGCCCATGGATGAATAGAAGTAGAATCGATTAGAAGGTAAACTAATATTCTACATAGGTGAATAAAAAAATATAATCTTTAAATTGTTAATTCTAAGATAAATTTTGGGCTATGGTTTCTATCAATTCTGATTTTACCTTCTATTTGGTCTACTAGCATGCCTATCAATTGTAAACCAAACCCTGGTGTGTTCTGAATTGAAACTGATTCGGGAATACCAACTCCATTATCCGAGTATTCCAAAAAAAGTACATTTTGTATTTTGGTGATACAAAGACGAATCTCCGGATTTTGAATTTCTGTAAATGCATGTTTCATGGAATTGGTTATCAATTCATTTAATATAATTCCTAAAGACGAAAGTAATTTTGCATTTAGTTCAATGGATTCATCCAATATATCCAAATTCACATCTACTTTTTTTGGAAATATAGAAACTATTTCAGAGCAAATGGATGGGAAATATTCTTGTATGGTTACTCCATTCACTGACTCAGAGTGATAGAGCTTATCATAAAGGACAATCATACTTTTGATTCGCCCTGCTGCTTCATACAAAATTGTTTGGACTGATGAATTTTCTTGAGATTTCGCCTGTAAAGTGAGTAAGGTAAATAAAGAACTCATATTATTTTTTACACGATGATGAATTTCTTTTAATACATTCTCTTTTTCATGTAGCAGTTTTTGAATTTTTGATTCGGAAAGAGTTCTAACACTAACATCTCTTAATATAACAGTATACAACGATTCCCCATTTACAGAAATCTGCGAAATGGAAGCTTCTATAGGAAACTCATCATTATTGGATCTCAAACCTCTTATTTGTCCAAGTGCACCCATTGCTCTCCTACTAACGCCTGTTTTTCCAAAATGATCTATATGTTTATCATGTTGACTCCGAAAATTTTCAGGTATCAATTGGTCCAAAGGTTTTCCAATGATATTTGTTGACTCATATCCAAACATTTTTTCAGCAGCACCATTAAATAAAACAATCTTTTTTGATTTGTCTATGCTGATAATTGCATCCATCGCCGAATCTATAATCTGTGTTAACTTTGCTTCTGATTCCTTAATTTGATTTATAGCCTCTAATCGGTCAGAAATATCTCTTGCAACAAAAATATAACCAATGGGTAAGTCCGATTCATCATTCAACAGAACTAGATTAATTTCAATATTCCTGAAACTTCCATCCTTTGCTTGTTGGATTGCCTCTCCAATAAAACTTCCTTCCAAATTTACTTTTTCTATAACCTGTTGGTTTGATAACATTTGGAAATTGGTTTTCAAAACATTCAAGATATTCTCACCAATAACTTCTTCCGATTTCCAAACGAAGATTTTTTCAGCAGCCTTATTCCAATATGTAATTTTTTGGGTAAAATCTGTCCCAATCACAGCATCTAATACATTATCTAACATATTAGCTTGTTTTGCGATCTGACTTTGTACGTTATATTCTGCAGTGATATCACGAAAAACTAAAACAACACCTTTGGTATCACCATTTAAATCTTTTATAGGAGATCCAGAATCAGAGATTTGAAATTCGGATCCATTTTTTGAAATCAAGACTGTATGATTTGCCAAGGCAACAACCGAATTTGTTTTTAAAACAATTTCTACTGGATTTTCAACTTTTTTCCTAGTTTTAACATTGATTATATTAAATACATCATTGATTCCTAATCCAACTCCTTCTTCATGAGTCCATCCTGTTAATTTTTCGGCAACTGGATTGATACGGATTACTTTACCATCTCTATCTGTGGCGATAACACCATCACCAATCGAATGTAATACAGTTTCCAAATGTTCTTTTTTACTTTTTGTGAGTTCGTTTGCTTCGAATAATTTAAAAGCCATTTTAATGGAAGCATCTAACACGGTGAATCCTGAATTTTTTACAACATATCCATAAGAAGTAATACTTTCTGTTTTTTTTACAATTTCTCTCTCTGTATGAGAAGATAAAAAAACAATTGGTATTTCTTTATGATTTAAGATGTGAGTAGCAGTTTCTGTTCCATCCAAACCTTTTCCAAGGTCAATATCCATTAATATCAAATCAAATGGACTTTCGTTATTTTTCATTAACTGGATTGCATTTTCGCCATTGGAAACATGTGTGACTTTGTAACCACCTTGTTCCAATTGATTTTTTTCATAGAGAGCTAAAATAGCCTCATCTTCTACAAGTAAGATGGATTTATCTGCTATGATTGTCATCTTTCATCCTTTTGTATTTCCCAAAAAATGTACTGAAAAATACAGAACTCCAAATGATATAGGAGTGATTTATTAGTTCAATCAATAATTTAGAAAATTTCTAATCTTCTAATATTCAGGGATTTATCCTAATTGTTTACATTTATCCGATTTTTTCGGACAAATTGAAGAATTTGGAATAAAGAAAAAACCAAATAAAATAGGCCAATTCCAACAACCCAATTTCCATATTGTGAGTAGAGGGTTTTGATCTTTAAAGGAGATACAGATGAAATGAGAATCCCATCATTTTCTTCAAAATAATCAAGTGTACCCTTTGTCCTTCCATATCCATCATAAATTCCGGATAATCCACTCCTCGTAGAACGGACAATAGATGATCCATTTTCGATCCCACGAATCGTAGCCATCTCGGTATGAAAAGGATTAATTCCATTCCAGTCCGAAGCAGGAATTAAGGTGATGTTTGATCCAGTCTGGGCATGGATCTCTGTTACATGCAAACTATCGAAGTCATAACATATAGCAACTGACATTTTGCCGAAATTCGTTTCGATCGATTTGATTTCAGAATGTATTTTTGAGATAGGTTCGAAAGGTACAATAAATTGTTTATAATAGGTTTGTCTTATCTCACCTTCATTCGATAACCATACTAGTTTATTATCAAAATAAAATTCATTTTCGTTGTGTTGGATGATATAAGCTGCCACGAGTTCGATATTTTCTTCCTTTGCGATTGAAATTAGAGAGTTCAAAAATTCTAATTCAGTTTCTTTTGAAATTAGAATCGCTCCTTCATTCCATACAACAACGTTTGCGCCTTCCTTTGCTGCAAGTTTAGTTTTTTCAATTGTTAGCTGAGTATTTATCTTATTTTTGATTGGATTTTTCCAAATTGTTTGGATGTCCATTTTTGTAGTTACAGTAGCAACTTTAATTTGTTTTCCAGGAATTGGTAAACTCAATCGAATTGATCCATAAAAATATAGAAGAATGATGAGAATGATTGTGAATGAAAAATAATACGTACAAGATTTTGAAATTTGTTTTTGATCTATTTGTTCACTGAATAGTTGTTCAAAAGATGCGTTAAACAGATATATGACGAAGCTAATGCCAGTGGCTCCAAATAGGGAAGCAGACTGCAAAAATACTAAATTCCCAATTTGACTATTTGCTAACATTCCCCAAACACCCAAGTCTGAAAAATAAGCGCCTATCCATTCTAATATCGTACAGGTAAATGCAAAAAACAAAATAGGAGAAATGTTATTCTTATATCGAATGCGAATGAAATTCCATATCCATAGTAAAATTGAAAATAAGATTCCAGCTTGGATACCTGATAGAAAAGCAATCCAAATGTGAAATGGCTCACTCACAATACGAAAAGTAGATACTATTTGGAATAAAATCAAACTAGTGAAAAGTATCTTAAAAGAATAACCCAAACGAATGTATCTTAAGAATGGAATAAAAACAAACCAGCCAAAAATTGGAATATTCCATTTCATTCCAGTGAATCCAATGAAGATTCCACCAACTGTGAGTAAAAACCATTGATTAGAAATAAAATTCATTACTTTCTCACCTTTTCATTTAACTTAAGATTCGAACCAGCACCAATCCATATATAGTCCAACGAATCTATCCAAAGTGATTCTAGATTTTCGTTCAGCTGAAACGCTAATATTGGAATCCCAAAGAAACAACTTGCAATTGCAAGTGATAGACTTTTCCAATTTGTATCTTTGGGAAGCTCCTTGTTTTCTTTTGCCAATTTCATTGCATTTTCTAAAATCAATTCGATACCACCGATGGGCAGTGTTCCGATAGCGGGATGATTTGGGAAAAGTAAATATCGTTCCGCCAAAGTTAATTCCTTAGCTTGGGGTCTTTTTTTATACTTAGTTTGGAAGGAAATTATCTCCAAAAGGATTCTCGGATTTTTTTTGGATTCTTTGGCCGTATAACGAAACAAAGATTGTATTAAGCCATAACCTGAATTTGCCATTTTATTTTTTTCAGCAAAAACTGTGACTTGGAGGCTCCATATCTGGATATAATGTAAGATCAGTTCGTCTTTTTCAGGAAAATAATTATAAAATGTTGGTTCAGAAATCTCTGCATATTGGCAAAGTTCTATGATTTTGATTTCATTATATGGTTTTGTTTCCAATAATTCTAATAAACCAAATGTAAGTTTTGTGCGTGTCCTCGCAAATTTTCGTTCTTTTAAAGGGAATTGAAGCAAAGGATCTAATTTGGGAGCCACTTTAGCATTCATATATTTATAAGGCTGACTTTATTTTTATAGTCAACCCTATTTTTTTAATAATTCATAACGAAACTATGAACTTTTTAAATATTTTTTTGATATTAGTAGAGTTGAGATTGATGAATTTTTGAAATTGTGGTAGATGGACATCATTGGGTGGCGGGTCTAGAACCCCACCCAATTCAGGGCGGGGATAGCATATTCACACCGAACTACTTCTTCGCATGTGGATGTGCGTTTCGATACACTTCCTTCAAACGATCTCTTGAGACACTCAAATATACTTGCGTAGAAGACAACGACGAATGACCAAGTAACTCTTGTACGGCGCGAATATCAGCACCTGCATTGAGTAAATCCGTCGCAAAAGTATGTCTAAATTTGTGTGGGGTTATGGCTTTTTCCATTCCCATAACAGTCCTTCGTTCTGATAAAATATAACGAATCCCACGAGTTGTTAATTTGCCACCTCTTTGGTTCAAAAAGATTTCATCAGGTCCGCCATTCCCTCTTTCATCCAAATAGTCTTTAAGTGCTTCTTTTGCTTCTGGTCCTATGAATACAAATCTTTCTTTTCTCCGTTTACCCATCACTTTAAGTGATGTTAACTCTTCGTTCAAGTCACTTAATTTTGCATTCACCAACTCAAATACCCGTAAACCCGTACTGTATAAAACTTCCACAATGGCTTTGTCTCGTTTTCCCAATACTTCCTTTTTTTCAGGGTCTTCGTAATCTAGGATGTCTTCTGTTTCGATCGGTGTGAAATTTTTTGGTAATTTCTTTTTTGTTTTTGGAAAACTCACTTGTAAGATGGGATTTGCTCCAATCTTTTCTTCCCGAAACAAAAATTTATAAAACGTTCTTAAAGAGGAAAGTTTGCGACTTTGGGTACGTTTGTCTTGTTTCTTCGTGGATTTTAAGTCAGCAAAATATGCTCGCACATCTAATACATCAACACTGAGGATATCTATTTCTTCTTTTAAACAGAATTCAAAAAAGAATTTCAAATCACGTAAATATGCAAATAAAGTATGTTCCGAATAATTTTTTTCGATTTTTAGATATGTGCGGTAACTGCGAAATAAATCCGCCATAACTTGGGGAAAATGCTCTGGAATTTGGACTTCAAGGACTGGCAGGGTCATACATCAAATCTATCGGCAAAAGTTTTCTTTCTCCTCCGTCAAAAAAATACTATACAAGTACTTACATTTTGTTTAGTGTTGAAATCGGAAAAAAAAGACATAATCCAGAAAAATTCCTCTCCCCTTCCTAATTTGTCCCAGGCCTAAGGCATAATGGAGTCACTTCGGAAGAGAAAAAGAGTGGAATTCGGAAGGGATGGGTTCATCCTTGAGAGAGTCAGGCGGATTTTTTTAAAACCAACTGGCCAAGTCCCCTACCTAGTCTTTCGGAACACCGACTTAGGAGAACGATTGATTCATGAAAAAAGAGAAAGCTGACAAGGCACTAGAAAAAGAAACAGACCAAAGAAAACAGGCCATTGATGCGGCCCTCGGCCAAATTGAAAAACAATTTGGAAAAGGTTCCATCATGCGACTTGGGGCCGACACACGTATGGCAGAAATGAATGTAGTGTCCACTGGCTCTTTGGACCTTGACATAGCTTTGGGAATCGGCGGTTTTCCCTCTGGTCGAATCATCGAAATTTACGGACCAGAGTCTTCCGGAAAAACAACTCTCACTTTATCTGCCATTGCGGAAACGCAAAAAAAAGGAGGCATTGCTGCCTTCATAGACGCAGAACACGCACTTGATCCATCTTATGCTAAAAAACTCGGTGTCAATGTGGACGATCTACTCGTAGCCCAACCGGACAACGGCGAAGAAGCTCTTGAAATCTGCGAGTCCCTCGTTCGTTCCAATGCCATTGACCTCATCGTCATCGACTCAGTTGCTGCTCTTGTTCCGAAAGCAGAAATCGAAGGGGATATGGGTGACTCCCATATGGGCCTCCAAGCACGACTCATGTCACAAGCCCTTCGTAAACTCACAGGAACCATTTCCAAATCCAGTACCACAGTTATCTTTATCAACCAGATCCGTATGAAGATTGGGGTTATGTTTGGTAGCCCTGAAACCACTACAGGTGGTAACGCTTTAAAATTCTATGCGTCCATCCGTCTTGACATCCGCCGTATTGAGACTCTGAAAGAAAAAGAGGAACCAGTTGGTAACCGAGTCCGAGTGAAGGTGGTGAAAAACAAATGCGCCCCTCCTTTCCGTCAGGCGGAATTTGATATCATGTATGCGAATGGAATCAATCGTGAAAGTTCACTCATTGATTTAGCAGTTCGTCACGATTTAGTGGCAAAAGCTGGATCTTGGTATTCTTACAACGGTGAAAAAATTGGCCAAGGAAAAGAACAAGTTCGGAACTTCTTTTTAGAAAACCCAGACATTGCTTTCAAAATTGAAAACCAAGTCCGTGATCTGAATAGCCTTCCTTTGCTTGACCAAGCAAAAATCCAAACAAGAGAAGTGAAGTCCATTGAAAGAGATCCAAAAGAAACTAAGGAAACAAAAACAAAACAACCAGTGAGTTTCTCTACAGAAGGAGACTCCGACATCGCAGTCGGCGAATAAACGAAAAACAGGCTTTCTTTTTAGGAACCATTGCCGGTTCGGGGTTTCCCCGAGCCGGTTTTTTTTTACTTCATTTCATTCCTAACTCGGAATGAAAAATGATATATGAAATCAGATGGAATCAAAACCTATCCACTAATCACTTAAAGGTAAAGTCAACCCCACTCCTCATTATATGTTACAAAAATATTTGATCTGCATCCTCCTCTTTTCCTTCCATTGCCAAGTAGTCAGTAACAAACCAAAGATTAACCAACAAGATTCAGATGTATTTTTAGAGTGGGCGGGCCTCACTCCAAATGATTTGCTCCATCAAAATGAAATGGACATTAGTTGG
Source organism: Leptospira sp. WS39.C2 (assembly GCF_040833965.1). Lineage (NCBI taxonomy): Bacteria > Pseudomonadati > Spirochaetota > Leptospiria > Leptospirales > Leptospiraceae > Leptospira > Leptospira iowaensis. The sequence goes on from NZ_CP162142.1 coordinate 2,592,927, forward strand.
AAAAAATTACTAGAAACAAAAGAACGAATCTCTAGTTATTTAGATCAAAAGAATTACCACCCAAACGTAAATACTGTTGTGTATCCTTTTAGTGGAATTGATGTATTAAATTTGTTCTCATTTTTTCCAAATTGCCAACATTACATTTTGTTTGGATTAGAAGACCCAGGTTACCCTACTAAATACAATGAACTTTCTGAAAAAGAAAAGACCATCGTTAAATCAGGAATTCGAAACTTATCAGACCATTTAGCTGGTAGAAATTATTTTACGTATCGTAAAATGAAGGAAGAAACCAAGAAAAAAGAACTAAATGGAGCTTATCCTGTCTTTGTTGCTTTTTTGAAACGAATGGGAAAAGAAATTATCGATACAAAAGAAGTGTCTATCGAAGGAAAAGGGATTAATTATAAAGGTTTTACTTTGGTTTTATTTGATTCGAAACAAAATAAACAAGAAACACTTACGTATTTTAAAATATTCTTAATTGGAAATGAAGGAACTCCCGGGGATGGGTTGTATGAATATTTCTCTAATTTAGGAGAAATAGGTGTTTTTACAAAATCTGCTGAATATTTATTCCACGGGGAAAAAAGAAAATCCTTTCGCGATTTACTTTTGAAAAACGCGAAATTTGTAGTACAGGATGAATCTGGTTTTCCACTTCGCTTTTTTCCAGAAGAAAACTGGAAACGATCCATTTTTGGAAGGTATGAAAAATCTTGGAACCTGTCTGGTGCGGTGATCCCTGAAGAACAACCAGAACTAAAAAAACTAAGCCAAGAGACAAATGATCAAATTTTACCATTTCCGTTCGGATACGGATTTTTAGGAACAAAGGACAACAGACAATCGGCTGTCCTTGTGTTTCAAAAAAAGTAACAGCAGTTATACTGGTTTATTCAACAGTTGTCGGATCCCAACAAGTTCTAAAATTTTCATTCCAACTTGAGATCTCTTCCATATCTTCTCGTGATAATTGAAAATCAAAAACATCTGCATTTTCTTTGATTCGAATTGGATTTTTTGATTTTGGTATCACAACATTCCCCGCTTGTAATGACCATCGAATGAGAATTTGCGCATTTGATTTGTTGTACTTTTTTGCTAGCCTAGTGACTCGTTCGTCTTCCAACTTTTGTCCATGTGCTAACGGACTATAGGCTTCCAATAATATTCCCTTGGTACTACAATAGTTTTTTAGTTCGGTATCTTGTAAGAAGGGATGGAATTCTACTTGGTTCATCGCAGGCACAATGTCTGTTTCTTTGAGTAATTCTTCTAAATGGGAAACCATAAAATTGCTCACTCCAATTGACTTGGCTTTTCCATCCTTCTTGATTTTCTCTAATGCTTTCCATGAATCTTTCCGTTTTCCAGAAACAGGAAAATGAATTAGATACATGTCAACGTAGTCGGTTCCTAATTTTTTTAATGAAACATCGATTGCTTTTTGTGCTTCATCATACCCTTGGTCGGCATTCCAAAGTTTTGTTACAAGAAAAATATCATTGCGATGAATCCCACTATCACGAATAGCAACTCCAACATCAGCTTCATTTCCATAAATCGCCGCTGTATCTATATGTCGGTAACCAAATTCCAATGCAGACTTTACTGCTTCATAACATTCTTTGGGACGGGACTTCCAAACACCTAAACCAAGTAGCGGCACAGAATTTGATTGATTTGTTGGAATTGTTGCGGAGAGGGAAAGTTCTGACATCATTATCTGTTTAGACGAAATAACCCTACCATAAGGAAATTTATGATAGGGTTATTTGATGCCATTCCCTTTATTTTTGTACACCCACAAGCTCAGGTAAAGGTGAAAATTGCAAATCATCCCCATTCCAGTCAGCTCGATACCTTCCCTCAACTAAGGTTCCAGAAAGGATGGCCTTCGCCAATGGTCGATTCACAATTCGATTAAAAACACTTCCTAGTGGACGCGCTCCAAATTTAGGATCAAACCCTTGTTCACGAAGAATGTGTTCTGTACTTTCTGAAAGTTCGATGACCACTCCTTTCACTTTCAGTCTTTCATTTAGCATTCGTAATTGTTTTTCGATTAATTTTTCCATGATGGAAGAATCTAACGAATGATATGTTAAAACTGCATCCAATCTTCCTAAAACTTCCGGTTTAAAATCGGATTCAATATTTTTAGAATTAGTTGTGAGAATCACAATTGTATTTTTAAAATTAATCGTTCTACCTTTGTTATCTGTTAATCGACCATCATCCAAGATTTGGAGTAAAATATCTGAAAAATCTGGATGAGCTTTTTCCACTTCATCAAACAAAACGACAGAATATGGTTTTCGGCGAATCGCTTCTGTCAAAATTCCACCTTCATCATATCCAATATAACCAGCTGGTGCACCGATCAATTTTGCGACAGAATGTTTTTCAGAGTATTCACTTAGATCTAGTCGAACCAAATTTGTCTCATGATCAAATAAAAACTTTGCAATTGCCTTCGCTGTTTCGGTTTTACCAACACCGGTAGGACCTTTTAATAAAAAGGAACCAAGTGGTCTTGATTCAGAAGAAATTCCAGCATAAGAAGTTAATAAGGTATCTGCAATTTCACGGATGGATTCTTTTTGACCATACACAACAGAATTTAAATCTTCTTCTAAGTGTAATAAATTCTCTTGTTTTGTTTTCAAAATTTTTTCAACAGGTATACCAGTTTGTCGTGAAATCACTGCTGCAATATGATTCCTTTCTAAAATCCAACTATTTTGAAATCCACCAAGTTCCTTTTCTAATTCAGGTAAAACTGCATATTTTAAACGTGAAGCTTCGGTATAATCAGCTCTTTGTTGTGCAGCATCTAAATCAAACTTAACTCGATCAATTTTGTTTTTTATGGATGCAATTTGTTTCAAGGAATTGACTTCCTTTTCCCAAATTATTTTTCCATCTTGGAATTTTTTCTCCAATAATTCGATTTCTTTTAGAATCTCTTCATTTTTCTTTTCTACTTGAGCAAATATTTTTTTAGAACGGATTTCACTTTCAAGTTCGACAAGTTCTGTTGGCATAGCTTCTGCAGATAGTTTTAATGCAGATGCTGCTTCATCGACTAAATCAATCGCTTTATCAGGTAAAAATTTATCAGTAATGTATTGGTCTGACAAAAGAACTGATGCGTAAATTGCTTCATCTGAGATTTTGATTCCATGATGAATTTCATGTTTATCTCGAATTCCCATTAGAATCTCAATTGCATCCTCTTTACTTGGTTCATTTACTGGAACTGCCCGAAATCTTCTTTCCAATGCTTGGTCACCAAGAATGTATTTTTGAAATTCATCCCCAGTTGTTGCTCCTATACAATGTAATTCACCTCTAGCCAAAGCTGGTTTCAAAAGGTTTGCAGCATCCATCGCACCATCTGTTTTCCCTGCACCAACCAATTGGTGAATTTCATCTATGAATAATATTGCTTCTCCAGCTTGTCCTTTTATGTATCGCAGAAGTGCTGTTAGCTTTTCTTCAAATTCACCGCGATATTTTGTTCCAGCCATTAACTGGCCCATATCCAAAGAATATATGGTTTTTCCTTTTAATACATCTGGAACTCTACCTTTTACAATTTGTTCCGCCAGACCTTCAACGATTGCAGTTTTACCAACACCTGCACTACCAACTAACACAGGATTGTTTTTAGATCGCCTACCTAGAATTTCCATAACAGATCGAATTTCTTTACTACGTCCAATGACAGGATCCAATTTCCCTTCTCTAGCCAAATCATTAAGATTCACCAAAAAATTAGGAACTTCTTCATCCGTTTCTTTTACATTCAATTCTTCATAATTGATTTTGAGTTCTGGTAGGATCTGTGGTAAAAACTTCAGAAAATCTGCTTCTTTTAATTCCTCTCTACCATTTTCTGCGGCCCTCGAAGAAGCCATGGTAAACCACTGCGCTAGTTTTGGAGATGTGCGTAAGGATTCAAAAGGGATTTCACCTGAGGCTCTCGCCTGTTTTTTTAAAAATTCATCTACAGTAGATTTATACTTAATTAATGTTTTTCCCGAAACAGAAGTAGGCAAGGTCATAAATCCCCAGACCAAATGGTAAGGAGTGATTTCTGTATTTTGTCTCCTCATCGCCTCTGTTTGTGCAATGTCCAAGGCACCTTGGACGTTTGAGTCATATTGTTTCATTGTGTTTTCCCACCTTTAGCACTCTAAGCATTAGACTGCTAATTCTTAGTTCTTGTTTCAAGTTTTTTTTGAAAATGACTTCCATCGAAGGAATCTTCGCCCAATCCTAGAAAAGATCCTAGATTCCCTGTGATCTTACAGGCTTTCGAATGGCCCTGGCCAAATTTAGTGGAGATAGGTAAACCCCCAGTGCATTTTTTCAGTAAGTGTAGTATTTTCCTTCTGATTGGTATTTGGAGTAATTCGCTTTTCTCGCTTCCGCTCTCTATTGAGGAATCCAAAAACTATCGGGATATCGGTAAGTATTTTGAATATACAATACCGAACAATCCGGAGGCCAATTTACTAGAAATCCAAAAGGATGATACCCTATGGAGGCCAAATCCGAAAAATGTAATGTCGTTTCCTAGGTCTAAAAACCCTGTGTGGTTTAAAATCACACTGATCCATTATGGAAATTTTCCCCACACTTTCTTTATACACCTATCAAACCCAGTTGTAGATTTATTTGAATTACACTCAGAAATCAATGGAAAATGGATTACGCAATGGTCTGGCGAACAAGTTTTGCAGAAGAATAAAACTATTTATTCACATATTTCCGCATTTCCTGTAACTTTATCTGCACATGAAACAAGAACTATCTATTTAAAAATTAAATCAGATAATCCAATCTTTAGTTTTGTATCTCTTTATAACTCCAGAACGTTTATAGCATATTCCAAAAAACAAGATATTTTCTTTGCTGCTTATTTTGGTGCTGGGTTTATGATGTTTCTCTTTAGTTTATTTTTAGCTCATACACTTCGATATAAGAAGTTTTTTTATTTTTTCTTTTATTTAGCAACTGTACTCTTATTGAATACATACTCAACTGGATTCATCCAATATTTTGAATTTGGAAATTCCAATTCTTGGAAAAATTATTTATTCCCTATTACAATTCAATTGTCTTCGATTTTTGGTTTATTATTTACTTTAGAATTTTTAGAAACAAAAGAAAATTTTCCAAAGATAAACAAAACCACACAAGGTTATATTTGTTTTCTCCTCATCATCATGATGACAATTTTCATAATAGATTTACACAGTTTTATCCAATTAACTGTCATTTTAATTTCGATACCCATTTTCCTTGCAATTTTAATTTCAATTCTTACTTTGCTTAAAAGTAAAAAGAAACTGGAAGTCATACTGTTTTTGTTAGCTTTTGGAACATTGCTTTTTGGTGCGGCTTTAAATACGTTTACAGTCCAAGGATTTATCAAACCCATCCACTTTGCTTCCTATTCGTTACCATTAGGCTCCGCATTAGAAGTTTTTTTCCTATCTCTTGCTCTTGTTTTACGCGTCTCAGATTATCGCAAATCAAACGAACAAAAACAGGAAATTGATTTACAGTTAAAAATTGCTCAAAAACTTCAGAATGGTCTTTTACCTCAAAAACGGACTCATGCTCTTGAGTATCCTCTAGGTTTTCGTTATTCCCCTGCCACTGATATTGGAGGTGATTTTGTCGAAATCATTGTGAAAGAAAAAGAGCTTGGATTATTTTTATGCGATGTCTCAGGACATGGAATACCAGCAGCAATGATTGCCTCCATGACAAAAGTTTCCTTAGAAATTTGGAATGATAACCTAAGTAAACCAGCGCTAGCTGCCGAAAAAATCAGAAAATCTTTATTAAGTTCTTTGTCTGGTCATTTTTTAAGCGCATTTTTTGTTTATATAAATCCAGAGGATCAAATCCTACGAATTGCCAATGCTGGTCATTTACCACTGTTACACCTTAGTAGAAATGGCAATATTACTACATATTCAAGTTACGGAAGAGCAATCAACGAATACATAAAATCCGATATTATTGAAAAAAGTTTTCCGTTACCAAATGAGGGAACCTTTATTATGTTCACAGATGGAGTCATTGAAGCAAGGAATATTAATAAGGATGAATTGTTTGGAGAAGATCGTTTCCACAATTTAATTCAGTCTCTAGCTACAAAACATCCACAATATATTTGTGACAAAATTATTGAAGAGATCGAAAAATTTCAAAAATCAAAACGATCTGACGATGATATCACAATTCTTGCATTATCCCTTGATACTAATTTTGAGACCAATACTAAATTATGATCCAATCCAATGATGGAGTTTGGACAATAAGTCATTCGGGTTAAATGGTTTTGAGATAAAATCATTCATTCCCGCATCTTTAATTTGATCACGGGTTTCTAATTGGGCAGAGGCAGTTAATGCAATGATAGGGATCTCTTTCCATTTCAACTCTTGTCTGATCCTAACCGCAGCCGTATACCCATCCATTTCTGGCATATGAAGATCCATGAGTATCAATTCAATCGGGTGATGGTATAAAATTTCGATAACTTCAACGCCATTCGAAGCTTCCATTGTTTTTATACCCCATCGATTTAAAAAACGAATTACGATCGAACGATTAATAGGAATATCATCTGCAACCAATACTAGTTTATCCTTTAATGATTCATTATTCTTATTTGATGTGATTGAAATTAAATCATTTCCTTTACCGATTTTACAAGGCAATGTGAACGAAAAGATAGAACCTTTTCCCAATTTCGATGAAAGATGGAGGTGACCTTCCATTAACTCAACCAAAGCCTTGGAAATAGCGAGACCTAATCCAGACCCGCCATATTTACGAGTCGTATCTTGATTTGCTTGTGTGAATTTTTCAAAAATGGAATGGAATTTTTTTGGATCAATTCCTATACCCGTGTCTTCAACTTCGAATTCGATGATTGTGGTATCAACTGATTGAGACTTGTTTCTAACACGAAGTGTAATCGAACCTTCAGAAGTAAATTTTAAAGCATTCGAAAGTAGATTATTTAAAATTTGTAACAACCTAGTTGGATCAGAATGAATGAATTCTGGAATATTTGGATCAATTTCTTCTCGGAAGGATAATAATTTTTCTTTGGCTCTATTAGAAAACGAAGTTGTTATCTCTTTTAAAAATTCTTTAAAATGGAAATCAATTCCTTCAATTAAGACTAACCTTTCTTCAATTTTATTAAAATCCAATATGTCATTTATCAGTGCGAGTAAAGATTCACTCGAAAATTTCAAACTTTTTAAGTTCTCCATTTGTTCTGGTTTTGGATTCTCTTCTAAGAGCCACAAAGAAATACCTATCACGGCATTTAAAGGAGTTCGTAATTCATGACTCATGTTTGACAAAAAATCAGATTTGGATTTGTTTGCTTCTTCTGCTTTTTTCTTTGACTTGATTAACTCTTTTTCATAAACAATAGTTTTTGTTACATCAACGATTACGGATCGACTTCTTATCATTTTTCCATAGGGAGAAAAAATTGCTGTTGAAGATAAATTTACAAATATTGAATCTCCATCTTTTCTTTTTACTTCAAAGATTAAATTATTGATAAAACCTTGTTTTTTAAAGATTGGAAAGTTATCAAAAAATACATTTTTACTTTCCTCAGTTAAAAGATCAGTCCATTTTTTAACTCCAACCAATTCCTCTTCAGTATATCCAAACCAATCACATTCAGTCCGATTCACTTTCAGAAAATAACCATCAGGATCTAAACTATGGAAACCAACTGGAGAATTTTGGTAAAGATCTTCGATTTCAGTAAAACGATCTTCTATTATTTCTTTCTCTAAGATTGATTTCATACTTTTCTTCAGAATTAAAATCATCCATAAAATCAAAAAAGAAAGTAAAAGAAATAAGCTAGCTGAGACGACTAATATTCGATCGTTAATTTTTTTTTGGTCGTTATATTCTAAATCATCTCGTTTTTGTTTTTTGTTAAGAATTGTCTCATAAATATTTCTAAACTCAGCCATTTTTTCATTGCCATCAACCAAACTTAGTTTAGTTGGCATGTTCTTAGGAAATTTCTGAAGATGACCTTGTATATGATTTAATTTTGAATGACTCACTACCATCAAATGGCGAAAATCATTCAAATCGTCTCTTTCACAATGGTCCAAAAGATAACTCTCCAATCCAGGAAGTATCTGAATAGCATTATGGTATGGATTTAAAAAATTAGGGTCATTGGAAAGTAAATAACCTCTTACACCAGTTTCTGCGTCCTTTAAAGCAGAAGCATATTCTTTTAATTTTAAGTCCCAATACTTCTTTTTTTGAAAATATTCTGATTTTGTGCGATTCTCATAAATATGGAAAAAGAAAAAAAAGGAAGAGATGATTAGGAAAGATAAAATTATCCAAAGGAAACTTAAATAAAACGGTTCTAGTTTTTTTTGGATGGAAATAGGCATTCGAACCTATGTTCATATTCGAATGTATAAATTTGTCAATTGTTTAAACCATAGCCCTCCAAGCTGGAAAATATAGATCAAATTGGGTACCTTTCCCTACGGTAGATTCTACTAAAATAGTTCCACCCATTTTTGCCATAATACCATAAATGATAGAAAGACCAAGTCCAGTCCCTTTCCCACCTTTTGTGCTAAAAAAAGGATCAAAAATCTTTTCGAGAATTTCTTTCGGTATTCCATTCCCATTATCTGCGAAGCTCAGTTTCCAATACTCTGTGTTCTTCATAAACCCAACTTGATACAAATCCGATTTTTCATACGAGATTTTAGATAAACTTATTGTAATTTTAGGATTTAGAATTTCTTGTAATGCGAATATAGAATTTTCGTATAAATTAGACAGGATTTGGAATATTTGAATTGGATCCGCTTCAATAAATGCTGACTCGTTACCTAAATCAGTAAATAAGGAAATTTTATTTGCTGAAACAAACTTTACTTCGTTTAACACCTGCAACAATTGTTCTCTTAAATCTATTTGTTTTGAAGAAGAATGATCAATTTTTGAATAAGTGAGAATCTGTTGGATTAGATTTTTCGCTCTGTCTAAAGATTTTGAAATTCCTTCAATAGCAGGTAGTGATTTTTGAATCATTTCATTCGAATGATTGTTTGCCCATTCTGCATTAAGATAAGAAATATATGCCATCATTGGAGTTAACAAATTATTAAAATCATGCGCAATACCACCAGCAAAGGTGCCTAGTGCTTCCAATTTTTGAGCCTGCGCATAAGCTCTTTCGAGAACAATTTTCTCAGTGATATCTTTCGCCTCGAGTACGATGTAAATAATTTTACCGTTTGCATCATTTAAAGGATAAAAATCACAATCAAAGTATTTTTCTCGTCCATCCCGTAGTCGATACGCAACAAAAACTTCAAACGTCTGATTCTTTAAGGCTAACTTCATTCCATAAGTTAATTTTTTAATCGAATCTTCCTTGGACTCAGAAAAAATAGAACTAATCAATTCTAATCCCTGCACATCAGATTCATTTCTTTCAAATGATAGAACTGAATTTCGATTCATACGAATGATATGCCCTTGTAGATCCAACAAAAAAATCGCTTGTGAAGAATTATTAAAAATACCTTTAAACAATTGTTCGTTTAATTGTATTGAACTTTGTAAATCAGAAACATCAGATATATCATGAATTGTTCCAAAAATTCGAAATCGATTTTCATCAAACCTTTCTGCTTCTAACCATAAATTTACTTTTTTACGACCAACTTTTGTATTTAAATGTAATAACAATTCCTTCGATGTATTTTGGTTTCTCACTTCATTCCAAATAGAATCGATCATACTTTTTTCTTCAATATCAAGTAAGGTCCAAACCTTTTCCATCAGTGGAACTTCACTAAAATCATAACCTAAAATTCTGTATAATTCTAATGACCAGAGTGTATTATTTTCTGGAAAAATTACTTCAAAATGTCCAAGATGAGAAATTTTTTGCGATCGAGTTAAAATCTCTTCCCCATGAACTAACATTTCCCAAGCTTTTTTTTGAGATTGTTTTAGTCTAAATGCTTCCAATTCTCGATTCACAATGAACGGAAGTTTAATGATCGATGATTTTGGTAAAAATTCAGAAGCTCCCAAATTTAAGTACTCTGAAGCAGCTTCTTCAGGAATAAATTCGGTAATTAATATAATTGGTAATTCAGGGTTAATTTCTTTGATTCGATTGATTACATATTTTCCATCAAAATCAGGTAAATAATAATCAGAAATGACAATATCCCAAGATTTATCTAATATACTTTTTTCAAATTCGGATTTCCATTCAACACGTTCTGATGAAATTACGAAACCAAAGTTTTGTAAGACCGAAACTATGGCCTTATAAGAAGCCACAGAATCTTCAACAACCAAAACGTTTATTTTCTTCTGTGATTCCATCAATCTATAACTTAACTAAATAATCCGAAGATCGGTAATTCCATTTCGCCTAAAATTTCTGCCTTATGTTTGTAAGCAGTTCCTCTCCCTTCCGCGAGGGCGAATTTTCCTTTTGAAAAATCATTTGGAGATAAATAAGGAGTATTTGTTTCTAATCGTATTAATTTTTTTCCTTTCTCTTTTGCCAAAAGAGTTTTTAGGTCTTCCGTCTCCGTTTCAATGATCTGAACAGATGCATCTAACGCTCGTTTCATCATATTTTTACTAACGGGTCTATGATTGTTAATCTGATGAATTACAATTCTATCGATGCTTGGATCCAAAATTAATTCCTTAATTGGTTCTCCATCACCGATACCACCATCTAAAAACTCTTGTCCCTGAAATTCCTGCACTTCATAAAGAAATGGAAAGGCAATGGAAGCCATCACTGCATCCAATACATTTCCTTCAGTTATCAATTCTCTTTTGTTTTTGGATAAATTGGAAACTGCGATTCCAAGTTTGATCGGTAATTCAGAAAACTTTTTATTACCAAGATAAGGATATAAAATTTTACGTGTAGCTTTGCCAGTTAGTACGCCACTTGATTGGTTCCAACCTTTCCTAAGGAGTCGGCCTAATAAGGTTAATGAGTTCCCTTCCCAAAAATCCTTTTTTTTGAGACCTAAGACAACTGACTCAAAATCTACCATTTCTCTCCCTGTTGCATAGAGAGCTCCAATCATAGCTCCGGAACTTGATCCAGTAACAATAGAAGGTCTGAAACCAATTTCTTGCAATCCACGCACAAAACCAGTGTGGGCAAAAAATCCAAAAAAAGCAGATTTTAAACACAATGCTGAGTACTTTTTAGGAAATATCAGTTCTATCATAAACTTGGAATTACTATCACCTTTTTAAAGTCTTCGAAGTCTTTTGGAAACGGAAACTTTTGTCATATCGTAGAATAATACTCCTATAAATGCAACAAGTATCGCTGTCAAAAATTGTAGAAAATTCAATGGGACAAATCGAAATAATGAATTCATACCTGGGAGATAAATGGATAATAACAAAACTCCAATCGTTCCAACAAATACAAAATTAATCATAGAATTTTTGATTCTCATTCGGCTCCACATCGATTCATGAAGGGAACGATTTGCCAAAATTAAAAATAAGTTTGAAAAGACGAGTGTAACAAATGTAGTTGTACTTACAATTTGGTTCACTGAATCACCTTTTAAATAAAGTAATGTGATCCAGTATGTAGAAACGACAGACAATAAGGAAAACGCACCCTGGATCAAAGAATTGATAAACAATTCATTATCTAAAAGAGGTTCAGTTGCGTTCCTTGGTTTACGTTTCATTAAATCAAATTCCGCATCTTCTTTCTCAAAAACGATCGTACATGTAGGATCGATCACCATTTCCATAAAAACAATATGGATCGCAGATAAAACAACGATAGGCCAATCAAATAAAATAGGTAAAAAAGTAATCCCGACAATTGGAATATGAACACCAATTAAATAACCCAATGCTTTTTTCAAGTTATCAAAAATTTGCCGGCCAATTCGAACTGATTCTAAAATTGAAGAAAATGAATCATCCAACAAAACGATGTCAGATGCTTCTCTTGCAACATCAGTTCCTCGTTCCCCCATTGCCACTCCAATGTTAGCAGTTCGTAATGCGGGTGCATCATTTACACCATCACCAGTCATCGCAACAATTTCACCCTCGGCTTTTAAAATACGAACTAACTTCCATTTGTCTTCTGGACTCACTCTAGAAAAAACATTACATTCATTTAATACTTTTTTGAGTTCAGTATCTTTTAAGTTTGAAAATTCTTTTCCTGTATATACTAAATCTGAATTTTTTAATCCAATTTGATTTGCAATGTTTTTAGCAGTTTCTGGATAATCTCCGGTGATCATAATCACTCGAATCCCTGCTTCATAAGCTGTCTGAACAGCAGTTGGTACAATTTCACGAATAGGATCTAAAAAGGAAAGTAAACCGTATAATTGATATTTTACATCATTTCGATCTTCAGGAATATTATTCAGGTCACTATTAGATTTTGCAACAGCAAGAACACGATACCCTTCTTTTGCCAATAAATTCGTTCTTTTAGTCCACTCATCTAATTCATTTGTGTCCAAATTACATAAACCAAAAATTGCCTCAGGAGAACCTTTCGCATAACATACATACTTTCCTGATTCTTTTAAAACCCTTATCATTGTAAGTTGTTCTGGAGTTAAAGGAAAATCTTTAATCGAAACTAGAGATAAATCTCCATCCTCGTGAAAAGTTCCCATACAATCTGAAATTGCAATATCCATTGGGTCAAAACTTGGATGTTTTGATGCAAAGTATGCAAGTTGTAAGATAGTCTTTGAATCTTCCGATATTTCCTTTGTTTTTTCTAAATTTTCATCAAGATCTTTTGTTGAAATGATTCCAACCTTCATCTTATTTTTTGTAATTGTGCCTGTTTTGTCTGAACACAAAACTGTTGCTGCTCCTAAAGTTTCAATGATAGAAGACCTTCTAACAAGAACATTCTTTGTACTTAATCGATAAGCACCCAAGGCAAAAAAGATTGTCATTACTAGAGGCAACTCTTCTGGCATTAAACCTATAGCTAACGTTAACCCTGATAATAAACCCTGTAACCATAAAGATTTTACGAATCCAAAATAAAGTGCCAACAATACACACAAACCTGCGGCAACTAAAAACAAATTCTTAACTAATCTTGCTACTTCTAATTCTAAAAGTGTTCTACCAACTGACTCATCCGCAATTTTTTTACCAATTTTTCCTATCTCAGTCTGATTCCCAACTGACTTTACTTGACACACTCCCTCACCACCGACAACCAAAGCTCCACAAAAAACAATCTGTCCAAGAACTTTATTTACTGGTATCGATTCTCCAGTTAACAATGATTCATCGCAAGAAAATATTCTATCAGATAATAACTCAGCATCAGCAGGGATTCGATCACCTTCATTTAGGATGAGTATGTCACCAAATACTACGTCCTTACCTTCAATACGAATGATTTGACCTTCTCGTATCACGTTTGTTCTGGGACTCGCCAGTGATCTCAAAGCAGATATCGCCGTATCTGTTTTTTTCTCTTGGTAAAACGTAATGCATATAATTCCAATTACTGAACATAACAAAAGTAAGGCTTCGCCACGATCCCCTAAAAGTAAATACACAATACTAATGGAAATGAGAAGCAGAATCATTGGTTCAGTAACAACTCCAAAAAGCATCAGTAGAATCCCTTTTTTTTTGGAGGTCAGAATTTCATTTGCACCGTAGACTGAACGGTTCTTTTTAACCGTATCATTCGATAGTCCCATTGCCAAGTATTCAGAAATTTGTTTTGGTATTGATTGCATTTGTCTTCGAATTTTGAATTGAATTTTTTAATTTTCAGATTAACATTCTAGAATGTGCGATACATCTCTTGCCACTGAAAAATTTACAAAAACACAAAAAAGAATCTTTGCTAAAAACTCGGATAGAGAACCAAATGAAGCCCAAACAATTCTCCATTTACCGCGAAAAGAATACCCAAAAGATTCTGTTGTAAAAACAACGTATATTGAAATTCCACAAACTTCCGTTACATACGAAATTTTTTTATCAAAACCCTTTCATATGTGGGGTGCAGAAATGGGAGTCAATGAATTTGGAGTTTGTATTGGAAATGAAGCTGTATTCACAAATTTAAAAATAGGCAAAACAAACAACGGATTAACTGGTATGGACCTAATTCGTTTGGCTTTAGAAAGATCAAAAACAGCAAAAAATGCATTATTTTTGATCACAGAACTTTTGGAGGAATATGGTCAAGATGCATGTGGTGGTTATCAAAATAAAACTTTTTTTTACCATAATAGTTTCATTATTGCTGATCGCACTGATGGATATGTATTGGAAACCGCAGATCGATTTTGGGTTGCTAAAAAAATAAAATCATATTATGCAATATCAAACGGGTTAACAATAGAATCTGATTTTGAATATTCCTCAACTAACTTAATTGAGAAATTAAAATACAATTCTAAAAAAGATTTTTCATTCAAAGATCATTTCAGCGATTATTTTTATACATATATGAGCCATTGTAAAGACAGAAGGAATCTTCACAATGCCACAGCAGAAAAATCCCAAAATATTTTTTCTCAATATGATTCAAAACTAGCCATCGAAACACTAAAAACCCATGAAACTGATGCGGATGAATTTGAACCATGTAATTCTTCTATGAAATCACTTTGTATGCATGCAACTGGTCCAACAACACCTAATCAAACTAACGGTAGTTTGGTAGTGGAATGGGATACTTCTGAAACAAATCAAGATCCACTTAGAGTGTACTATACTGGAACATCAACGCCATGTTTGAGTTTATTCAAACCTTTCTTTTTTGGTACAAAAAATTTCATAAACGCATCTAGTTTAGATCCGAAATCCACATACACCGATACCTTGTGGTGGTTAAATGAATCGATCGTTAGAAAGGCAAATTTTGATTACCAAGGTGTTCGCTCCATACTTCTACCTTCCCTAGTTGGATTACAAGAATCTATATTCTCTACTACAAAAGAACCATTACCATTACAAAAAAAAGAAGAGATCCAGTGGAGATTTTTAAAAGATCACGTTAATGTTCTGAAAAAAATAGATGATGAACTAATAGAGGCAAAGATAGGAAAAAGTCGATGGCAAAATCCACTATTCCAATTGTATTGGAGTGGCCAAAATTCAAAACTAGGATTACGAAGCTTCAAATAAAAGTAAAACAATATCATTTACATTTGTACCAGTGGGACCAGTGAACACGAGACCATTGACATCTTTTAATAATGGATAAGAATTTGAATTGAATAATTCCTTTCGTGGATTCCATCCTTTTTCCTCCATTAAAGAAAAGGATTCATTTGAAACAATTCCACCAGTTGCATCAGTAGGACCGTCGGTTCCATCTGTCCCACCAGACAAAAACATCCATTTTCGATTCGTTTTGTGTTGTTGAAATAACAAAGATATTCTTAAAGCGGTTTCTTGGTTTCTACCTCCGATTCCATTTCCATATACCGGACAAACCATTTCGCCACCTAACAAAATTAATTGTTTTTTTGGTGAATCCAATGCAGATAGAAATTCTTTTTCAAATAAAATTGCAGTTTCCTCCGTTGTTCCGCCCCAAGAATCGCTGAGTAATTTTGTTTCAAAACCTTTTTCCTTTGCTAGAGTTATAATCTTTTTTAATGATCGAGTTATATTACCAATTATAAAATAATTATTACTTGGATACGTTGGTGCAGACGCAATAGAATTTGGATCATCTCCCAATACATCGGAAATTACATAAGTAAATACTTCCAAATCAGGATTTAAATTTTTAAGAAGTTTACCACCTTTCACTTCTGAATATTTTTTCCTTTCCTCGTTAATCACTTGGATTGGTTTTCCACTATTTAATAACTGTTCTTGAATTTGAATGAGATCATTGATAGAATAACCATCTTTAGGAATTTCAAATAAACTTGAACCACCACCAGACAAAAGAACAATCAATCGAGTTTCCTTTCCCAATTGTTTTAAGTGTGTCACCACTTCATTCGCACAAATGATTGAATTTTCATCAGGAATTGGATGAGATGCTTCCCTATATTTCCAGATAGAATCTTCTTTTTGTTCCAGTTTACCTTCGGGTAGATAGCCATATTTTGTCAGGATATAACCACCGTTTACTGGAAAATGCCTTTGAAAGGCAATTGCCATGGAATAAGCGGCTTTTCCCAGGGCAAAAACATACTGTTTTTTCGATTGGTCTCTCAGTTTAGTAACGATCAGATTTTGTTCCCTCAAATAATCAGAAAACAAAACTTCTGGACTGGCTGCTTTGATACCTTCAAAAAACAAAAAAAGAATCTCATCTTTCAGTAGATCCAATTCAATTATTTCCTAGTTTTTGCATCCAAAAGATCAAAACTAATTTTACCACCATCCAACTTTCCAAATTGTAATACATCTGTTGGGCATAGTGATACACAAGCGGAACATCGTACACATTGTACGCTGTCCATGGGAATTCCACGACTCGCAAAACCCATGACATCAATGCCTTGGTGGCAATTTTTGGTACAAATATTACAAGATATACATTTCTTTTTTTCAGAAAATATTCTAAACTTACTAAATCTTGCATAAATATGCATCAATGAAGCAAGAGGGCAAAACATCCTACACCAAACCCTACCTGAATATAAAAAGTAACATCCAACTCCGACAACACCCGCGAGTCCTATATCAACAACGATGTCATACATCCATTTAACAGAGTCAGCGACCATCTCACTCATAATCAGATTCGGATAAAATACCTTACCATAAACGCCAATCAATTTTAATGTTGTTAGAATAAATGCGACTAACAAAATATATTGGCCAGAATGTTCCCATTGGTAAGCCGTTTTCGAATGTGGCATTTTTTGTCTATACTCATCACCTAAAGTTTCAGCAAGTCCACCGCAGGAACAAATCCAACCGCAATAAATACCTTTTCCATAATTATAAACTAAAACAGGAATGAGGACGAAACTAAAACAAAGTCCGTATACCAACCAAAATGTTGTTATGCCACCATCACATAAAACTCCCATACTCAGTGGCCATGCCAAAATAAATCCATAAGCTTTCCAATAAGAATCTGCAGGAAATATTTCTCTTCGTATAAACCCATCAGGAGTTCCCAAATAACCTAAATCTCCTAACATAGGTAATATAATTTCTGGTAATAAAAACAAAAATACGATTTGGATAACAATCAAAGAAAGAGTTTGGTAATAAATGTATTGAGTTTTCCTTACAACCATTCTCCTGATTCCAAATACCAATATTGTAAGAGAGTATAAAAATGTGTAATGGAAGGATGGGTATTTTCCAAACAATAAAAACTGTTGGTAAGTCGACAAAAGATATACAGTCAAAAAATAAACAAAAGCTAAAAGGAAATATATTGTTTTAAATGATTTCCAAACATCAAACTTTATATGCCTTTTTTGGAGGATAATATAAGTATATAAAATTAAACTAAATATAGATATTGCAGCAGAAACAGTTGCGAGTGGCGAAAACCAAAATGGACCATAAACTGATGCCTTCCCAAAGTAAGCTGTGGTAGCAAAACTTACCAATGTTGTAAATCCTATCCAATCCAAAATGTCTTTTTGGTTTTGTAATTTAATGCCTACTTTTTGAAAAAAACCTAATGGTGGTAAATTGCCTATTAATATGTAAACAGAATCTGCTTTTAGCTTCAATGCGGATTGTTTAGTTTTCACAAAGACAGACGTCGAAGTTATCTCAGTCGCTGCAGAATCATAAAGTATTTTTACCTTCCCTTTAGTTTCTAATTGATGGATGATATTTCTATTTTCAGATTTTGCTTTTTGAAATTCTTTACCTCGATGAATGAGCGTAATTTCTGTTGCATATTCAGAACATGATATGGCTGTTTCTAGTGCAGTATCTCCCCCACCTACAATCACAATGGTTTGATTTTCTGTGTCCTTTGGGTCAATCAATCTGTAAAAAACATTTGGTTCCGATTCTCCTTTGATACCTAACTTTTTAGGATCTCCAGATTTCCCCATAGCAATCACAACTGAATTAGTTTGATAAATAGTACCTGTTTCAGTTTCTAAACTGTATCCTATATCATCTGCTTTGATACCAACCACCCTCTGATTGGTTTTTACATTGATCGGATTCTGGATTAAAAAATGGTTTAGTTCTTCGAGTAATTCCTCTTTTGTTGTATCAACAATTTTGATTGCAGATTGTGTTTCAATAGATTTGGGTTCAGCAAAAATAGGCTTTCGATTAGGATAACTTTGAATTGTTTGGAAGGGAATATTCGATTCCAATACAAGATATTTTTTTCCCAAACGTTTGGCTTCTAATGCGCAAGATACCCCTGCAGGTCCAGAACCTATGATCAAAACATCATACCGATCATTATTTCTATCGGGGATGTGTTTCCAAACGGAAACCCCACTTTCTGCTGCTAATTTTAAAAGTGGAACACCCGTTAGATCTCCAATGACAAATACATTTGGTAAATTGGTTTCATAGGAATCCGACAATTCAGGGTAAACTTCTACAGAACCTGTGGGAGCAGATTTTGTTAACCAATTAAAATAAGATTTGGGCCACATACCTTTTTATTGGACATTCTTAATGAAAAAAAAGAAACTAAATTAAGCGGAGATAGGAATTTGGATGGTAATTTTTGTTCCTTGGTTTGGTGAACTTGTCACATCCATTGTACAACCTTGGCTTTTGAGCATTTCTGTACAAACCAAAAGACCAAGGCCTGTCCCCTTCTCTCCTTGGGTTCCAAAAGTAGTTGGGAATGGTTTCCCTTCGCCAATTTGGTTCATTTGCTCATGTGTCATCCCGATTCCATTATCGATAATGTTAAGTGCTACATACTTTGGTCCCATAGAACATGTGATTAAAACTTTTCCTTTTGGATGGGAAAATTTGATCGCATTTGAAATTACATTCCTAATCACAGTGCTGATCATCCTCTCGTCACAATAGACTGTTAGTTGGTCTGAAACCATTATCTCCCAATCTATTCCTTTGTCTGAGGCTTGTAACTCAAGTATATCCTTCGCATTTTGAACGAGTGATTTTAAATTTAATGTTTCTAAATGTGCTGGGATTTTTTTTGATTCGTTTCGAACCCAATCCAATAAATTTTCCAATACTAAATAAGATTGGTTTGTACTTTTTTTAAGTTCCTTCAAAGCAATTAACATCTCTTCTCGATTTGGTAATGTTTCTGTTAAAAATCCTAAATAAGAATTCATCGTACCGATTGGTCCTTTTAGGTCATGGGCCAAAATTGAAAAAATTCGATCTTTGTGTTGGTTTGTCCGAACCATCTCATTTTGAATTCGGCTAGTGTTTCTCAAAAAATAAAACATGATGAGGGCAATGAAGAATAAACAAGATACAACAGAATTCACTCTAAATAATTCTTGGATTTGAGGATTATATAATAATGTTCCTTCGATAAAGGCACCTGGTTTTCCAAAAAATTCAAACCAAACATAAAATAGGTTATTTACTAAAAAAACAAGTAATATCCAATACTTATCTTCATAGGAAAACAATACAAATGGAGATAACGCAAATACCAAAAAATAATAATAAAATCCACCAGAGTTTCCGAAACTAACCATCGAAACAAATACCAAGGGAATAGAAATTGTTATAGTAAGTAATATTCGAGCTAAGGAATACTTTTCTTTAAAATTTAAGTATAAAATAAAGACTAATGAACAGATAACAAACAAATGAATGACGTTCATTATCACATGATTTGGTGCGCCGGCGATTGTGAACAATACGGAGTATTGGAGATTGGATAGGATTCCTAAAATAGCAATTAAATTTGCCAATTGTACTCTAACAGATGTTTGTAAGTCTAGCTGTTGGTTGATTCCTACGTTGAGTAAAAATCGTAATCGAAATTTTTTGACAAAAAATTTCATAGGAAATCGATCGTAAAGTATGTAACATCATCTGACAATCGAAAAGTAAATTTTTTGATTTCCTTTTTGATTTTTTCGTTTAATTCCTTAGGGCTTAAATCAATTCCCTCTGTCAGTTGGGAACGTAATCGGGATTCTCCGAACATTTCCTTTTCTTTATTATGGCTTTCTGTGATTCCATCCGTATAAAAAAAGAAACGATCTCCCGAACGTAATGGGAGAGTAAATGTCTCCAATTGTATTTCTTTTTTCCATCCCATAATTGGTCCCCTACCACTCAAAGTATCTAAGGTATTATCCTTTAAATTTTGGTGAAAAGGACTCGGGTGACCCATTACTGAATAAGTTAAAACTTGGTGATTTAAATCAAAATGGCTAGCAACAGCTGTAATGTAGTTTTTTTCAACGACAGGTAACATTTTTAAATTCAATTCATGTAAAAAAGAGGATGGATCTTTTATTTTAGGAGCGATTTCTAAAAAATTCACTTTCAACATACTGGCGATGAGGGCGGCTGCGATCCCATGACCAAGGACATCACATAACAAAAAAGTTAGTGATCCATCTTCATGGACATAAAAGTCAAAATAATCACCTCCGATTTTCTCCATTGGCATAAACATAGAGGCAACATTTAGTCTTTGGTATTGAAACTCCATTGGTGGGATCAATTTTGATTGGAGGCTTGCAGCCATTATTAAATCATCATGTAAAAGTTTGTATTGTTTTTGGAGTTCTTGTGTCCGAAGTGTGACAATCATCTCTAAGGATTCATTTAAATTACGTAAGTCTCGTTTTGTCCTCGAACTTTGTAGAGCAATGGCAAGGACACCTGAAAATAAAAAGGTTAAAATACCATATTGTGTTAAATAAGCATTTTTTCCTGTTACGACATCCGTTAACACATCTGCGATACCAAAAAAAGTAGCAAGTAAGGCACCAATGGATACAACAATTGCTTCTGAAGATTTTTTATAATTGGAAGCAAGTAATTGGACTAAGATTGGAACTTTGATCCCAAGTAAAACATACCATACATAAACAAAATAAAATCGTAGATCAGGATTTAGTTCCAATAATTGGATACAAGCAAGGATTGAATCAAATAAAAATGTAAGAAACGCAATTTTTGTTATCCTACGTTCAAATAAAGTATGAACAAATAACATTATAAAAACAGGAAAAATAAACTGACAAAAAAATAACAACCTGACAAGTATTTCAGGGTTTAATCCTAAAAAATGAATTTTGTTTAAGGCGGGTAAACGCCAACAAACAAAAAAAATCGCAGTCCCCGCTAAATACAAACCTGATCTACTGGAACGATTTAATGCATAACCGATAGCTTGTTGCAAAAAAATACCAAAAAATAATGCTGCCATCAGAATTTGATTTACGTCTTCATAAATCATTTTGTCTTTTATATCATTCTGAGTACCAAAGATAGGGATGGAGCGAAAAAGCCCACATCGAAACTGTGTTTCACGACACTCCACTTCGATTTCCAAATGATTTTCACCTAACAAAACGTATGAATTGGGAATTTCATAATACCGAACCTTATGCCAGTAAGCATAATATTCTGGTGTCATACCACCTGTAGAACCTATGAATTTTCCATTCCAAAAAGTTTTGTCTGCAGAATGAATTCGATCTAGATAAATGGATAAGGAAGATTCAGGTAATTCTGAAATAGGTATGGTAAGGTGGTATTTCCCACGCAGAGGTACTTTGTATCCTTGTTCTACCAAAGGGACTCCCACTTTGATATTTTTACGTGTGGAGTCTCCTTCTAATTGGAATGTCCATCCAGAATCTAACGGAACCATTTCTGCGGAAAGGGCAACAGATAGGAAAACACAAATGAAGAGGAACTTCATGAAGCTACCTTTCAAACAGATGTGAAATAAAGTCCGTAGGGAGAACACCGAAAGGATTTAAATGGTTCTAGGTTCAGATGCAAGGATTTTTTTAGACCTGCCAAAACTCTATCCTTTGGTTTCGGTTTTGTTTTTCGAATTTCCATTCACTCTTTTCCGATCAAAGGAAATGAAAGTGGAACCTCAAGACCAATATAACATTCGTTAGATTCAAGAAATCCAAAATTCATTTTGATCCGACCCATCCTCCCTTCAATTGGTTTCAAGAAGTTCGGTAAGGTACAGGTCCATTGTAGCAAATTTAGCGGGTTTTGACTCGGACCAAGTGCGGAAATTCGGTTCTCTTTTAGTTTTAGACTTAGTCTAATTATTGACAAATTTTGATGAGCAGAGAAATTGAAATGGAAATGGATCTAAGTTACCAAAAAACAAAGGAACTTTTGGAATCTCACGGGATTCGGCCGACTTCCCAACGATTGGAAATGGCCCACCTGCTTCTAGAGAAACACCAACATCTTTTTGCTGAGGAAGTTTTCCATTTGGTAAACACCCATTTTCCACATGCATCGCGGGCTACTATTTTTAATAACTTGAAACTCTTTGCAGAGAAAGGTCTTTTAGGAACTTTGGAATTAAAATCTGGGGTCACTCATTTTGATTCAAATACGGACGTCCACCACCATGCACTTGACGAAAATTCAGGGGAGATTGTAGACATTGAGCTCAATGCTTCCTTAGAAGAAACTGTACTTGCCGAACTTAAGGAAAGTTATTTCCAAAAAACAGGAAAAGAACTCCAAAATCCAAAATTAGTCATCACACTTAGAGGGAAATAAATCCCCCCAAGGCAATAGCCAAAAACCTATGATCACTTTTTGATTTTGTCTTTGTATTTGATTGCTAATGCGGAAGCGTTCCAAATCACTCGGTTCCAAACAACCAGTAGAATACTTTTTTGTCTCAATTCGAATCGGTAATTGATGATATCATCTCCCCCTTTTTCTCTAGCTTGTTTTAACAAATCACTATAACCAGTTTCACCAGTTAACACGAGTAAAAACCAAGATACATATTCACCTTGTGTTTCCACTGGACCAATGATTTGGTAATCATCTGAATTCATTACATACTGTGTCATGTTTGCTGCTAGGCCTGGGCTTCGTAGTTCTGTATAAATACAATTCCCAACCAAACTTCCAACTAACAAGAGTGGTAAAATGCGAAAAAACATTTTTTTCATGAGGTACCTCAAATCGATAGGATATTAATTTTTACTCAATTTCAGAAAAGAGTCAATAAAAAAGAGAAGATTTTTAGAAACGAACAGGTAGTGTAACAAATTTAAGATGAATCATTCCTTCCCAACAATAGCCATTTGTGGAATTGGCTCAGTAACAGTCACGATACTCCATGCCCTCACCCAAAACCAAGTTCCATTCAAAATCCTTTGCAAAGACAAAACAAGATACCAATACTTAAAAGAATTTCCCATTCAATTCAAAGGGCCAAATGGAATCATAACAAAATTGGATTTAAGTGAACACTTAACTTTAGTCCAAGAAAATAATGAAACCTATGATTATATTTTCCTCGGGTGTAAAAATCAAAACCTGAATGATTATATATCCATGACAGAATCAAATTTAAATCCAAATGGGAAATGGATTTTAATTCAAAATGGATTACCTGAATCCTATTTTCCAAACCTACATAACAAACTCATCGGAGGTGTTGTGGGATGGAATACACAAGTTCTAGAAGATGGAATGTACTTTCAGTCAAATTTTGGAAGTTTGATTTTAGGAGGATTTGACCAATCAAAACTCGATCCAATTTGGAAAAAAATCTTAGAACCTTGGATCCAAGTTGTTTTAACCGAACAAATAACTGGTTATAGGTGGCACAAACTAGCAATAAATTCCATCATCAATGGACTTGCTGCTTCAAAACAAAACAGTTTAGGTCAATTATTCTTAAATGAAAATGGTAGAATGGAAGCAATTTCTATCTTAACAGAAATTAAAAATTTAATGTTCCATTTAAATGTAAAAGAACAAGTGGTTCCAGGTTCTTTTCCCATACAAAAGTTAGGTGATGGAAAGAATGCCTTACCCAAGTGGATACGTCATTTGATTTTGATTGGTTTGGGATTAAAGTATTTTAAAATTAGAACGTCAATGGTTCAAGACTTAGACAAAAAAAGGAAAACAGAAATCAATTACATCAATGGCGAAGTAGTGAAACTTGGAAAATTGAATGGAATCCCAGTCCCAAAGAATGAAAAAATCGTAACAATCGTATCAAGTTTGGAAAATAAATTTCTAACTTAAGTTAGGAATCATTTTCCTAATTTTAAAAGTTCCGAGATCGAATGATTGGCTTCCAAAGGGTGCCTTAGTTTTTGTTCCGACTGGATGATGTATTGGTTTCGCCTTCCATCTTTACTTTTTTGCAGGATGGAAGCATCTACCAAATCTTTCACAATGGTTTGTACAGCTCTTTCAGTAATTCCAACAAGAACCGCAACGTCTTTTAGGCGCATTTCTGGGTCTTTACTCAAACAAATTAGGACATGGGAATGATTTGATAAAAACGTCCATTGCCCTAATTTTTTAGGTGTATCTTTTGGTTTTCGTTTTAGTTCTTTCGTCATTCAATCTTAAACCTTGATTTGATTATGCTGATTCAGACCATTTGATGTCACGGACTGCCCATGCACAATAGATAAACAAAAATTGAAATGGTAATCTAACATATAATGCCCAGATCGGAACTCCAAAATCCTTTCCATCCAATGCTTCTAATAACATATTGATATTGGCAGGGTAAATCGCGAGCAAAAGTAAGATAATTCCAAAACATGCCAATTTTCGCATCCTTTCATACAAAACTAATAGGCCGAGTGTGATCTCGGAAAGTCCACTAGTGACGTTGAGTAGTTCATGGAAGGGCAAATAATCAGGCATCATTTCTAAATAAAATTCAGGGGAAAAAAAATGATTCGTACCAGCGACGATATAAAACAAGGCAAGGGAATACACGAAAAACTTTTTCATGACCGAACTAAATCACAAGTCTGAAAAAATGATACAAAATTTAATAGGGTTACGCAACTATTTGGCCCTCTTTGGATTTGAAGTGTCCTAATTTCTCCTCCAAACGTTTTCGACTTTTGATCGTAATTCGATTGGATTCGATCACAAGGTTTGTATCTGCTTTAAACTCATCGATACTTTCCTGTTTTAATTTAATGATCCCACACATATTACAAAGTTCTTCCATTTGGATATAAATGGTATGGGGAGTAGCAAGGCTTACGTCTAAATTTCTTCCCAAACGAATGTCTTGGTCTCGTATAGAATTGTATAGATAGGCATACAAACGAGTCACTGGTGTTTTCAAACGTAGGATGACAAGTCTTTGGTGAGAAAACCAAATCCTACGTGCAATACTCTCAAATATCTTTTGGAGTAAAGATGGACCCACCGACTCAAATAAATTTTCTGGTGTAACTCTTAGGATTTTACTTTTGGTTTCCGTAATGGCAGATGCCATTCGTGGTGCATTGTCAATCAGTGACATTTCCCCAAATATTTCTCCAGGCCCAAGTACATCGATTACATACTCAAAACCTCTTACGATCCCAAAAAGTTTTACATTCCCCTCTAACACAACATAGATTTCATTACTCTTTTCACTTTCTACGAATAGAACTTCTCCTGCTTCCAAAGTAGATTGCATGATGTCCCAAGGAAAAGGTTTGTAGGAAGAGGCAACAGAACGAAAGAGTTCCGTCGCTTCTTGGACAGAATCATTGGAATGGTTTTCTTTTGACCATTTTAAAAAAGCCTGTAACGAATAAGCAGCCAAACTTGGTTTTTGCCAAGAAAGGTATGTCCGTGCATTTTGAACCA
The DNA here is from genome assembly GCF_040833965.1 of Leptospira sp. WS39.C2. Taxonomy (NCBI): domain Bacteria; kingdom Pseudomonadati; phylum Spirochaetota; class Leptospiria; order Leptospirales; family Leptospiraceae; genus Leptospira; species Leptospira iowaensis. The sequence goes on from NZ_CP162142.1 coordinate 2,618,769, forward strand.
ATCGTTCTGGATGGTATTCTCGGTCAGCTGGTTTGTTTGCTTTGGAAAGGTGTTTTTGCAGGGTTCGCAGTTCTCGTGAATAAAGACCTAAAATCTTCATGGCGAGTTCTTTTCTTTCTTTGAGATAAGAACCTAGGAGTCGAATCGGGATCTGAACAAGTTCCACATCTGTATCTGCAAATAACGTGACAAGGAAACGGTGCTCTGTAAGAGCTGAAACCAACCCAAAACTATCTCCTGCTTCATAATAGGCTAACTCATGGTCTACAACGATGTGCTCGGAATCGACCGAAACCCGCCCCGATTTAACGATGAAAAAATTCCCAGTATTGACTGAATTTTGGACAACTATCGCTGCCCCTTTGGAGTATGTTACAATTTTGATATCTTCTGCGGACACTGTTTTAAAAAAATGATTTCTAAAGGTACGAGTCAAACATTTAAATCTCGGAAGTCATCTGCTTCCAAATGAAATCGTACACTTTTATAGCAGAAATATTTTTTTTCGGGAGTGGGATTTCTGCTGAAAAAATGGGGTAAAACTGATCACTTACTGGTAACCCACCATGGGAACCCTTAACTAACCCAGCATCCAACGGGATCACATCCATCAAATAGCGAAACCCAAGTTTTTTCTTTAAAAGTTTCCAAAGGATTCTTAATTTTACAAATTTTAGTGATGGATTCAGATATAACTCGGTTGGATCGTATCCTGGTTTTCTATGAATATCCACCAAGCGGGCGTAATCTGGGGCATTCTTTTCATCTAACCAATAATAATAGGTAAACCAAAACCCAGCCTTTGCCACTAAAACCAAATCACCAGATCTTTCGTGGTTTAGATGGTATTTTTTTTGCTGATTTTTGTCTAAAACCAAATCTACACCTTCTATTTGTTTGGCTATCCTCCTAACCTCTTCCACTGTCTTTTGGTCTTTACAATAAATATGGGAAATTTGGTGGTCTGAAACAGAAAATGCTTTGGAAATACCTGGATCCAGATGTTCATACCATCTTTCTTTTCTTACGTTTAGGAAGTTGTTCCTTCTTAAAATTTGATTGATGTGGATAGGTGTATGTACCCCAACGATTCCATACTCGGAAAGAAGGATCACTTTTGTTTTTCTGTTTTGATAGTATTCAATAAGTTCTTTCAAAACAAAATCCAATTCGTTTAATTCTTTTTTTATCTTAGATGGGTCAGAACCATACTTTTGTAATCCGTAATCTAAATGAGGTAAATAAACAAGAGTCAGTGTTGGATCATATTTTTGATCAACAAAGATTGTCGCGTCTTTGATCCATTTTGTTGATCGAATGTTGGCATTTGGTCCCCAAAAATTAAAAAGTGGAAATGGACCAAATTCTTTTTGAAGTTCGTCTCTAAGTGATGGTGGATGAGAATAACAATCAGGTGCCTTAACACCATCAGCGTGGTATTGTGGACGAGGAGTTACAGAAAAATCCGCTGACGAGTACATATTGTACCACCAAAACATTTTCGAACATGTAAAATTAGGGTCGATGTTTTTAGCTTTTTCCCAAATTTTTTCTCCCAAAACCAAATGATTGGATTGTTTCCAAAATTTAACTTCTGCATCTGTTCGATCATACCAACCATTGCCAACGATTCCATGATCCTTCGGCCATTTTCCTGTTAGGTAAGTACTTTGTACACTTGTTGTAACTCCGGGTAACATTGGTTCAACGAGAGTCACGTTCCTTTTTTTTAAGTATTCTTTTAAAAACGGGGTATCATCTGAAATTACATTTTTCGAAAGACCAACAATGTTGATTACGACTGTTTTATTAAACTTTGTTTTTTTATGATTCATATATAATGCCTTCATTTTTTTATTCTAATTTTTTTTTTACCCAATTGAGTTCTCTTTGGATGGAAGATTCTAGTGAGATTTGTAGTGATTCCGGTAGAACATTCCAAGTGTATGTTTCCACTTCTAATACATTGGTAAACGGATTTTGTTTATGAAAATCCAAGACAAATGATAATTCTTCCTGAGTGGACAAAAAATTCCCGTATGTTTCTAAAAATATTGGTACATGGAAGTGTATCCTCCACTCTTCCCCATTTTCAGCACCATTGGATATTGCCTCTCCTAAATCTCTATAGGATTTTTTTTCACCGTTTTGTTTGACTGAAACAACTTGGTGTAGGTATTTTTTTTCATCAAAAGGTTTTAATGAAAGTAAAGTTGCCTGCGTATGATCAGAAAATTTCACTTTCAATGCGGAACTGATTTGGATCCGACCCACTTTTATACCAGTTCTCTTTAATTCAGAAAACAAGTATTCATTCACTTCGAATGTGACTGCTAGGTGGCAAACATCCAAACACAATCGAATATGTTCTTTTATAGATTCTACCGCGAGTGTTTGATCATACCCAAATTCTTTTTTAAGGATAGACAAAGCGCTCGGAACAAGTTCAGTTTCAAACCACTTGGTAAAATCAGAATGAGTTCCCAATAAACCATCCGGTTCAGGTTCAATATCCAAATGTAATAAACGCCCAGTTTTGATTCTAAAATGTATTAAATCGACTAAGGTATGGATGATCTTTTCTGTACATTTAAGTATTCTACTTTTTCTATCCAAGTCGTTTGTATCAAAGTAAAAATAAGAAAGAGGGGGTGTAGATACTCCTCCCTCTTCCCCTTTTGGCAACATCTCATCTAATAAAGTAAAAAGTCTTTTTGTGTATTCATATCTTTCATTTGTAGACCAATCCGGATGATAAACATCTTCTTTAACAACTTCGGAGTGAAAACCACCGAATGGAAATCCGTTGATGGAGATGACAAAAATAGATTCTTGTTGTAACCAGTTTTTCCATTCCATTAAATTTTCTTTTTCTGACAAAACTATGGACGCTTCATTTGATAAACGTAGTCCAATCGCAAAGGGAAGATTAGGCGAAATTTGTTCTTTAATTTTTGGTAGGTAGGTTTTTAATTCTTGAAAATGATCAAACCATGATTCACCAGAATGAATATTGGAACAATATGTAAGCAAACCATATTTTGTTTTCACTAGATTCGAACCAAATGTAAAAAAGCAGATTCCAATAAATTGGCATCCATTGAATGAATTTCTTTGGGTCGACCGATTCCACTTAGCATGAGTAAGGTTAGTTTTCCCCCCAAGTGTTCTCTGAATTCCTCTAATGCAATTTGTAAATGGTCTTTACCATTTTCACGTAAAATAGAATGGTCAAATTGAAACCCAAGTGATTTGAGTAAATTCAGAATTCTAGAACATTCTCCTTCATTTAAATCACCACATAAAAAAGAATAGAGTGTATCCAAGGCAAGACCCACAGCCACAGCCTCACCATGTCGAATTGTAAACCCAGATAAAAACTCTAATTTATGAGCAAACCAATGCCCAAAATCTAGTGGCCTTGAAGAACCAAACTCAAACGGATCACCACTTTTGATATGTTCAATATGAAGTTTAGCACATGTGAAAACCAAATACTCCATTGCTTCTAAATCACGTTTCACTAAAGCAGGCGAATTGGTTTCTAACCATTCAAAAAAAATTGGATCTTTGATAAGAGAAACTTTTACAGCTTCAGCCATTCCAGAACGCCAATCCCTATCATCAAGAGAAGTAAGAAACGATGAGTCATTAAAAACAGCAACTGGTGGTGCAAACGTACCAAGGAAGTTTTTTTTTCCCAAATAATTGATACTATTTTTAACACCTACTCCTGAATCATTTTGGGAAAGGACAGTTGTCGGTATTCTTATCAAACGTATGCCACGGTGAGATACAGCTGCCGCATAACCAACCATATCCAAAATTGCCCCACCGCCAATTACCATGATATATGAATGCCTATCAATCCCAAATTGATTGATAGAAGATACAACTGACTCCCAGTGTTCGTTTTGGTTCTTAGAAGACTCACCACCAGGAATGACAATCAAATCATTGATTAATTGAACCGATTTTATGTTCAAATCAAAATATCTACGAATTGATTCTAATAATTGGATTTGATGAGAAACAATACTCTCATCAATAAAAACGAGTATTTTTTTCTTTGAACCATCTAAAGGTTGGGATTCAAAAAACTCGCAAAGAGTTTTATTTTCTAGAGAAAACAAGTTCTTTGTAAAAAATACCTCATATTGGTAAAAAACCTGAAACTCTGAGCGAATGATTTGATGAGACTGCTCTTTCATACAACTATGTGACCGCGAAATATTTTGCTATGATTAATGATATCGGTAATAGAATCAGAATGACTAATGCAACTGGGATCATACCGAAACTTGCCGCAAAACTTGCGTTCAATAAGATAAGAGTAATGACACCTATTTTCACAGCATTCCCAACCAACGGGGGAATTGGATTTTGAATGGCCTTCCAAAGTGGAGGGAAAAGTAAAAAAGAATGAAGGCAAAGAAACGGTAAGGTAAAAATAAAAAATTGATTATGTATGGAATAGATTGCCTGTGTTAATAATACAAAAAAATATAAAAATCCAGAAAACACAAACTTCCATTTCCCACCACCAAAAACTTCGTTTTGGCTAATGATGGTAATTGCAGCAATATAAATGATGGGTAAAATAGAAATGGGTAATTGTAACAGTGGGATTTGTTTCAAAACGCTCATGCCCAAAACCAAATTCATACCACGACAAAATCCCATAACCAATGGACCTAAAACAAAATGGTGTTTTGCAATTATATCATAGAAGAGTATAAAAAAAACGATGATGAGAGAGATTACTAAACTTACCTCAGAGTAAAAGTAAGAGAAAATAACACCTATCGCAAGTAATGTTACTCCGAGGATTAAGGCTTGATTTGGTGTTACTTTTCCAGAAGGAATTGGTCTTTCTGGTCTTTCTTTTGCATCAAGAACTCGATCAAAAAAATCATTTAGAACAACACCGCCGCCGTACAAACATACACTTGCGAATACCAAGAATACTGCTTCTTTATCCCAAACAAAAGAAACAATCGCCATTCCCGCAAGACTATCTGCAATTGCCGTAACAAGATTTGCAGGTCGGAGTAAAACAATAAAACTTTTTATATTCATTTAATCAATGAAGAGGGAATTTTGATCCCGTTTTGGTTGTTGTCCACCACGTAGAACGGAATTTCCATGAAATTTATTAGAAGGATCAGACATGATTCCATTTTCAAAATCACTTACATCCAATTGTCCACTTTTTGCAAATGCCTCGATCGCATTTTCATAAGTAACTTTTCGAATCGTATCGGGAGAAATCCCACGTGAAACCATAAGTGCTGCTGTTTTTGGAATTGCAAGTGGATCAGATATACCCCAATCAGCACTTGAATTGATCATTATTTTTTCAGCACCGTATTCTTCCACAATCGATACCATTCTTTTATTTCCCATTTTTGTGAATGGGTAAATGGTAAACGCTGCATAAAAACCTTGGTCTAACACCGACTTAACGGTTTCTTCATTATTATGATCAACGATTACCCAGGAAGGATCGAGTCCATGTTCCAAAGCAATTGACATACTTCTTTCTGTTCCACGTTTTTTATCTCGATGAGGTGTATGGATTTGAACAGGTAATTTTGCACCTTTCGCAAGTTCTAATTGTAATCGATAGTATTTTTCTTCCAATTCTGTTTGGTCGTCAAACCCAATCTCACCGATCCCGACAACACCTTCTTTATAAATGTATAATGGAAGAATTTCCATAACTTCATCAGCCAAACGTTCGTTATTTGCTTCTCGTGAATTTAATCCAATGGTACAATAATGTTTGATTCCGAATTGTGAAGATCGAAACCTTTCCCAACCAACAAGGCTACTGTAATAATCTTTAAAAGTTGCAAGTCCTGTTCGGGGTTGCCCAACCCAAAATGCGGGTTCAATGACAGCGACTATACCGGCTTGTGCCATATTTTGATAATCATCAGTTGTTCTGGAAACCATGTGAATATGAGGATCAAAAAACTTGAAACCTTGGATTTTTGTTTTGTATTCATCCCATTGTAAATCTACATGTGTTGGGATTTCTTTAGATTCCGATTGGTTTTCAAAATGAGAAGGATTGTTTGATTGGTCTATTTTTTTTTCACACATATTATATACTAAATTATTGTCTTTAAATTAGACCAATTCCAGATTCCGTTTTCGCATTCTTCTTTGTAATTAGGATATTTTATAAGTAGTTGGATGGCAAATGGTAATTTTGATTCGATACATAAGAGTGTAGCTGCGATTTTATCTTCCTCTTTATGAGATAAAAAGAGTCGTTCTATGATTGGTAAATCTGTTTCTGAAACAAAAGGTGCTACCAATTGCCATACATTTGGTGGAACATCTCTACCCGCAGCCCATCTTTCCTTCACAAAATCCAGGATACTATTCGATAAATTAGAATTCCTGCGTTGCAAAAGTCCATAAATCAATTCAATTGGTTTTCCATTAAAAATTGTTTTTAATACCAATTGGTTCCAGGCTAACTCTGAAAAATACAAACTAGGATAAGGATTGTTAAGTGATATCGCATCAAAAACAAATCCCATATTGGACCTAACAGCATCAGTAGCTTTCGGTAACCAAATCTCAGGGTAAGGGAACAAAGGTAAGGCTGAAAACAAAGCAACTAACTCATTCAGCTCGGCTGTGTCAAAGAGTGTTTCTATCCGTTGTAAAAATTCATCCTTAGGGAGATTGGATAAATGATCCAGAAACCAAACACGACTTAGACGAACCAAATTCCATTGGTCCACTTGGAAACCAGGCACTTCAGGGACCAAATTTTTAATTTCCTTCGGTTGGTGGACAATTGTTTTGGAAAGAAATCGGGGTGCTTTGACAAAAGCTTCCATGACCAATTGGGGATTGTTTTTTGTTATTGAATCCAACCATAACAATTCTCTTTCATTTGAAAATTGTCCTAGCAAAGGATACAGATAGTGGGAAAAGGATGCTGGCATAAAGACAACTAAGGAAATGATTTTCTGAACAAAGTCCAAGTAAACTAAATATTGGTAGTTTTACGTATCCTCTTTTCAGTTTCTACCGAACCAAGAAAAAAGTATGTCTCTTACAAAATATAAAAAAATACTATCCAATTTCTTCAATAAAATGTACAAAAACCATCTCTTAAACTAGGTGTCCTACGCATTTGGAAATTTATGGGTAGGAAACGGACTAGGACTTAAGTTCACTGGCAAAAATCAAGGGAGTACCAAATGTACAAACGACTGCACAAACCAATTCTCGCCCTCCTCATCAGCTTCACTCTCTTTGCTGGTATTGGAGAACTTAAGGCTCAATTCATTGTGCCAGTGAAAAAAGAAGAACCACCTCCACCTCCTCCGCAAGTTACACCACCTGCCCCACCAGCAGTAGATCAGGCTAAGGATGTGCCACCACCAGAAGAGGCTAGTGAATTTGTCAGTCCCATGAAAGGGAATTTGGCTGGTGAATATTTCAAAAGTTTTCAAATCACAAACAAACAAAAAAAGGCGATCCAGGAAAACAAAAGTTTATGGTTTGCTGATCGGTTCCGAGTAGGATTTGGAATTCGTCCAAAAGCAGACTCACTATATAATACAGACTTTGATAGATCCACTGCAGACAACCGTAACACAGTGAGTAACCAAACTCAATTTTATCTTGTTGGTGATGTTTCACCTAACATTACTTTTAAGTTAACCTTTCAAGATGTTCGGTTATGGGGTGGTGAAATCATTTCAGGAAGTTCAGACCAACGATTTGGAGTGATTCCAAATGGAGGGACTACAATTGATACCACTAGGCAAAGGGAAGTCCCTTTGAATAATTATGCAGGGTTTAGAGAAGCATTTTTAGATTTAAAAACAACCAACCAAATGTTTCGAGTTAGGACTGGTCGTCAGATTTTAGACTTTGGAGATGGAAGGATCGTCGGGGCAAGAAACGATAGTTTGAATGGTAACTCATTTGATGCAGTTCGAGCCACTCTAACAATACAAAAACAAAGTTTTGATGTATTTGGCGCCGTAGTTAGCTCTGAAAACAATGCGAATAGTTTGGTTTCCAATAACTCGACAAGGTTAGGTGGACCAGGAAATGCTTCCTATTATGGAGCTCACTATGGAATCAAACCTTGGGAATGGTTGGGAATTGAATTATATAACTTTACATTATACAAACAGAAGTTAAAGGCTACGAATACGACTCCTTATGGATCAGACATTTATTACAGAGATCCAGACCAATTGAATACAACTGGTTTTCGATTAACCAACAGAACGAAGGGCAATGCTTTACCGAAGGAAACAGGAATTGATTGGATGGTGGAAGCAGCTTGGCAAACTGGATTTACTGGGGAACGAGTATCACCGGATTGGATCAACCAAAATGGAGCCTTAAAAACCAATAAAATCACTGGAGAACCACCTCCACATTCTGATCCCGTGCGTTACAAAGCAAATATTGTCGCCGCTCAATTAGGATATACTCCTGTAAAAGAATTCAGGATCGGGATTCAATATGTGCAAGCCTCAGGTGATCCGAATAGAAATGACAGTAGTGCTGCAACATACAATCCAATGTTTGCCACAAGACGGATGGCGGGAGGAGCGATTCCTTTTGCTGGGAACGGAAATTCCGGTTTGGTATTCTGGCAAAACATAAAGGATTATTCCGTTCATATTAAATTTGAATCTGCAAAATGGGGTACCTTTGTTATCAACCCACACTGGTATTATAAAGTTAAGTTACAAGATGGTTATTATGATAATAATAATTATGTAGCAGGTAGTAAGGCTACAGGTGAAACAGCTTCGACAGAAGATTTTTTCAATACAGAAGCATACAATCCAAACCGACAAAAACTAGGGAAACATGTGGCAACAGAAGTGAATTTGATTTATATCATCACTCCTTTTGAAAATGTTTCATTTTGGTTTGGTGCAAGTTCCTTGTATGCTGGTGACGCAATTCGAAACCAAAAAAACAATCCGTATGAAACCGATCCTTACCGACGATACGATTTCAAACCTAATTCAAGTTTTTTCACTTTCCAAACTGTGTTTGCTATTTAAGTAGTTAATACTTCTTTGGATTCGGATTTAGTCCATTTAGGATTAAATCCAATCCAAAATCAAAATTTTGTTTTCCATTGTATCGGCCTGAAGATACTTCCTTTGTTAGGTTGTAAAAATAGGGTAATCCTTCACTAGGAATCATTGGCAAATATTCAGTTGCCTTTTTTGAATAGTCCTCAGCGGCAAAAGGGAAATTTAATTCCTGTAATGTAAATCCATAAATATGGCTATCAATAACATTCAAAATTTGATCAGCCTGTTTATAAGTAAAACCAGATTCAACCAAACAACCTAAGGTATCATTAAAATACCGCAACATATACTCACCAATATTCACTCTTGCTACAAGTAACATGGTTAACCACGGATGTAAAGTTAGGACTTCCCTGACAGACTTGGCCCTCTTTTTCATTTCTTTTTTCCAATCACCACCTAACTTTGGCAGATAAAATAGTTTTACCAAATTTTCCACCATTCCATCTAGAACTTCATCTTTATTTTTGATATGATTATACAATGACATGGCTTCCACACCAAGTGTATTTGCCAAATTCCGCATGGAAAGTGTATCAATGCCATTTTGATCAGCAAATGAAACTGCTGTTTGGATCAAAAGTTCTCTTGATAGTGGTTTCCTTGTTTTTTGAATTTTCTTTTTGACCGACAAACTTTTTAGTTTCCTATTCTACTTTCGTATATAATTCACAAATACTATCACAAAATCCACTACTTAACGATTTGTTTTTTCAAACGGTTTAGAAATATATTTCATTGACATACTTACACTGTAAGTTATTTTCGGAACCAGGAGAGTATCCTTTGAAAGTAATCACCTGTCGTAAATATGGACCACCTGAAGTTTTAAAATTGGAAAATTGGGATATTCCAAATCCAAAAGACAATCAAATTCGAGTCAAAATTATAAATACCTCTGTCAATTCAGGTGATTGGAGGCTAAGAAAAGCTGATCCAAAACTAGTTCGATTGATTTTTGGATTTTTCAAACCTCGAACTGTGATTCTTGGGATTAGTTATGCAGGAGTTGTAGACTCAATTGGGAAAAATGTTACTCAATTTCAAGTGGGAGATAAAGTCCTTGGATCCACTGGAATGAATATGGGTGCTTATGCCGAATACGTTTGTGTTTCAGAAACTTCGCTTGTGACAAAACTACCAAATACAATGTCATTTGCAGAAGGAGCAACAATCAGTTTTGGAGGACTCACTGCAATTGATTTCATTGAAAAATGTAAAATTCAAAATAACCAAACAATAGTGATTTACGGCGCGTCAGGATCGGTCGGTTCCGCTGCAATTCAATTGGCAAAACATTTTGGTGCAAAAGTAACAGCAGTGTGTAGCCAAGGTAACTTTGAACTAGTGAAGTCACTCGGTGCAGATGAGGCCATCAATTACGAAACTTTTTTATCTCAAAAGAATACTTTGAAGTATGATATTGTATTTGAATGTGTTGGCAAAACTGAAATTAACACAGATTTGTTATTTTTAAAAAAAGGTGGAAATTTAGTGTTAGTTGGTGCTTCCTTTGCTCAAATGTGGGAATCAATCTGGATTTCATTATTCAAACGTATCAAAATTCATATTGGCCCAATCAAAGAAACCTTAGACAATCTCAATTTTTTACTCACACTGGTTAATCTTGGAAAATACAAGGTGAACATTGATCGAACTTATCCCTTAGAAGAAATGGTAGAAGCTCATCGTTATGTAGAAGCTGGTCATAAAAAAGGAAATGTTGCTATCGAGGTAGCGAAGCTATAAAAAGAGATTAAAAAACCCACCTAATTTTAATTAGGTAGGTTTCTGAAAACATTAATTGAATTTAAGAGTTGGTTGGTTGTTTTGTTTCTTTGTTCCCAAGATCGTTAAATCTTCATATCCCCTTTCAGCTTTACAAACTTTCACATTGGCTGCTGTTGAACAAGAGGAAGTTCCAGAAATTTTACAACCTTTGTCTTCGCATGCTCTTCTATCTTTTCCTCGGCATTGTTGGCAACCGTTTGTGCTTCCACTACCACACAAAAAACAATCTTCTGCAAACACGGCGGTTGATGAAAAGAATACAACCAACGCAAAACTAAACGTGACCAATGTTCTCATATATTCTCCTACTTAACAACCAAGGTATGGTCGATAAGAAGCAAAATCATACTTATGGTAAATTTTTTGACAAACATATTTTTCATCGTGGTGTTGTGGGAATCACGTAAAAAAGTATCGCAAAAAAATGACAAATACTTCCTGAAAGTACAAACAGATGCCAAATGGCATGGTTCATCGGCAAACGGTCCCAAAGATAAAAAATAACTCCAAAAGTATAACTCAAACCTCCAGCAACTAACCAAGTCATCCCACCCACACCGATGGCTGTTCGGATGTCTTTCATCACAAAAATCGCAAGCCATCCCATGAAGATGTAAACAGCAACTCGAACTCCGCTATACTTTCCTGGAAAAACTAATAATAATACTACACCTATCAATGCTAAAATCCAAATGATGCCAAACAATAACCATCCATATTCTGAATTTTCTCGCAAACTAACAAGCGTAAATGGAGTGTATGTACCTGCAATTAAGAGGTATATGGATGCATGATCAATCACTTTGAAGATACGTTTTGTTGCCGTGTGGTAAATCCCATGGTACAAAGTGGAAGCCAAATAAAGAATTATAAGTGTAGCGCCATAAATGGCTGAACTGACTATATGCCAGACATCACCATACAAAACCGCCATTGTAAGTAAAACAGATAATCCAGCGATACTTAATCCACCTCCAATTCCATGAGTCACGGCATTCGCGATTTCATGACCAATGGAATACTCATGAACTGTATCAATCAGATCTTTAATCGGTGATAAAGTTTCATTGGTTTTATTAGTATTTATTGGTAATGGTAATTTTTTAGAATTTTGATTTTTCGAAGTTACTTTTGAAGGAGAAGTTGAAATTCGTTTGGAGTTTTTTTTGGCCGAAGGTTTCTTTTTTTTTGGAGAAGGTTTATCTTTTGCTGATTTGGCTTTCATTCGTATTGACTACTTATATGTCACTTTACTTTCATAAGAAGGTCAATCGAAAGAAAGGTTTCAAAAAATATTAAAAACAGAATCAAAAATATCACTTTTTTCGAACAATAGACAAAATTTGTGAATTTTAACATGGAATAGAATGAGTTTAAAGAATCGATTCCCCAAAGGAGAACCGATCTAAACATTGTTTCGATTATTGAATGTGTCTTAGGAAGAAATCAATACCCATTTACGATTCTTTTGATCTGATCATTCGGAATCTTTCGTTTGTTTTTTTTGATTCCCCTGTTTTTTCTTATCTTTGGCTTTTTCCTTCATTTTTTCTTTTTGGTCCATACGTTTCTCTTTAAGTTCATCAAAGGAAACAGATCCATCTCCATCTTTGTCTAATTCTTGGAAAAAACCATCGTGGTACTTTTGCCATTCTTCTTTGGATATTTTTTTATCCCCGTCCGTATCCATTTTTTTGAAATGATCAGCTGCCATCATCATTTTGCCTTGGCCATCTTTATCACGTGAAAACAAAGAAGGCACAGCAAATAAAGTGAACCCTAATAGAATCGTCAGAATTTTTTTCATAAAAAAACCTCTGCTGAATCGTTAAGCCATTTTGGAACCGAGTCAACATATTCCTTAGAAATAATTCACTTTCGCTTTTCTAAAATGGCATATTTTTGTGATTTCCTAACGACATTTGTTTGTTTATCCTCTCTGTATCCTTCTCCTCGGCATTTGAAATGAACCTTAAACAAACTTCCATCCATTTCATTTTTTTCACCTTAACTTTCGTTAACTCTAGCATCCTGTCGGAACCAACGAAGATTGAAATATGCCCCAAACCCATTTTAGATCGTGAATGGCAAATCACAACGAATCTAGAAACAGGATTTGATCAAAATCAGTTTTGTCGGTATATAAATGAAATTGCCTCCAAAGACAGCGAATTCCATTCGTTTCTCATTGAAAGGCATGGAAAAATTGTAACCGAAGTATACAATACAAGAGCCGACCACCCATTTAACAAACGATATGGCACAAGGTTCCCATTCGACGGAGAAACTCAGTTTGATACAAATACTTTACATGATGTTAGGTCTGTTAGTAAATCCGTTGTTTCTTTACTTTTTGGAATTGCCATCGATAAAAAAATAATCGATGGAGTGGATGTTTCAGTACTTTCGTATTATCCAAACTTAGAAATATCTCTAAACGATCCCAAACAAAACATTACATGGAAACACCTTCTAACGATGAGTAGTGGCCTCGATTGGGAAGAATGGAGGTATGGATTTATATTCAGTGATGAAACACGTCTTCTTTGGAAAAAAGACTTAACCCAATTCTTTTTTGACAGAGACTTGCTCCATTCACAAGGAACTAAATTCAATTATAATGGAGGTGGAACGTCTGTTCTTTCTGATATCTTAACTAAAAAAACTAATAAATCTTTAAAAGAACTAGCGAAAGAATGGTTATTCACTCCATTAGAGATTCAAAACTTTGAATGGGTAGAGGACAGGAATGGAAGAGCACTTGCCCATGTTGGCCTTAGATTAAGGCCAAGGGATATGTTAAAATTGGGAAGGTTAGTCTTAAATGGAGGACATTGGAAAGGAAAACAAATTGTCTCCAAACAATGGATAAATGATTCCCTTAAAAAACATATCAATTCCGAAGTTAAAATATTCCGTAAGGATGGAGTTGCACTATTCTACGGATACCAATGGTGGCTTGGAGAAACTATTTTGGCAGAGAAAAAAATTCCATGGTCAGTTGCACTTGGGAATGGTGGGCAGCTCATTTTCGCCATCCCTAATTACGATATGGTTATTGTTACAACCGCCGGTGGTTATGGAGATCCAACTACTATCCAAAGGATTTTGGATACTGTCGAAAAAATATTAACCACCGTTAAGTGAATTTTTTCACTAGATTAGATCATTCAAAGTATAAAATTCGATAGAGACAGGACTGAGCGATCGCTGCACTATCTATCACATAAGCCTTACAATCTTTTTCCCAAATTTCTTTTTCAGCTGAGTCTTGAATTTTGGAAATTGATTTTTCGTATAACAGACTTGATATGAAACGAGTCATTTGAATCATCAGGTTCTCAGCAACTGTTTCTTTTTTTACCTCTTCCTGGATATTTCGCATTACACGAATGGATTCTTCCAATACTCGTTCTTGTTCTAATAAAAAAGGTGTTGGTTTTGGAATTTCTGCTTTCAAAGACGTTAGATATTTGCGAAAGTTCCCATCCCCAGCCATACCAGCAAGGATTGCGCCAGTTGCGATTCGGACATGGATTTGTGAAGTACCTTCATAAATCGTATTGATACGTGAATCTCGAAACATCCGAGAAATATCGTAATCTTCAGTGTATCCAGCACCACCATACACTTGTACTGCTAGATTTGTACACTTGTGACCTTCTTCTGAACTATAATATTTTGCCATTGGAGTGAGAGTTGATGCAAGTGTGGACCAATATTTAACTTTTTCATCTTTTCTAATTTCCCTGTCTTCCTTACCTGCTTTTTCCAATCGGATTTGGTGGTGTTGGTACATATCAATCACACGGGCTGTTTCTAAAGTGAGGAGTCGCATAGCATTTGTTTCGCGTTTAATTTTATGAATCATTTCAGCAACTGCAGGAATTTCACCAATGGTTTTTCCAAATTGCCTTCTTTCATTTGCATATTTCACTGATTCAAAATAAGCAGCAGCTCCACCACCACATCCGCCGGAAGCACTTACAAGGCGCATAAAATTTGTCATACCAGCTGTATAACGAGTGAGTCCAAGTCCTTCTTCCCCTAATATTTCACCGTAACTATTGTCATAAACAATCTCACATGTGGGAGAACCATGTAGCCCCATTTTTTTCTCGATTCCAGCCACTAAAATGTCAGAACTTTTTACTAAAAAAACAGAAAGGCCCCTCGCTCCACCATCTGGTTTTCCTGTCCTTGCTAGCGTCAATAATAGAGCCGGGTATTCGCCAAGCCCACATCCTTGGGAAATAAAACGTTTAGTTCCTGTTAATCGATAACTTCCATCGTCTTGTTTGACGGCAACAGTCCTTACACTATTCAAATCGGATCCAAAATCAGGTTCTGTTAAAGACATGGCAAACAAACATTCACCTGTTGCGGCCTTTGTCGCATAACTTTCAATTTGTTCTTTTGTACCAAATCGAGAAACAATTTGTGCTAAATTAAGAAGGGTTGTTGTCATACAAAAAGCAACATCAGCCCGAGCCATAATCATCGCATAAATCGCACCAACTGTAGCAGGAAAATTCAAACCACCTGCCTCTCTTGGAAGTGAATATCCCATAAGACCTGTGTTTCGAAATTTTTCATATATTTCGATCGTTTCTTTTGGAAATATCACCTTTCCATTTTCATATTTTAATTCATTACGATCCATAATTTGTGATTTTTGAGATACATCTTTTCCGAAAAAATCACCCATGGCATCTAAACTTGAAGTGTACAATTCCATCGCTTCTTCTAAAGTAGAAGGTGCCATTTCATAGCGCGAATTGTTGGTTTCTGAATACACTTTGTGATCAAAAAATCCTTCTCCTTCGGTTTCTTTTACAATTGATTCCCAATCGATTAGTTGGTTGTATATCAATTGTAAATCTTTATCATCTGAAAAATAATTATTTGCGATCATATTTGTCTCCTTAAATACTGTAAGCTGCTTCTAGTCCTTCGAAAAATGCTCGTTTGGCGTCGATATTTTTAGCATCTTTTGCCCCACCGATTAAAATACTTTTTTTGTTTGGAAATTGTTTTACAAACTCTTCATACAATGAATTTTCTTTTTCCTGTCCTACACATAATATAATCGAATCACATGGGTATAAAAACTCTTCGCCATTTTTAAATTCAACAAGAAGTCCATCTTTTGTTACCTCTTTATAACTTAAACCTTGGAAAAACTCAACACCAACTGATTCTAATTCTTGTTTCAGTGCCCAGAATGTTGTTGGTCCTAATCCAGCTCCATGTTTTCCATTCCTTCGGAACACTGCTACTTTCCGTGTCGATTTTTCTGGTTGTACCACTGCATTTGTGAAAGATGAAATATTATATTTTTTATCATAGGATTCTAACGTTGGATCATTTTCTTCCGTTAATCGGTGTGCCACATCAACTCCAATTCCACCACCTCCAATAACAGCTACTTGTTTTCCAGGAACAAATTTTCCAGTTAGATAATCTGCGTAACTCCCATGAGGTAATAATTCAAGACCTTTCAATTGAAATTCTCTTGGAATCACACCACTTGCAAAGATTACAACATCTGAGTTTTTGGCTTTGATATTATCCAACGTTGCTTCTGTATTCAATTGTACAGTCACACCAATCGCATTTAGTTCATTTTTAAAAAATCGAATTGTTTCATTAAATTCAGATTTTCCAGGTATATGGGATGCTAACTGGAATTGGCCGCCAATTTGGTCGCGTTTTTCAAAAATTGTTACATCATGACCAAGTTCTTTTGCAGCTCTTGCTGCTTCTAATCCTGCTGGCCCTGTTCCGATGACTAAAACATTTTTAGGTGTTTTTGTTTTTATAATTTGGTATTTTTCTTCGTTCATTGCGATCGGATTAACGATGCAAGAAACGTGTTTTTCTTGGAATGCATGATCAAGGCATGCTTGGTTACAAGCTACACAAGTATTTATTCTTTCAGAATGTCCAGTCTGCAATTTTTGAACGATGAATGGATCAGCAAGAAATGGTCTAGCCATCGAAATCATATCAACACTTTGTTCTGAGAATACTTTTTCAATTGTAGATGCATCATTCACTCGATTGGAAGCAATGATGGGAATGCCAGGTGTATTTTCTTTGATCCGACGAGCGATGGGAACCCAAGCTCCTCTTGGAACAAGTTGGCTTATGGTAGGTATTCTTGATTCATGCCATCCAATGCCAATATTGAGAGCAGTGGCATTTTCATCTCGAAGTGCATTGGATAATCCTATCACGTCTTCAAAACTTGGATTTCCTGGAATCAAGTCAATGCCTGACATTCGAAATATAATAGGAAACCCTTCCGGCAGATTTTTTTTAACGGCTCGTAAAACTTCGATCGAAAAGTTCATCCTTCGTTTTGTATCTCCACCAAAATAATCATCACGATGGTTGGTCACTGGTGAAAAAAATTGATTTAACAGGTAACCTTCACTACCCATAATTTCCACGGCACCAAATCCAACTTCGTATGCAATTTTAGCAGAACGACCAAAATCTTCAATTGTTCTCCAACAATCATCTTCAGAAAGAGCCTTTGGCACATAACGATTGATTGGTGCTCTAATTGCCGATGGTGCAACACAATTCCGATCAAAGGCATATCGGCCAGCGTGGAATAATTGAGCACATAAGATTCCCTTACCTTTTAAGGATTGGTTTAAAATTTTTAATTCATTTGCATGTTCAGGATTTAAAAATTGGAAAAAAGATTTTGAACCTTTCCCTTCTTCATTGACACTGATTCCACCAGTGACAATCATCCCAACACCACCTTCCAAACGTTTGCCATAAAAATTGGCCATACGATTGGCAACTCCAGTTTCCCCTTCCACTCCTAAATGCATAGATCCCATCAAAAATCGATTGGGTAGTGTCACATTCCCTAGTTGGATAGGTGTAAAGGCAGTATTCATAAAATTCCCTCAAAAAACGAATTAATTTACCATTGGTAATATAATTAAAATTAGGAACAAGTATTAAATTACCAACGGTAAATATCTGGTAGTCAATTTATTGAATTCAATTCAAAATGACCAGAAATGGTAGCTAAAAAACAAAAAGGAAAAGGAAAAAAAGTAACACGAGTCGGCCGACCGAACAAATTGAACAGCGTTAATGTTCGAGAAACACTCATCCAAGCAGGTGTCGAATTATTAGAAACAACTTCACTCGAAGAAATTTCATTAAGAAAAGTAGCCGCTAAAGCTGGAGTGAGTCATGTAGCAAGTTACCATCACTTCGAAAACAAACATGCGTTATTTTCAGCAATCGCAGAAATTGGTTTCCAAAAATATTTTGAATCATATCAGATAGAATTACAAAAAACAGAACAAGACTTTAAAGGTCGTTACCGTGCTCTTGGATGGACCTATTTTCAATTTATCATGAATAATCGGCAGTTTGCGAGAATTATGTTTGGTGGAATGGGAGTTGAATCAAACCTAAATCCAACTTTGTCTTCTGTTTCGAGAAGAACCTATCGCCAGTTACATGAAATCATCCGTATGGGCCAAAACCTAGGGTATTTAGAAAAAGGCCAAACAAGAGAAAAAACATTGGCATCTTGGGCCATGATTCATGGAATTGCAATGTTGTTTTTAGAAGGCCGTTTACAAATGAAAAACGATACCAAAGAGATGGAAAAATTTATCCAAACTGTAACTGAATATGCTTATAATGGAATGAAAAGTTAACTATTTTTTTTGTTCACATACTTCTGGAAAATAATTCAAGAGGTAGGAAATAGTAGCTTTTTTTGCTTCTCCCACCATCCAAGGAGTAAAATCTCCATAGGAACGATAAGAAAGTTTTAATAGAGAATCTGGAATAGAAATAGCAACTCCGAAAATCTGATCCAAAATACTAAGGTTTGGTAGATGAAATCTTTCAACTAACCCTTGTTTCGTAAGATTAGCCAATTTTATGTCTAATTCTTGGCCAACTAAACGCATTTCTGGATTACTCATTCGGTATCCATAAATCAAACGAGGAAAAGCAATTTCTGAGTTGGTAACTTCGATAGCAACATCGATTGACCTTTCAATGTATTCTTTCCATGTATGAAACGTTTCATGATTCAAAGCAGTCAGTTTTTCGACCATACCTTCTGAATGTAACAAACGGATTCCGTGAAATATCGCTTCTACGTTTGGAAAAAAATGATAAGCAGAAGGTCTAGGAATTTTAGCTTTTTTGCAAATATCAGCAAAACTAATCTCTTCAGGACTTTTTTCTTTTAACAGTTCAAACGCTATAGATAAAAGTTGAGCCCTTCGGTTCCTTCCTTGTTTACTTGTAAATTTAAACGGCCTTGAAGCAAGGTCAGGAGAGAGGGATGCGTCTACCAATTTATCCATAGTACGAGCATCTTTCGCAATCCTAACTAGTCAATCCCGATGCAAAGAAAAAATCCTGACCCAATACTTGGGCCAGGCGAGGTAATTGTTCAGATATTCCTATTGGATTGTAAAATTGTTCGTAACTCCCTGGTAAGCGCTGATGGCACCTGTCCATCCAGATTTCCAATGCCCACGATGGCGGATACGGTATGTCCCTTTCGGGTAGGAAGTGGAATCCCAAGTTGTTGTAATTTTTGAATACGCAATTCCATCCCTTTGCCATTTATACGTTGTTGATGGATCGTTGTCTCGAGCGACCACTGTCCATGCGGATCCGTTTAGGCGTTCCACATCAACAAAACTACTTCCAATCAACATATTGTTTTTAGGATGTGCTCCCCAAAATACAGCAGATACTTTTGCACCACTAGCGTATGTGGATGCTGGTTGTGTTACAACATTTCCAAAACTTTTGAATAATGGAACATCATCAAAAACAACTCCTGTTTGGAATGTTGCTTGGAAATTGGTTAAATCTGGAGGGGTTGGCCCACTTGTTACAGGAGTTCCATTTCGTAAAGCGGTTGCAAGTTTACCGAACTCTTGTTCATACGCTTTTAAAGTGTTTGGTCCAAATTGAGTTGATGCACCTTCGTATTGTTGTGATGAATATTCTTCTCTTGTTGTAAGATAAGATGTATAGGAATTGGAAAGTGCTGCAACGACAGTGTATTCATTTTCCATAATATTTTTCACAAGGGAACGAATCCTTCGTCCAGCCATTGTGGATACTTCTGCTGGGATTGCGAGTATGGATAGGTTACCAATTTTTACGATTTGGATTGGAATGATGGGAGGTGTCCAAGGATTTCCATCAAAACTAGCTACTCCTGTAGGAATTAGGACTGGTTTTTCCGCATGACACAACTTATATGATTCACTAACGGAACTTGGCCATAATACTCCGAGTGCTCCACCAAGAAAACTTGCTTTAAACGCATCAGCTGTGTTGGAATTCCAAT
The DNA here is from genome assembly GCF_040833965.1 of Leptospira sp. WS39.C2. Classification (NCBI taxonomy): domain Bacteria; kingdom Pseudomonadati; phylum Spirochaetota; class Leptospiria; order Leptospirales; family Leptospiraceae; genus Leptospira; species Leptospira iowaensis. The sequence continues at coordinate 2,639,028 of NZ_CP162142.1, forward strand.
CTAATGAATCTACAGTAGTTCCTTCATCAAAAAAATCGACTGAAACTGCATTGTCTTCCACACTACCCGCAGAAAAAGAAGCTCCCATCCCCGCAGGGCAAGTAGTTGTACCCACACTACTCACGTATAAATTTGAAAAGTTAACATAAGTATGTCGGAAATCAATCGATCCAGATACTTGTGTATTTGCAGATTGGTATAAACTGGCTGCTTTTTGGTATTGTTTATTAGCAATGATATTTTGCCTTGAGTAATCATTCACACCATCTGCAGGTCCCCATAAATTAGGGGTTACATCGCCTGAATTCGATTGGGCAAAAGCACCAACGAAAGTTTGGTTGGCAGTGTAATTTGTACCTTTGCTTTTCTCAAATAAATAAGAAGCTAATCCTTTATTATCACCACCGATGAGTTTGTTTGTTGGTCCAACATTGGTAGGATGCACTGCAAACCAGTTCACCATCCCAAGTTCTCTGCCATCAGCCGCAACTAACTTCAATAAAGTCATCGTTTGGTCTACATTTGATGAATAAAAATTTCGCTCGCTACTTGGATTTTTATCATAGGCTTCTACTGATCTGTTTTTACTCGCATCAGTTAATTCCCCTTGGTTGATGTATACATTCCCAGGCACCAAATTTTGGTGTGCTAACTTAATGGATCGATAAATTCCGTTTACGATCACATCAAAGTTTTCTTTGATAAAACCAGAAGTTGTAGCATTGTATAAAAAATAGTGTGAGTATCCACCAGGACCACTATGTGTATGAGTTGCAGATAACAAAACGTTTGCTTCTGAATAATATGGAGCTAGTTCAGCGTCTGTTGCAATTTTTTTGCTCACTGCTTGTTTGATTGATTGGAAAATCATTCCTAAATCGGCACTGACAAATACAACTCGTTTAGAAGCATCACCGATGATGTATGCTCGAGACCAAAGTCGCATATAAATCCCTTCAGTCTTTTGGGCAGATTCAGCAAATCCCATCATTCCAACTTCTGCAGCAGGACCAGTAATATCAGAAATACCCACTCCTACTAAATATGGTGAAGAACCAAGACTAGGTGCAACGGCACGGCTTACTCCAGTTGCAGAACTAAGATCTGATCCTAATTCACTCGTTGGATCATTTTGGCCTAGACCAACTAATCCAAGTATGGCGGGTTGGGACGACTTTTTGTCAGAACAGGACAAAACAAAAAGTAGGGTCACTATGGATACACTCAGGCGAACCAAGGTACTTATTTGGGAATTCATATACTCTCTCCGAATCTAAATTTCTCATTCTGTTATTTTTCGCATGAACTTACCAAAGGGTTCCCTGGGTCAATTCTGGGACTTAAGTCTAAACGATGTTAAAAATATGGCAAGAAAATAATCGACATAAGTCGGGTTTTATTTGACCAACGTTCAGAAAAGGTGGTTTGGAGTTGTTCTGGAGATACTTTCTCAAATTCTCTAAAATAAATATGGTATTATTGTGTCATTTTTTACTCGACAAGTGTCGACTAGTATCAGGGAACTGTCCCCTAATCGCGAAAACGAGAGAGAGGCAAGTATGGACAACCCGAAAAAACCAAGAATCTATGGGAGACAAATTACCAGTTGTATTCTATTCACATTACACCTGTATTGTGCTCCTAACAATGAAGGGCCTAAAAATCTCCTTCCCTTATTACAAAATTCCCAACATGTATTGGAAGTAAGTTCTGTTAGTACAGGGCAACAAAGGTCAGCATTACAATCTGGAAATATTACCCATGATTTAGGTTATATAAACTCATCAGAAGAACGAGAGTTATATGTGAGTAATAAATCATTTGGAAATTTTACTGATGCCATTTGGATAGATGGACTGGGACGTGAAACTTCCTTTCGTGGGTTCAATGTATCGGGTACTGTGAAATTGGCTGAACATGGATTTAAACCATTCAAAAATGCAAACGATACCGAAGATGCGATGAGGCAATTAACGAAAACAACTGGATCCAATATGATTCGGTATACGATTGCTTGGGAAGGTGTCCACCCAGATGTAGACAAAATCGATTATTTGTATTTAGATAACGTCATCTCTCAAATTAAAAAAGTCACTTCCAAAAGGATTTATGTACTCTTAGATTACCACCAAGACTTGTTTTCAAGGCATTTATTCAACCAGAATTCTTGGCATACAGGAAATGGCGCACCATTATGGATTACAAAAAATGGAAATTATCCAAAAGAGTATTGTGGGTTTGTCTGTGCAAGTTGGAGCCAAAACAATTTAACAAACGAAGCTATCCGAAGGGCATTTAGAAATTTTTGGAATAATGCCCCAGTTACTACTTCATCCGGTATTCGTTATATGCAGACAGAATACCTTTGGCAAATTGAAAAAACAGTCTCTTATATCAAAAACCAATTATCACCTGAAGAGTTTTCTTACATCATCGGCCTTGATCCATTTAATGAACCTGTCGATGGCGGAATGGAAGGTCTAACTCCAAAACGTTGGGATAATGAAAAACTTTGGCCGATGTACCAAAAAATTAGAACCATCCTTAACCAAAATGGATGGGCAAACAAATGGGTATTTGCAGAACCTCTTGTATTTTGGAATACAAACATCGGTTCTGCGATTGCACCTGCTACAGGTGGAGGACATTTAAATGCACCTCCTGGAGAGGGATTTGTATTTAATTCACATTTTTATGACGCAGGTAGGATGGGAGTTGATTTAACAGGTATCGACAATGCAACTTATTTTAAATACTTAGATGAAATTCGGACAGAAGCAAGGTTTTTAAAAATTCCAATGTTTTTGAGTGAATTTGGGATGTGGTTAAAGGGAACGGGTGCAAAAGACACACCTAGAATGATTAATGCTGTATACCAAGCCATGGAAATCTCTGACAAGGGGCAATCGACAAAAACAAGATTTGCCGATTTTTACAATCCAAATGTTTCCGGTACCCAATGGCATTGGGATTATTATTATGACCGTCATTCTGAGTATAAAAATGGAAATCCAACAAAACTCATCACTACAAAAGATGCTTGGAATGATGAAGACTTTTCAGTCGTTGGCAATTATGGAACCAATATGAATGTAGATCCTTATGTTATCACAAGAGCCTATGTGCGTAAATCACAAGGCCGAATGATGACAAGCCACTACAATGCAATTGGTTTTGATACTTGGAACAAAATGTTTTCTTGGGCTGCTATCAAACCAGGAAACAACGAAGTGAAATTTTTCGGTGACAAACGATTTCTATTCGTAGTTTGGAGAGGAAGGTTTTCCAATGCACCTTCCGAATTTTATTTACCACCACATTTTGATCCTACAAAAGTCATTGTGATCACTGAAAAAAAACTCTATTCAGACCAAATTCCTAATTCACCAGTACACCAACCTAACGAAGTTGTTATCAAAAATGATCCCAATCGTGATTTAGGTTCTGGGAATGTCATGTATCTTTGGGATGATTTAGATTTGGATGAAAACCAATCTTCTTCTTACCACTATGCATTAGTTGTGAACAAAGAAAATACTTCGTATCCACTAACAACCTTACAAGAATTACAAACAAAATTAAACCAAAGAGTTCTTGTAGAAGGGAAAAGCCCCATTTACCTTATCGGTAAAATGACTTACGGTGGATACCCGAACGAACAGTAACAGAGAATTTACCCATCCTTTGTATTTCTATATTTGAAATATGAGATGGGTAAAATTTCAGACTTTGGAAAAGATTAAGGTGTATGAATATTCCATACGCCTGTTTTTGCAGTTCTTTTCACATAATCAATAAATTGATTTGGTTTTCGCCCCATTGCCAATTCAAAATCATTACTAACAGATTCGTTCCTACCATCTAATACATTTTCAAATAAATATTGAATGAGCCAAATGGTATCTTTTGGAAGACCAAATTCACTTAACATGAAAATATAATCTTTTAAAGGAATTTCTTCAAAAATGATTGTTTCTTCGATCTCTTTTGCGATCATACCAAATGATTCCTCAAATTTGTAGAGCGAAGGTCCTGTCAGTTCATAACGTTTATTTATATGTTGGTCATTTGTAAGTGCTGCAACGGCAAGGTCTGTTAAGTCTTCCAAATCAACAAAAGGTTCCCTTGTATTAACTTTCGGAAAAATGATCTTCCTTTCCAGAATCTGATTGAGAAACATACCTTCACTAAAATTTTGCGAAAACCAACTAGAACTTAAAATTGTGTATTCCAATCCAGACTGTTCCACTAACTTTTCACAGGCGATTGCTTCTGGTTCACCTCGTCCAGACAATAAAACCAATCGTTTTACTTTGTTTTTTTTAGCCAGTTCGATCAATTTTTGAATGTGTTGGATTGATTGTGGAATTGCCAAGTCAGGTTGGTAGGATATATAAATATGATCCACACCTCTTATCACTTCGTCCCAAGTTTCAGGCATTTCCCAGTCAAAAGATGGAGATTGTGTCCTTGAACCCAAACGAACAGGGATTTGGTTTTGGATTAGTTTTTTTACGATTCTTGATCCTGTTTTACCACTGGATCCTAAAATTAAATTTAATGGTTTCATAACCATAGAATACAAAACAATTTGAATTAAAAATTGGACAAACCCGACAAAGGATCTTTTTTTTCTCTAAATTGAAACGGTTTTTCTTTGGTGAATGATTTAAAGTTTCTGATAAAATGAGATTGATCGGCGTATCCATTTCCATACGCGATGTCAGTCAATTTTGATTTTTTGTTTCCATTCAATTCTACTAAACTTGTTTGGAACCGAATTATTTTTGCAAATTGTTTTGGAGTTAGGCCGACGTAATTTTGAAATTTTCGTTGTAATGTTCGTTCTGACATTTTATATTCATTAGCAATTTTGAATATTTCACAATTCCCATTGGTATCCAAAATCGACAATAAACATGAATGTAACGTAACATCAGGTTTAAATCCTTTTGCCTTTGTTTGGAGGAATTGTATGATCGCATCGATTGCCATAGGAGTGGAATGTTGATTGATTGCAGAATGAAATTTAGATTCCAAATTCCATTCGGATTTTTGAATGGTCCAACATGAATTTGTGAGTTCCGAAATAGGAATACCAAAAGAAGCTTCTACAAAACTCGGAAACAACTGCACCATAACGAAGAAAAACGGACCATTGATTTTTATCTGGATTGGTTCCAATGTTTGCCCATAAATAAAAACAGGATCCATAATTTTAGAAAGATTACCAACAAACACCGTCACAGGCTCATTAGAATGAAAAAAAACAATCCCTGGGAAACCATCAGCAAAAAAAGACAATATTTCTTGTTTGTGATCCTTTGATTCAAAGATAACTACATCCTTAGCTATATATTGTAATTCCTTTGGAATGATTGAATGGGAGATTAACATATTGATAGTAGTAACATTTATGATAGTTTACAAAAGAAAATCAAATTCTGTCTTAGACGGAAAGATGCCATCAAACGATCTGTTTTTATTTTAATTTGTATGTAAAAAAATGCAACTCACATAACATCTGTGTTCCATTTTTCGAACAAATTCTCATTTCAATTTTTTCTACATTTACAGATACAATCACTACTAGGGATTGTGATATCAGACGTGGAACTTTCAATCTTAGATTTAGTATTCATCAACCAAGGCCAAACGACAAAAGATGCAATTCAAAATAGTGTTCAGGTAGCCAAAGCCGCTGAATCATTAGGTTACAATCGAATTTGGATCGCAGAACATCACAACTTCCCCTCAATTGCAAGTGCTGCAACTTCTGTTGTTATTGGACATATTGCTGGTCATACAAAGACGATTCGAGTTGGTTCCGGAGGGATTATGTTACCCAATCATTCCCCACTAGTGATTGCAGAACAATTTGGAACTTTAGAAAGTTTATACCCAAATCGAATTGATTTGGGACTCGGGCGAGCACCAGGAACTGACCAACTCACCTTACGTGCATTACGTAGAGATCCAATGGCATCCCAACATTTCCCAGAAGATGTAAAAGAACTTTTAGATTATTTATCATCTGATAAAAAAGAAGGGATGGTGAATGCAATTCCAGGTTATGGGACAAATGTTCCCGTATGGATTTTAGGTTCCAGTTTATTTGGAGCACAACTTGCAGCACTGCTCGGTTTGCCTTTTGTTTTTGCTTCTCATTTTGCTCCTACTTATTTAAAGGATGCGGTATCTATTTACAAAAGACAATTTAGACCGTCTCAATATTTACAATCACCTTATGTGATGATGGCAATGAATATCATTGCTGCCGATACTGATGAAGAAGCAAATTTTTTATTCACAAGTGTTGAACAATCATTTTTAGGTATACTCAGAAACAAACGAGCCCCCTTCCCTCCGCCAGTTCAATCTATGGATTCTCTGTGGTCAGAAACAGAAAAACAAATGGCAAACCAAATGTTATCCATTTCAGCTGTTGGATCAGCTAAAACCATTGTGCCTAAAATAAATCAAATTTTAAGTGAGAACAATGTGGATGAGGTGATGGTAGTTTCTTCCATTTATGATACAACAAAAAGAATTCGTTCATTAGAAATTCTAATGGGCGTTAAAGAAGAATTAGAAGTTCCAAAAACCCATTCATAAAGATTTTTTTTGAATTTATTTTTCTAAAAATTCATGCTAAAATACTAATTCAGAGGGATTCTATGATTCATCGTATTTGTATTTTGGTGACTAAGTTAATTTTACATTATCCAAGAATTCTTTTTTGTATTTGTATTCTCAGTTTAGGTGCTTGTGAACGTGGGTACATTCGTTCCGTTATAAAAGAAAAGTTTCAAAAAAAAATCAGCGAATTACCAGCCCCAATCACATCTACAGATCTTACCAAAGAAATCACAAATCCTGGTGATTATGTGTTTTCTGTTTTGCAAAATAATCTCACTCGCTATTATAAAATCCATGTTCCAAAGTTATATAATGGAAGTGTGCCTGTCCCCCTTTTGTTTGTATTCCATGGTGGTGGAGGTGATATGGAAATCCAATCCAATGAAGAGTATTACCATCAAATTTCTAAATCGGAAAAAAATGGACACATCGTTGTTTTTCCCAATGGTTATAGTTTGTACAAATCTGGAAAAATTGCAACTTGGAATGCTGGAAACTGTTGTGGTGAGGCAAAAAAGGCAAACATTGATGATATAGGATTTGTGAAAGGAATAATTGACCACCTAACTCTGAGAATGAAGATTGATAGAAAAAAAATCTATTCTACAGGTATGTCGAATGGAGCCATGATGTCATACCAACTAGCCTGTTCATTGACCGATCATTTTTCAGGAATTACCGCAGTTGCTGGTACCGACAATACAATTGACTGCAAACCCACCAAACCGATTTCAATTTTCCATATCCATGCAAAAAATGATGAAAAAGTTTTGTTTTATGGTGGAGCAGGTTCCAGTTTTCCTGATAGAACTCTCATCACAGATTTTGTTTCTGTTCCCAAAACAATCAGGAAATGGGTATTATTCAACGAATGTAATCAGAATCCTAACATTGTATTACAAAATAGTGAAGTAACTTGTGAAGAGTATTCGGGTTGTAAGGAGGGAGTTAAGGTGAAACTTTGTGTGACGGAAGATGGCGGTCACTCTTGGCCAGGAGGGAAAAAACCATCCATTTTGTTAGGCGGTAGTTCTCCTACAAAAGCCATCAGTGCTAATGATGAAATGTGGGATTTTTTCAAATCCCACTAAAAAAGGATTACTTTTCTGTTAAGTAACTCCAAGGAGTTTCTGCGAAAGATTTTTTTGCATCTTCTTTGAATTCTTTGATTGTTTCTTCATCTTTTTTATGAGAAACAAGTGTTCCTAGTAAGTCAACTGCAACTAATTTTCCAAACATTCCAGTGTTACTCAACATATTGGGACGGAGAATATTTGCATAATGTTTTTGGATATCATCAGCAGCTTCATAATCTTTGTTTGTATCAATCAAAAAACTTCCCATGTAAGCAATTTGACCAACACCAACTTTAGTTTTTGATTTTTCAGCAACTTCTGCACTTGTGATAACAGTATAAACAGTTTTTCCACCACCAGAAGAAGTTGTAACAGTTACGTTACCTGATGTTGTGGAAGATGTTTGTTGAGGTGGTTGTTCTACTTCATATTCCATAGCTACAACTGCGTATTCACCTGGTTCTACATTTAAGTAATATGTAATACCACGATTAGACCAATTAGATGCGATAGTTGGAGTTTTTACGATAAGTGTTTGGCCTGGATTTACTTTTTTATCGATACGGACTACATAAACCCTAGATGCAGATTGGCTTCCTAAAAATTGTTTCACACTCATTTCGACAGCAAGAACAGAACTATCTTTTGCTGCTGGATTTTGTGAAGGCATTGATTTACAACCAATTACGAAAAGAATTAAAATCGTAAGCGAGATTAATTTATTAAATTTCATTAAAGAACCTTTTTTTACCTTAAGAATAATGAGCCAATCTAATCAAATCTTGAAATGTTGTAAATTCAAAAATCTTCTAGTCGTTATACGAAGATAAATTCACACCTTTCTATCAACCATTCAAGCCTAAGAATTGTTATTATTTTAAGCATTTTGATCTGGCAAATTTCGCTAAACATAGTTTGTTGTTCGTTATTAATACAACTTGAATACTCTTGTTTTCTTGAAAACAGACTCTTTTCTACTTGGTGAAAATCAACGATACCCACGAATGATGTAAAAGCTTACTCTTTTATCCTTGGTTTTGATATGAAATTTCGTTATTTATTTTCGATTTGTGCAGTATTTTTCAATTTACAAACCATTGATGCAAGTCCAGACCTACCTCCCTTCCAACTTAACAATCTTTCTGAACTGGTGAAACTTGCAGGGACCTGGAAATTCTCCCCCAAAGATGACCTATCCCACGCGAATCAACAGTTCCCTGATTCCAACTGGCAACACTTACCAGTCCCTGCCCAGTGGAACAACTCTGGTTTGTCTGATGTTCAAGTTGGTTGGTATAGACATCACTTTTCTATTTCTAAAGAATTTATTCATAAAAATATAAGTATCCTCACACCCATCATCGCCGATGCGAATGAAATCTATATCAATGGAGTTCTCGTTGGAAAAACAGGATTGATTTCCGAAACTGGAAAACTCATTAAAAAAAGTAGTCGTATCAGTGTGTATCAAATCCCAAAAGAATTAATAAACTTTGATGGTGAAAATACAATAGTTGTGCGAGTGGCAGATGATGTTGGTTGGGGTGGATTTGTTAATTCTGAATTTTATATTGGAGAGTCCGACCTCATTCACGAAAAATTCTACAAGTATATTATGTGGAATTCTGCTATCTGCTTTGCATTCTTATATTCTGCTGTTTATTGTCTCATCCTATGGTTAAGAAGCCGGAGGGAACGAGCGTATTTGATGTATTTCTTTTTTGCAGTTCTGGCTGGGTTTGCAACGTTTGGAAACTTATCCCTTCCGTATTTTATATGGGATGAATTTTGGTTCAATCATTACTTCTTTCATCCAGCTCTCAATTTAATTGGTATCTTTGGTATCCTTTTCTTTTTTGATTTTGCGGGAGAAAAACCATCCAAATGGATCAAAGGTATTCTTTGGTTTCATCTGTGTCTAGCGATCGTATCTATATTTACTTTCCTTCCAATGGTAATGGATCTTTATGCAAAGTATACATTAAACATAAATGATGTACTTTCTTTGTTGGAACTATTATATATTTCTGGATTTACAATTAAAGCTGTGCGAAACAAACAACCTGGTGCCATGATCATCTTAGTAGGGTTAGTTGGATTAGGGATCACGGTTATATACTCTGTATTAAGTTACCTCCAATTACATGTATCCGTTTTGGACAGATCTCTTTCGGAAGGCTTTTTATTTTACACTTTAAGTTTGTCATTTGCTTTATCCATCCGTTTTGCCAAACTTTATGAAGTAACAAACGAATTAAAAAGTGAATTAGAGAAGAAAAATGAAGAATTAATTATTTTAGATAAAATGAAGGATGAATTTTTATCTAATACCTCACATGAACTTCGAACTCCTTTAAACGGAATCATTGGAATAACAGAATCCTTAATCGAAGGAACGATGGGTGCATTGAATAATGGAGTAACTAAAAACTTAGGTTTTATTATTTCTTCAGCGAAAAGACTTTCCAATCTGGTAAACGATCTACTTGATTTTTCAATGATGAAAAATCGAAGATTCACCCTTTCGCCTATCACACTTGCGATCCAACCTTCGATTGAAATAGTATTTAGTTTATTAGATCGAAATGCAAAAGAAAAAGGGATCACACTTATCAGTGAAATTCCAGACAACACCCCCCTGGTATTTGGAGATGAAAGTAGAATTCAACAAATTTTATTCAATTTAATTGGTAATGCCATTAAATTCACAGATTCAGGAACAATCCGGATCACGGTTCGACCGATAAACAATGGTTTTGTGGATTATTTAGAAATTTCTATTTCAGATACAGGTATTGGTATAACAGAAGAAGACCAAAAGAAAATTTTCTCACCCTTTTCTCAAGCTGATGCAAGTATATCGCGTAATTTTGGAGGAGTTGGTCTTGGGCTTTCTATCACCAAAAACTTAGTGGAACTTCACACAGGAACTATTTCTGTCGAGTCTACACCAGGAGAAGGTTCTGTTTTTAAATTCACATTACCTCTTGCGAATGGTCAAACTGAATTCCAGTCGATACAAAATCCAAATGCGGATGGAAATCATGTTTGGATGTCCACAGAAGACCTTCGGGGTAACTTTATAGTTGAACAAGCTTATATCGAAAGAGTTGAGTTCAGCACGAACCTTTCAAAAGATTTAAACCGAAACCTAACGATACTTGCTGTTGACGACGACCCAATCAATTTGGAAGTACTAAAAATCCAACTCAGTGGTTCTGGATTTAATGTCATACCAGTGTTAGATGGCCAGACTGCCATCAACTTAGCTAATGAAATAAAACCAGATTTGATTTTATTAGATATTATGATGCCAAAAATGAGTGGTTATCAGGTATGTAAAATATTACGCGAATCATACTCTATGTACGAAATGCCAATTCTCATGTTAACTGCAAAAAACAGAATTGAAGATGTGCTTTCGGGATTAGAAGTTGGAGCAAATGATTATTTAGGAAAACCTTTTGATAAAAGGGAACTACTTGCAAGAGTGAATACACTCATACTTCTAAAGTCTGCAGTAGAAGAAAAAGAAGATTACCTAAGCATTAAAGCAGAACTTAAACTGGCTAAAAAAATACAAGATTCCTCGCTACCTTTAAATCCTCCTACAGGTGGAAGAGCTTCTATTGCTTCTAGATACAACCCAATGACTTCCATTGGTGGTGATTATTATGACTTTCACACCCCCGACGAATATAGTTTAGGTGTTGTGATAGCAGATGTATCGGGACATGGAATTCCTGCTGCGATTGTGGCTGCAATGTTTAAGATGGCATTTAATTTACAAAAACATGTCTCTAAAAAACCAAATGAAGTTCTAAAACGAATTAACAAATTACTTTTAGATTCCATACATAAACAATTTGTAACCGCCTGTTATCTATTTTTTGATTTAGAATACCATAGAATTTTATATGCAAGTGCTGGGCACCCTCCCGTTGCATTTTATAGAAGAAAAACGAACAAAGTGGAACTCGTTAGGCCTAGAGGAAGGATCCTTGGGTGTTTTCCAGAAATCCCTGATGAAATTTTGGATTTACCATTCTCTGATGGTGACAGAGTCATTTTATATACTGATGGAATTTCAGAAGCGAGGAATCTTGAAGGAGAAATGTTTGGCGATGAACGACTCAGCAATTATATCATTGAAAATGCTAAAAATCGTTCAACTGAACTTTTTGCAGATGGCCTAATAGAACACGTCAAAGAATTTTGTGGCAAATCCATTCCAGAGGATGATATAACACTTGTAGTTGTTGATTTATAAATCCACCAAACATCTAACTTTTTTTCATTCGAAATAAAATAGAGGTGAAGTAAAATACTACCAGTTCAAATTTTCTCCAAAATCATTCTATTGATGAGAGGAAATTATGAGCGAAACAATTTATTGTTCTGGGCCAATGTTTAGTCCTGAAGAACTGAGTACAATGGCAAGTATTGCAACAACACTTGAATCAGCAGGTTTTAAAACATACCTACCACAAAGGGATGGGATCGAAGTGGCGAAAGTAATGGCCCTAGTCAATACCCCTATTATCTCAGGTGAAATCTTTCGAGACATTATGATTTTTGTCCAGAAAGCAGTTTTCACAATGGATGTTTACCAAGTGGTGGAACGATGTGATGCAACTGTATTTAATATGAATGGCCGACCAGCTGACGATGGTTCTATTTCCGAAACTGGCATATCCTTTGCGGTTGGAAAACCAATTGTAATTTATAAAAATGATCCAAGAACTGAATTTAATGGATTAGATAACCCTCTCCTAACAGGACTTAGTTATAATTGGAAATATGTCACAGATATAACTAAGATACCCACAAGTCTTAAAGACATGATTTTAAAAGTAAATTCAGCCGGTGAAAACCTCTACCTAAAAAATCCCCCTCCAATGGTAAAAATAACGTTAGAAGTGGGAAAGGAAGTTTGGGAAATTCTACAAATCATTCGTTTTTTTGAACACAAAGATAAGGATTTAGTGGCCATCTTAAAAATTCTTATGGAGAAATTAAAATCTTCTGTACGATTTATGAAATACTTAGAAGGATAATTTCGAATGACAATTCTACTTTTGTGGATCCAACCACTTTCCACAAAACATGACATTTGTAATAGGTCATATTTTCCATTCATGACATCTAGGACATGGTTAAAATCCAAAGGACATGTTAGCTTTGGATTTTATTTTTAGTCAAAAAAGGATTATAATGTATAATCGACGCACCATAAACAAGAAAAACCAATCCAAACCTTCATTTTGAATTCAAAAATTCCAATTTATGGACTTATAGGATTTGTTTGTTTTATATTCGAAAGCCAATTTTTCCATGCATTGGAAACACAAACAATCGTTATATTGAGTTGCTAAATATTCCGTTTCATCCTTTGTTAAGGATACTTTTGTACATTGGCATAATTGGATGGAACCAACTTTACATTCAAAAATTCGCAAGCAGTTGGGACAAATTTTTTCTTCATGTTTTTGATTGTTTGGCTGGGATTCGTTGGCTGTATTTTGAACAGAATTTTGATTTTGTTCATTCATATTGTGACTCCTTAGGTTTTAGAATCACACAATTTAATATGGGTGATCCGGCATAAATTGTCCGGGACCCTAATGGAAGTAAGGAACGAATGATCGTTTACGGGCGATTCATTTGTGGGAAGATCCGACTTTTTTCATCCGATAAATTCGAAAAAAAATCACGGTTGCACCGTCAGTTGAGGATTTGCACCTCATTCCTCCCGGAATGATTTTAAGAAAATTCGAAACGAATTTTATGTCAATCTTCTGTTTTGTAAAAGAATCAAATTTTCTCTTGGGATGAAAGAATTTTCAAATGATTATTTTGTATCCTTTGTATCTTCTTCCAATTTCAGAATGTTTTTTTCCACGTTTAACGATTTTGTATCAGTTGGCATTTGGTCTTTTAATAAAACTCCTGATTGTCCTTGGACCAAACATTCATTAATTAGATAATTTATTTTTTCAACTGCGTCTGGAATAGGAAGTCCAAGTGGTCTAACATTCGAAATACAATTTCTAGTTTCGTCTGTATTCCCAACTTTTGGATCATACGTCAAATAGAGTCCAAGACTATCGGAAGAGGTAAGTCCAGGCCGTTCTCCAATGATCACTAAACAAAGTTTGGTATTTAAAATTTCAGAAATTTCATCTCCAATAGCAACTCTTCCCCATTGGGTATAAACCAAAGGTGCTAACTTTAATTTAGATGTTTTTATTTTTTTTAGAAAAATATCTAAAAAATTAAGTAAGTGATTATCGATTGCTTTTGCAGACAAACCATCTACACAAACAAGCCCTAAATTATAACCTTTGTTCTGTGAATTTAATTTATGAATTGATTCTTCAGATAATCTACGACCGAGATCTGGCCTTAACAAATATTCTTGTTTAGAACTAATTTTGCTTTTTACAAAAAAATTTGGAATTCCATATTGATTTGAAATTTGATTTATTCCTAATTGAATGGCATCCCATTGTGGTTCTTGTACAACAGCATCTTTTGCCTTAGCATGGTCCAATCGAAATTGTAACATCTCTTTGGTGGATATGGAACCACCAAATCGTTTTAAGCCAATCCTTGCTTGCGTAAACTGTTTCCACAAATCCAAATTTGACATCAGGAATCCATCCTCATTTCTTTTTCAAATAGTGAAATCATTTGGTTTTCAACAGGTAAAAAGTTTTTTCCCTTCGAAAAAATTCCATTTTGAATCAACCATTCTTCGAATTCTGGAGTTGGTTTTAATCCCAGAACCTGTCTCAAATATAAGGCATCGTGAAATGAAGTACTTTGGTATGATAACATCACATCATCTGCTCCTGGAATTCCCATTATAAAATTACATCCTGCAACACCTAAAACAGTGAGTAAGGTATCCATATCATCTTGGTCTGCATCGGCATGGTTCGTATAACAAATATCAACTCCCATTGGTAAACCCATCAGTTTACCACAAAAATGGTCTTCCAATCCTGCCCGGATAATTTGTTTTCCATTGTATAAATATTCAGGTCCGATGAACCCAACAACTGTGTTCACAAGTAAGGGCGAAAATTTTCTTGCAACTGCATAAGCACGAACTTCCAAAGTTTGTTGGTCAATACCATGATGTGCACCTGCCGAAAGAGCACTCCCTTGACCAGTTTCAAAGTACATGACATTATCTCCAATAGTCCCTCTTTTTAGAGACAAAGCCATTTCCCCAGCTTCCTCTAAAATGGATAAATTGATACCAAAACTTTTGTTCAAATCTTCAGTACCTCCAATTGATTGGAAAACCAAATCAACAGGAGCTCCCTTTTGCATCACTTGCATTGCTGTTGTGACATGAGTGAGGATACAAGACTGTGTTGGAATAGAATATTTCTGTATGATTGTATCTAACATTTCAAGTAACGAAATACATGTAGGTATATGGTCTGTCGCAGGATTGATTCCAATGACTGCGTCTCCACTCCCAAGGAGTAAACCATCTAAGATACTAGCAGCAATTCCTTTCCGATCATCTGTCGGATGGTTGGGTTGCAAACGTACAGACAAACGTCCAGGTAAACCAATTGTATTTCTAAACTTTGTTATGATTCTTATTTTTTGGCTCACCAATATCAAATCTTGGTTTGACATAAGTTTCGAAACAGCGGCAACCATTTCTGGTGTTAATCCCAAACGAATGGATTCTAAAACAGACATATCTGTTGTTTCGGAGAGTAAAAAATCCCGAAACCCACCGACTGTTAAATGTGAAATCAACTGAAACGATTTTTCATCATGAGATTCTAATATTAATCTCGTCACCTCATCTTTGTTTGCTGGAATTAGCTCCAAGTTTAAAAATTCCGAGAGAAATATATCAGCTAACGCCATTTGCGCGGCAATTCTTTCTTCTTGGTTTTCAGCTGCGGTTCCACTGAGAATATCTCCAGAACGAAGAGGACTTGCCTTTGCCAATACAGTTTTGAGATCTTGGAATTGGTATATTTTTTTCCCGATGAAAATTTGATAACTCACGCCTAAACTATACCCTATTTTTATTTTTTAGAACAGAACTTTTCCCTTTGTTCCAATTCTATTTTAGGTCCGTCCATTTGTCTAAAAAATAGACAATTTATGAAAAAAGCCCTCCTCATCCTTGGTAATCAACTTTTTGATTTGAGTTCCATCATTCCTAAAGAAAAACGTGCCGAGTATACAATCTTTATCAGAGAAGACAAAGAGTTATGTACCTATTATCGATTTCATAAACAGAAAATTCTTTTTTTCTTTTTAGCAATGAGGGAGTATGCTCGGGAACTGAAGGGATTTGGATTTTTCGTTCATTATGAAACCTTTGATCCCGATTCGGATACCTATGAATACCATCTCAATCAGTTTATCCAAGAGAAATCAATCGCAGAGCTACATTATTTTGAAATTGAAGATCGGTTTTTTGAAATTAGAATCCAATCATTACTCCAAAAGATAAATATAAAAGGAATCGAACACAAATCTCCTATGTTTCTCACCAAAAGAAAAGAGTTTGATTCGTATCTTTCTTCTCATAAAAGACCTTTCATGAAAACTTTTTATGAATCTCAACGAAAAACATGGAATATCTTACTCGATGAAAAAAAAGAACCAATTGGTGGCCGATGGAGTTATGATACAGAGAATCGTAAAAAACTTCCCAAATCATATATAGCACCTACACTTCCCAAAATTCATTTTTCTAAAAAAGAAAAAGAAGTATTCCAATTGGTCGAATTTAGATTCAAAGACCATCCAGGGAACACGGATGATTTTTGGTTACCTACTTCACGTAGTGGAGCCAAACTTTGGTTAGATCAGTTTTTAAACGAAAGATTGGATTTATTTGGTCCTTATGAAGATGCATTTTCATTGACTGAACCAGTTTTACAACATTCAGTCCTCACTCCTTTTTTAAATGTAGGATTATTAACACCGAAGGAAGTGATAGACCGAACGTTAGAGTTTGCAAATCAAAACAAAATCCCCATTGAATCACTTGAAGGGTTTTTACGCCAAATCATTGGTTGGCGAGAATTCATAAGAGGTATTTATCATAATTTTGGAGTCACCCAAGAAAACTTAAACCATTTTGGACACACACGAAAACTCACCAAACATTGGTATGATGGAACGACAGGGATTCCTCCACTCGATTTTGTCATAAACAAGTGTAATAAACTAGGATATGCCCATCATATCGAACGATTAATGGTGGTTGGGTCTTTAATGGTTTTATTTGAAATACATCCACAAGAAGCATATAGATGGTTTATGGAAATGTTCATTGATTCTTCGGACTGGGTGATGGGTCCGAATGTATATGGAATGGCACTTTTTAGCGACGGTGGAATCTTTGCCACCAAACCGTATATATGTGGATCCAATTATTACCAAAAAATGGGTTCCTTTCCAAAGGGAGAATGGGAAATAGCCATCGATGGATTGTACTGGTCATTTATTGAAACTCATAAAGTTGAATTTGCCAAAAACCCAAGGACTTCTGTCCTCGTTGGAAATTTACAGCGACTGAAAAAAGAAAGGAAGGAGAACCTATTCCAAACTGCACAGGTTTGGAAGGAAAAACTCAGCATTCTCTCCTAAAACCTTCCTGAATGGAGAATCCGATTCAGAAAAAATTTCCAATCCAGTTGACAAAGGAGCCAAAACCATCCAGTCCCTGTATAAATTTAGATTGAATCTAAAAAATTTTGCTTGCCCTGTAAATTAGATTAAATCTAAATCTATACTAAATCTAGAAAGAGAAGGTCAGTATGAGAAATTTCAGACGTTTCACAATCGCACTCCTTGTGTTGTTCCTAGGGCCCATCGGCGCCGCGGACACCAAAGAGACAGGCATGGACCGCCAAAACACATCCAACCAATTTTGGTGGCCAGAACGCTTGGATTTGGCACCTCTCCGCCAACATGGCGCAGAATCCAATCCTTTGGGCCGGCAATTCAACTATGCCAAAGAATTTAAGGAATTGGACATCCAAACCTTAAAACAAGAAATCAAAACCATCATGACCACCTCCCAAGACTGGTGGCCTTCTGACTATGGCCATTATGGTCCATTTTTCATCCGGATGGCTTGGCACAGTGCCGGGACATACCGAATTTCAGACGGGCGCGGTGGTGCTGGTGGTGGACAACAACGTTTCGAACCATTGAATAGTTGGCCAGACAACGCAAACCTTGACAAAGCAAGACGGTTACTATGGCCGATCAAAAAGAAATACGGTAAAAAAATATCTTGGGCTGATCTTATGGTCCTCACAGGCAATGTTGCCCTTGAATCAATGGGATTCAAAACCTATGGATTTGCTGGAGGCAGGACTGACGATTGGGAAGCTGACCTAGTATATTGGGGTCCTGAAAAAAAATTCTTAGAAGACCAAAGATATAAAGGAAATCGTGAATTAAAAAACCCACTAGCAGCTGTTCAAATGGGACTCATTTATGTTAATCCAGAGGGACCTAATGGGAACCCAGACCCACTAGCAGCCGCTAAAGATATTAGAGAAACATTTGGTCGTATGGCGATGAATGACGAAGAAACTGTGGCTCTTATTGCTGGTGGACACACATTTGGGAAAGCTCACGGAAAAGCTGATCCTTCAAAACATGTTGGAAAAGAACCGGCAGCTGCTGGGATCGAAGAACAAGGGTTTGGTTGGAAGAATAATTACAAAAAAGGAAATGCAGAAGACACCATCACAAGTGGTCTCGAAGGTGCATGGACTGCAAGCCCAACAAAATGGACCACACAATATCTAAACAATCTATTTGGTTTTGAGTGGGTACAAACAAAAAGTCCAGCAGGTGCTATCCAATGGATTCCGAAAGATGGAGCAGCTGCCACTATGGTTCCAGATGCCCATGACAAATCATTACGCCATGCTCCTATCATGTTCACAACAGACTTGGCTTTAAAATTTGATCCAAGTTACAAAGTGATCGCAAAACGATTCCAAGAAAATCCAAAGGAATTCGAACTCGCGTTTGCAAAGGCTTGGTTTAAATTAACACATAGGGATATGGGACCTCTCACTCGTTATGTGGGAAAAGACCTTCCGAAAGAACCTTTGATTTGGCAAGATCCAGTTCCTGCGGTTTCACACAAATTGGTGACAGCGAAAGAGATCGATAACCTTAAAGGGAAAATTCTGAAGTCAGGACTTACCATCCCTCAACTTGTAAGAACCGCTTGGGCTTCCGCTTCCAGTTTCAGAAGCACTGACATGCGTGGTGGTGCCAATGGTGCAAGGATCCGACTCGCTCCTCAAAAAAATTGGTCAGTCAATGATCCAGATGAGTTAACAAAAGTCTTAAAAAAATTGGAACAAATCCAAGACGAGTTTAACAAATCAGGGAGTAAAATATCACTTGCTGACCTTATCGTTCTTGCTGGGAATGCTGCCATCGAAGAAGCCGCAAAAAAAGCTGGTGTAAAAATCAATGTCCCTTTCACCCCAGGAAGAACCGATGCAACCATTGAACAAACTGATGAGTATTCGTTTTCAGTTTTAGAACCGAAAGCAGATGCCTTTAGAAACTATTACGGTTCAGGGAATTTGATGTCGCCTACTGAGATGTTAGTTGATAGAGCAAACATGTTGTCACTTTCTATCCCAGAAATGACAGTATTACTTGGTGGAATGCGTTCGTTAGATGCAAATACAGGTAAATCTAAACATGGTATCTTAACAACAAAACCAGGTGTACTATCGAACGATTTCTTTGTGAACCTTCTCGACATGTCAACAAAATGGCAAAAGTCAGAACAATCAGAAGGATTGTATGAAGGATTAGATCGCAAAACTGGATCCAAAAAATGGACAGCTACTTCGGTTGATTTGATTTTTGGATCTCATTCTGAGCTTCGTGCAGTTGCGGAAGTATATGCAGCTGATGATGCAAAAGAAAAGTTTGTGAAAGATTTTGTTTCTGCTTGGAACAAAGTGATGATGTTAGATCGTTTCGATGTAAAGTAATTCATGAAACAGTTCAGTCGCAAACAATTTCTAAACAGATCCATTGTCCTTGCGTCTACTCTCTCCCTTTTAGGGGGAGAGTGGTTTCTCTACGCTAAGGATCCAGAAAAAGTGATCAATGTAGAACCACCTGAAGGCCTAAAACCGATTTCAGAAAATGATCCCACAGCACAAGCATTAGGTTTTCACCAAGATGCAAAAAATACTGACTTTATTTTGTATCCAGAGAGAAAACTCCCCCAATCGAAAAACCATGTGTGTAACCAATGTGTCCAGTTTACCAAACTTAACGATGGATGGGGAAAATGTAATATACTTCAAGCTGGAGTTGTATCCACAAATGGTTGGTGTTCTGCTTGGTCTAAAAAAAATTAAATTTAAATACTTTTTGAAATCAGAAGGGATCTTCTAGATTTATCTTTGGATCAATTTGGAAAGATAGCAATAGTTAATTTGAATCAATGCTTCCTAACGAAAGACAGGAAGCATTTTTTTTTTAAAAAATTATAATTTACCAGCTTCGTCTTCGTAAACTTTTGCATCTGCTTCAAACTTTTCAGCTAGATCTATCATTTCTGCTTTTCGATTGTCTTGGTAAATTGCTTTTCCACCTTTTTGTGCTTTCGCTAAACCACGGTATTTTGTTGCCAAATCTTTATGTTCTTTTGCTACTTTCAAAAGATACGACTTAACCACTTTTTTTTCTTCCGGTGAATTTGCTTTTTGAACTAATACCTTTTCGATATCTTCTAACGCAAAGATAGAAGTTGTTGCAAGCGCTAACACGAGTGTGAATAATTTTTTAATCATTTTTTTCTCCCGTTTTTAGACAATTTTTGGAATATTTTAATGAAAAAAACTGAGATAAAACAATTCTTGAGCAACCAATTTCCTACGAAACCCAATTGATTGCTTTGTTTTTAAGCAATTTGTTCAAATGATTTGAATCATCAATTAGTTTATTCTACTAATAAAGAACAAAAGAAAGATACCAGACTTTCCATCTCTTTCACTTCCACTCACATTGGCTTAAGGAAACTTTTTCAAACACCCAAGGTTTGTGAGCATGTTTTGCATTTTTATCTTCAATCAAATCGAAAGAAGTAGCAGAAGAAGAGAGACTTGCAAACACCAAATGGAAATCTTTAGCTTTCATTTTGGTTCGTTTGGGACAAAGGTCTACACCTTCTGATTTTAAAAATGGATAATTCGTTCCCTTCTCATCACGAAACACCATCCCTTCCGAAAGAACACAAACACGTTTCCAATCTTTTGTATGGAGCTTTAATTTTGTTTCTGTCTGAGATATACAAATTTGATCGAGGACAACTACGCCTAAAAATTCCGCGGACAAAGTACAACATTGTGGTTCCATTGTCCAATTTCGTTCCTTGGTGATTTCGATTTCCTTTGCGGGGCCATCGTTTTCTTGTGTGGTAGGTGAAGTACAATGGGAAATCAAAACAAGTGGAAACAGAATCACCATAAAAAAATAACGAACCATTTGCATAAAAAATCCCAACCCTAGAAATTTCCTAAAATTCCTCCATAAGGAAGCGCAAAATTCTATCTTTTTTTTAAAAAATCTTTGCTACGAAAGGATTTTGTCCTAGGTCCCAAGTAAACTCAAATACCAGTTGAGGTAAAGTCATGGAATACGTAGAATCACTTTTAGAAGAATACTTTGAGGTTTCCAAAACAATCGAATTGGACAAAGAAAAAAGTTTTAAAAACCAAGAATGGTTAGAGAGTATACTTGCAATCGAAGAAGAAATCTGTTGGGAATTCAGTGTTCCACCCACAAACAAATTTAGAGATTTGTTTCGTTTGATACCAAACGAAGTGTCAAAAGAAGATTATGTATCCACTTCTATAAAAAACCTATCAAGGGAAAAAGCCAGATACTTCTATCGACCAAATGAGACGATTTTTGACCAGTTCAAAGCGGCTTAATTTGGATCCATTCCCAAACATACATCACAATTCCCACAAGATGTAAAAGGGGAATCAAAATAAAGGTGGATAAACTTCCTTCTACAATCTTTTGTTTTTGTATACTGGAGCATTTGGTAGAGGCGTTTTCCACTTTCTTTTTTCTTCATCTCCAACTCTTCTTTGGAGAATAAACCATCATCCCAATCTTGTTCTAGTTGTAATGTGCCTTGTTCCAAATCACCAGAAATAAGACTAACACGTGATAACAAATTCAAAGCTGTTTGGACACGATGGTCTGATTTATTTTTATAAGTCATAAACGATTGGATGGTTCCATAATCCAAAGCCGAAAGTTCGTTTTGTTTCTGAACGAGTAACTGGTATAATTTTTTTAAATAAGGTAGTTCAGGATTCTGCCAATCGATAAAATCCATTTGGATTGCTAAATCATCTTCGGTATAAAAAAGATGACAGAAGGAATCTTTCCCATCTCTCCCTGCTCTTCCTATTTCTTGGTAATACGCTTCTATACTCCCTGGAATTTGAAAATGGATTACATTTCGAACATTGGCCTTATCGACTCCCATTCCAAATGCATTTGTTGCAAGTAATACTGCGTTTTCTGATTTTATAAATTTCGATAATGTAGAACTCCGATCTTGGTTGGATCGTTTCCCATGATAAACCAAATGGGGAAATCGTTTTGTATCCAACCACCTACTAAAATTTTCCAACTCTTGGATGAGGCTAAAATATACAATCGAAACTCCCTTTTTCGATTGTAAGATTTCAAATACCAATTTGTATTTTGTTTCCACATCAAAACATTCGTTAACAGTTAATTGTAAATTAGGGCGAAACAATCCATCATCAAAGATCTGGATTTCCTCTTTTGGCAAACCAATCTGTTCGATAATGTCATTTTGTACTCGGAGGGAAGCGGTAGCTGTCAAAGCAATGGTTGGTGGATGTTTTAGAAGTTTACGAAACCATTTGATTTTTGAATAATCGGGGCGAAAATCATGACCCCATTGGCTTATACAATGTGCTTCATCAATGGCAAGTAGGGAGATGGGAATGGATTGAATAGCATCTAAAAATTCTTTTTTCTGAAACCTTTCTGGTGAAACATAAACAATTTTATAACCACCAGCCTTCAATCGTTCATACCGATCCATCCTTGTTATGCGATTCAAACTTGAGTTGATATAAGTAGCAGCAATACCTTTTGCTACTAATGAATCCACTTGGTCCTTCATTAAAGCGATGAGTGGGGAGATGACAATACAGGTTCCATCAAAAACCAAAGATGGAATTTGGTAACAAATGGATTTTCCCATACCTGTTGGCATTAAAACGAGTGCATTATTGCCACTTAACACATGTTCAATAATTCTTTCCTGATTCCCACGAAATGATTTGATCCCGAAGGTGCCTAAAATGGATTCGTCTATCATCTTTGACTATGATTTTCCACTCTCCCATTTAAGACAGTTTTTATGGCGTTCCCACTCTTTTTTATCGAACAATTGGTTCAATAAAAGGGCCGGGCCATTCCGGGGTTCGCTTACGCTCCCGTCCTCTGGACCAAGCCCTCCATGTCCCTAACGCAAAGAAAACTTTGGCATCACTCACTTCCATCAGGACAGGAGAAGAAACCAACAAACAAGGGTTTAACCTTAAAAAATCTGCAACCTGATCTAATTCTAAACAACTTGTACTTTTTTTGAAAAAAGTGAAGTGTTCACCCTTTTAATAATCATATTCATAAAGCTTAATTTTTGAATTTACTTATTTTTTTTAATCATATAACATTGCATATATTATGAGAGTATTAATCACCCTTGCTGTTCTTTTTTGTATCGTTGGTTGCAAAAAAAAGGAATCATCTGATACTGAAAATACCTTACTTGCCCTCTTCCTACTTTCTCCAAGAGATATTGTATTAGAATGGGGATACCCTGGTTCTCAAAACCAAATCCAAAACTCAGAGTTGGTTGGAAAAACATCCGGGATCACTTTAAAAGTTGGTGGAGTGACTGCAACAGGAGTCTCTGAAATTTCTTCCGATACCATCCAATTCACAATGCCTACCATCCCAGGGATTTCGGAAAACCAAGCTGTTGACTTTGTGATCGAAAAAAATGGTACTTCTGTATTTACTACCCAAGTGAGATACCGACCCATTGTTAGCTGGTCAATCAACCAACCAATCTCATCACTTCGTCCTATCGATGGTAGAGACAATAAAAATTTCTTCCAAATCACGGCGACAGCAGCCAACCACGTATTCAATTCCTTTGGACATGGTTTTTTCGATTTGGATTTATATTACTTCACTTCCTTAAATGGAACTCCCATAGCATTTGCAGAAAAAAGAATGAATGGAGCTGAATTTAATAAGGTTTTACTCCCAGCAGGTACGGTTTACATCATGGCAAAACACATCAGTGGGCTTGGCGGAGGTTACAATTTACAAATTGCCAATAGTGGTGTTGTTGCCACTACTTCCGCCAAACTAACATATAGTGGCTGGACCTTTAATTTATGTTATGATACAATGGGCACAGGTCCCGCAACGGCAAACAACTGCGATGTTCAAATGTCTGTTTATAACCCTACGAGAAGTGGCCGTTGTACCTATCCAAGTGACCAAGGTTTAACCACTCGCAATTATTATTTGGAAGGTGGATTTAATACAACGTATTCTCAAAATACTTGTTTAAACCCAGGAGGTGGGTCTCAAAACGAAGCGGAATCAATCTTTATCCCAAATTAATCAAATGTTTGTTTGGAAACAATCCTTGGAAAAGAATCGTTCAAAAAACATTTTGATTCAGGGAAAATATTTAGTTTAGATCCAATTTACAAGTAATGGAATCCCCGATTTGTTTTTGGATCATTTGATTCTTTTTTGGAACACTTACCAATTGGTTCGGAACCCACAAAGATACAACATCCGTAGACAAATTTTCGCCAACCACTTCACAAACTAAAGTACCACCATCCTTCTTTGAAAATAATTCCAAAGGCTTTCCAAATGTCTGGAATTGACCATTCTCAACAAAATAAACTTGATTAGCGAGATCAATGATTTCAGGAATTTCATGTGTGATGACAAAAACCGTCATTTGCCATTTTTTTTGTAAGGATTTGATTAGTCCCATTAGTTGTTTTCGAAGTTTTAAGTCCAATGAAGAAAATGGCTCATCTAACAAAAGTAAGCTTGGTTTTTGGAGTAAACTCCTGACAAGAGACACTCTTTGTTTTTGTCCACTTGATAAGTGCGCAATGGGTTCGGATAAAATAGATCCAATTTCTGAAACCTCTACCAATTCTTCCAACAAACCAATGTTTATTTTGCTACTAGGAAATGAAAATTTTAGATTCTCCAACACGTTCATATTCGGAAACAAAGTATGATCTTGGAATAATGCAGAAATAGATCGTTTATTGATTGGAAGATTTATCTTCTTTTCGGAATCATACCAAGTTTCCCCTGAAACAGTGATACTTCCACTGTCTGGAGTTAAAATTCCTGAAAATAATTTAAAGAATGTAGTTTTCCCAGCGCCGGAAGGACCAAAAAAAACAATAATTTCTCCTTCAGGTAGATTGCATACAAACGAAAGTTTGATGGGAGACAAACCATTTGTTGAAAAAGTTTTTTGAATATTAATTTCAATCATAACCGATTCTTTTTATTTTTGGTCCAAACCCATAAACAAAAATCCATTTCGTTTCCATAAGAATAATAAAAATAAACTAACAAAACTAATGGAAACAAGGATAAGAGCATAAAGATGAGCATTGGCATAATTCATCGCCTCTACTTCTTCAAAAATTGCAATCGATGCCACTTTTGTTTTCCCAGGAATACTCCCGCCGATGAGCAAAACAACCCCAAACTCACCGATTGTATGAGCAAAAGTGAGAACCATTCCTGCAAAAATTGAAAACTTAGAATTGGGCAAAATGATTTTTGTTAAGATAGTCCATTTCGATTTTCCTAAAATCCTTCCAGTTTCAATGTACGATTTTGGTAACGAGGAAAAACCTACTTGGATCGCTTGTAACATAAATGGAAGATTAAACACAAGTGATCCAAACAAAATTCCAAGAAAGCTAAATGTCAGTCTAAACTCGAATGTGTTGTCTAAAAACTCACCTAACAAATATTTTGGACTAAATAACACCAATAAATAAAATCCAATGACTGTTGGAGGCAAAACCAATGGTAAATTTAAGATTGTTTCCAAAAAAATTCGAAATCGAAATTGAGTGAACACCAAAAAATACGCGATAGGTATGGTAACGAATACTAATACAATTGTTGTTAATACTGCCAACTTTAGCGTTAACCAAATAGGGATCAAATCTAACAAATGAATTTTCCTTGTGACATTCTAACTACTTGGACTTGGCATTTAGATTTGGAATGCCATAACCATATTTTTTAAAAATTGAATCCGTGTAGTTTGAATTAATGAACTGGTATAAATTTTGAACCATCTTTCTTTTTCCACTTTGGTTCAATGATTTTGATTTTATCAAAATTTTTCCCTGTAA
Organism: Leptospira sp. WS39.C2; assembly: GCF_040833965.1. NCBI lineage: Bacteria > Pseudomonadati > Spirochaetota > Leptospiria > Leptospirales > Leptospiraceae > Leptospira > Leptospira iowaensis. The sequence continues at coordinate 2,665,282 of NZ_CP162142.1, forward strand.
AATGGGAGATATGAATTCTGGGTCTATTTTTTTCCAATACTTCCATAAATTCTCATTGGACTTAACTGCAGAATAAGACGTAAAACCAATATCAGAAGCTCCCGCTAATACAAATTGGTTTACCTGAGTGACACTTTCACCATATACCAATTTATCTTGGATGGATTTCCAAACTCCAACTTTTTGGAGGTATTCTACGGCCGCACGGCCATAAGGAGCTGTTTTTGGATTGGCAATGGCAATGTGTTTGGTTTGTTTTGATTCCAAAATAGTTGGAATGGGTGTTTCGGAACCGAGTGTTTCATTTCCCACTAGTATTAAAATGCCTTCAGCATACACTTCAGGTGGGTTTTCCGAATAACCTTCCTGATACAAAGTGGTGGGAAAATCTAAATCTGCAGATAAAAACAAATCGATGGGAGCTCCATTCCGTATTTGGTTTGTTAAATGGCCAGAAGCACCGTATAAATACATGATTTTAGAATTTGGATATTGTTTTTGAAACATTCTTTGGATTTCTTCCATAGGACTCTTAAAATTGGCCGCCACAGCAACGATGATCTCTTGGTCTGAATCTTGTTCTTCAAACTTTATTTTCTCTGCAAAGAGGGAGATGCCAAATAGAAAGAGAATGAATCCGAAAAAGGTAAATCTCTGAAATAGACTGCTTTTGCAAAATTGGAAATATCTATCGACCAGATGTTTCATAAAGATACCAACTAATGTCTATTCTTAGATGTCTGAACTACATTCATAAAGAACAGCGTTTGAGAATCTAGGAAAATTTTGAATCCTTGTTTAAAAAAACTCCCTTAAAAGCAAACAATGGTATACGGAAATGTTCGTTTCGTAATTGATATCGAATGATTCGCATGACAACTTCCAAAAAATTCTCAGTCTTTTTTGCCATTGTAATCAGCGTTAGTTTAGGCATTAGTATTCTCTTATATGCACTTCAAATGTATCTGCATTCACAAAATCCTAATGTCGAATTAAAACCATTTACTTATACAAAAATCCTATCACGAACCTTAACTTTGATCTTATTTTGTTCCTTGATTTGGTTTCGTAAAAAAATTGATCAAAAATCAATCCTCTCCTTAGGATTGGAAAATTTCCTGAAACACAAAAGGGAACTTTTGTTAGGATTTTTAGCAGGTATGATTTCTTTGAGTTTTGTTGTAGGAACAAAAGTATTATTTGGAGTTTCCACTTGGGCACCTAAAGATTTTTTGTTCGTTGATTGGATGATGGGTTTCTATTTTCTATTAACCGTTTTCTGTATCGGATTCGTGGAAGAATTGTTTTTCAGAGGTTATTTATTACAATCCTTTGTAATGGAATGGGGAGAGAAAAAAGCCGTAATTATCACGAGTTTATTTTTTTCAATTACACATTTTATCCGTCCTATCCATGATCTTTTTGCACTAATACCCGAAATACTAGGGTTATTTTTAGTTGGATATGCATTATCTTATGCATGGATTTACACTCGATCTCTGTACTTGCCCATTGGTATCCATGCGGGATGGGTATATGTTGTTAAAATGCAATCCTTCTTCGTCTCTCCATTACCTCACGACTTACACTGGTTATTTGGTGGCGAAAGATTAGTCACAGGAGTTGTTGCTTGGATGTTCATGTTTCTCTTCTTATTTGGCCTCAAACATATTTTTGAACAGTTGTTACAAAAAGGTGAAGTGCAAACTAGCTAAATTTTTTACATGAATAAACGATGTTCTTTCCATCTCGACATTGAAGATTGGAAAGAACAGCTTTCCCATCGGTATTCTGAATGATATCCCTAATAAAATATTTTTTTCATCCATCAGTTTTGTACTAGGATTGACCTTTTTAAAAGGTGGAGCATTTGTTTTCGATTTCGATTGACAGAGAAAGGATTGCTCTTCATTTTCAATAGTAGTCAAGAATTTATTAACACACAATTGTTATTTAGGATAGGGATTTAAACAATTGAAAATTTATACAATCATTGCCATTTTCAATCGTAAAGTAATTCTCCTACTCTTTGGTTTGATCGTATGGAATTGTAAAATGCCACCATTAAACAATCCATCAGATCTATATTCTAATGAGTATGGAAATAATTTCATGTTATCTGAACTAGTCAGGTATTGGTTGAGAGAAAAAGTTGTACCAGATGGACTCGTTGTAGCAGTAGCCAAATCTGCCTTACCTTATGAATCTGGAATTAGGATTTATAGAGTTGATAATGAAATCGGCCTCACTGGAGAATATGATAAAGACATTCGTGCTGCTACTACCAGTGCGTTTCCTGGTTGCCAGCCCATCAGAATTTCGATCCCACCCTATTCCCGAGATATCATTACCTTTACTGGGTCTGCTAGTGATCGTATGGTCACACATCGTTACGAAGTCGATAGAAGTTTGAATATCATTGGAGAAACTCACGATGCAACGATCATTCCCTACCAAACTGCTTTCAATTATGATGGCACAGTGATGTATGTAACTGATTACTCCAACCCAAATCAGGTAGAAAGATTCTCACGAAATAGGACAACGGGTGAAATCACTTCTGCCAATGGAAGTGGGTATCCATTTGGAGTTGGTTGCGCACCAATATCCATCCGAACAAGCAATGTTGATAACTTGGTATTTGCAGCTACCACTTCCTATTTACCATTAGGAATCTACTCATTTAAAAATACGGGTATCGATTCTGGATTTGTTACAGCTGGCTCACCTTATGATCCCGCCGATAACCCAACACAACACAATAATCTATGTGTTTCAGAAAATGATCGGCTGTTGTACATGACATCTGGAAATACAACAATGCCTATTTATGGAATCCGGTATGATGCAGATGGGAATATGAACGTACTTCCCAATTCACCTTTCTCACCAGACACTAGTTATTTGGCACATGGACCAACTGATAACCAATCCACATCAATGACAATTGACCCTAATCATAAGTATTTAGCAATTTTGTATTCTGCTGGCGGATCGTTTAATATTCGTTTGCTATCAATTGATCCAACTACAGGAACCTTAACCCCAACAGATCAAAAATTAAGTGTAGGAAATGCACCCAAACATCTGGATTGGGATAATAGTGGAAAATTTTTATACCTCATCTCTGATACAGGTGGTACAACAAACAATTTCCAATTAGAATACTTTAAATTTACAAACGATGGAAAACTATCGAGAGGTATCAATTCACCTATCACAATTGGAGCCATGTCTGGAGATTTTACTCCGAGACATTTAAAATCGATCTCAAGATATTATTAAAATTTTTTTCCAAATATATCATAAATACTGCTACGCTTTTGATGCGAGTTCGAATGATTCTTCTATATTTAAAACTCAATGTCCTTCATACTAGGGAAAACAACATAATTGAATTCACTTGACAAACGGCATTTTCTCTTGCACTCTGAACAAGACTAGTCAAGAAATTACTTGGATAAGAAATACTGACAGTATTCGACTGATGGTTAGCAGAGTGTAGGATCTCCCATGAAGCAAATGCATAGAATTTTACCTATTATCATTATTTCCATAATCTCTTTCCAATGTAAGGTTCCTCCCTTGAACAACCCGTCTGATCCGTTATCAGACGAATATGGTAGGAACTTGACGTTATCACAATTGGTGAGTTATTGGTTGAGAGAAAAAATTGCACCAGATGGACTTGTAGTGGCGCTAACAAAATCATCTGTCCCTTATGAAGCAGGGATTCGCATTTACCGAGTCGATTCGGAACTTGGACTTACTGGTGAATTCGATAGCGATATTAGAACAGCTACTACGACTGCTTTCCCGGGTTGCTCACCCATTCGTGTTGCTGTCCCACCAAGTTCCAGAGACATCATCACGATAACAGGTGCTGGTAGCAATCGCTTTGCTGTCCATCGATATGGCCTTGACCGAACACTTAGTTTGATTCAAGACCAAAATGGATTTGGAAGTCCTTCCATGATCTCCTTTACTTCAGATGGCGCAACTGGTTATTATTCAGATACAGCCGCAGATCCGAATACCATAAACAGAATGAACCGAGATAAAATTACGGGAACACTCAGTTCATCCAATGCCGGTAGTTATCCATTTAGCATAGGTTGTTCCCCTGTATCTTTACGCACAAGCAGTCGAGACGGAATCGTTGTGGCAGCTACCACTTCATTACTCCCACTTGGAATTTTTTCTTTTAAGAATACTGGAGGAGATTCTGGAGTTTTTGCAAGTGGCTCACCTTATGATCCTGCTGACAATCCTACCCAACAGAACAATTTATGTTTAGTGGAAAATGAAAGATTTTTGTATATGACATCTGGAAATGGAACTAATCCAATTTATGGATTTCGATATGATGAAAATGGTCAGATGTTTTTACTTCCAAATTCACCGTTTGCAGTTAATGGTTATTCTGCTGCTGCGCCAGTCGATAATTTCTCAACATCAATGAGCATAAACCCAGAAGGAAAAATATTAGCTTTCCTTTATCAAGACGGTGTTACATTTTATATCCGTTTACTTACAATCGATCAAACAACTGGAACCGTAACCCCTACAGATAATAAGATAAGTGTTGGGAATGCACCAAAACATTTAGATTGGGATGGCAGTGGTCGATTTTTGTATTTAGTCTCTGACACTGGAGGCACTACCAATAACTATCAAATTGAATACTTTAGTATTTCATCTAATGGAAGTTTATCGAGAGGAATTAATTCTCCCATAATAATCAGTCCAATGACAAATGGATATGCCCCAAAACACATTAAAGCGATTCAAAGGTATTTTCAATAAATTTAATTCCATCCTTATGTTTAGTTTATATTGAATGACTCCTTTACGATCCGCTTTTTTAATCGGTATTTTCATTTATGCAATTTTATTATTTGCGTTTCATGGTGTACCTGATGCCGATATTTTTTATCATTTTGCGATTGCAAAGTTGTATTTAAAAGAAGGTTTTGTTTCAAACCTTCCTTGGCCAGAAATTGGCATCCAATCAAAAGAGTTTACTGATTTTCATTTTTTATTTCATATCCTACAAATCCCATTTGTACTATTGCCACTAGAAGAAACTATTTCCATAAAATTATTTATTTTATGTTCTATATCAACTTTACTCTATGTAGTCTTGAAATATATCCATACAAAAGCCCCTTCCACATCACCATACCTCATTGTAATATTTTTTATCTTAGGTTCCGTATTATTTACAGGAAGGATGTTATTTGGTAGAGGGAACCTAATCTTTTTTAGTCTGTATTTTACATGTTTGTATTTTTGGAATATAAAATATGTTTATCGAATTTTTGCCATTTCATTTTTAGCAGTATGGACTTACAGTGGTTTTCCATACTTGCTTATAACAAGCATTTGTTTTAGCATCTTAGATCCAAATAAAAATAATCTAAAACTATTAGCTGCTGTTTCATTTGGAATGTTATTAGGAATCACAATACATCCTTCATTTCCATATCAGTTTAAGGGATATTTTATCGAACTTGTTTTACAAACCATGCCACCCAATGGCATTGAACCGATAGCAGAGTGGTTACCTCCCTCAAGAGAAATATTAATTCTGGGTTTTGCGACTATTTTCCCTCTTTTGTTGATTTGTTTTAAAAATGCAACTTCTAATCAATTTGAGCCTAATAGTATTGTTTTTTTATTTTTAGGAATAACGAATTTGATTTTTGCAAGTTCCTCATTGCGAGTATTTGAAATGAGTTGGCTTATGTTTTTTATCTTTATTTTTTTAAACTTAAAAATCCCAAATCATTTCCAATTGGTCATTGCAGTTTTAATATTTATCATACAAGTTCCCATTATCTATGACAAAATGGGACAACAGTTCAAATCGTCCGAAACTAAATATGGACAAATTGTTACAGACTGGATTCGATTTAACATTCCGAAAGGAGAAAAAATCTTCCTTGCTTGGGCAGATTATCCTTACTTCACATACAAAATTCCTGATTACCGTTTTTTGTTTGGACTGAATCCGCTTTATGCTTGGTCTTATGATCAAAATTTATATTTTACTCAAAAAGCTTTTTTCGAAAGTAATGTACAAGGATTCCAACACATCCCGAAAGCATTGGACTACAAAACAGTTGTTATCAATAAACATTACTATGGTTATACGGCAAAATCTTTTAAAAACCTCACAACAGATTATTTGTTAGCTTTTGAGAATGAAAAATATGCAATCTTTGTAAAAACAAATCCTGACAAAAATATAATAAAAGATAATAACATAAAACTAAAATAAATGTGACCCGGAAATTTACTGAGTTTTACATCTTTATTTTCCCGAACATCCCCAACCTTCTGTTGGATCCAATATTCCTTCGCCGTATCATCTAATAACAAAATCCCGTTCTCCGATTTTTTTTCCGCAAAATAGGTACTTGAATTTTCTTGTAAAAACAAACTTCCATCTGTTTTAGGAATTTTATTTAAAAATTGTTTTAACTTGTCTTCCGTTTGTGTGATTTCATTCGTAATCTCAGAATTTACCAATAGAAGGTTTGGAATGTTTTTATTTTGAATTCCATTTAGCCAAGATCGTTCACCCAAACCATTTTGATCTGTAACTAAAAGGAGTGAAGACAAAGAAGGAAATATTGAATCTAAATTTTCTAAATGTTCACGAGAGATTCTTACAATTTTTATCTGGTAGCCTAAATTTGATAAATACATTTGTAATAGATTGCTTATTTTTAAAAACGATTGGTAACTAAAATCTTTATTTTGATTCAAAGTATCTGCATGGATGAGTCCTATTGGCTTAGCATAATTTGAATTTTGGTTTGGTAGGATTTTGACAATTTGAAATGGTCCTTCCTTTGAAATCAATTCAATTCTATTTTGGTTCAATTTTAGAAAGTCCGTATAATCAGGAGAAAATCCCATCATATAAGAAACTCCAGAACGGAGCAAAAAATCTAAAAAATAACCATTTTCATTTTCTTTCTTAAGCAAAACAAGTGAATCTCTCCAATCGATATCAGTACCCCATCGAAAGGTATGGGCAAAACCAAAAGATTGCCAATTAAAAACTAAAGTTGAATAGTAAGAAGATTCAACTGTTAATCCAAGATTGTTTTTGACCCCTGCATTATAAAACAAAGGAATCCAAAAATGAGGTCCACCAAATACTGATTTTGTTTTGATGATCTCAGGTTGGACGATACTGCCAGGTGGTAATTGTTTTAACTTTTCTGACAGTCGATCGTACAATACAATTTCCTCCTTTGGCCTTGCTTCTTTCCACAATGGCGACTTATATTCCTGGTAGACAAAAGGATCAAAAGTCACAAATAAATAAAACTGTGAGAGAAGAACAAAAACTAAAACAGGAAATAATGGTAAAAACTTTTTTTGAATTCGAAGTGAGTAAACTAAAACCACTGGCATCAATATTGAAAATGTTATGAAAAAACTATCAAATGCTCTATAATTATGAATTTTAATATTGGGAAATATATATCCGAACGAATAGTCTAACGACATCCAAAAGAATACGAGTAACAATGTCGTTAAAAAACGACTACGAATATAATTCTGCAAACTCCTTAAATGAAAAGTTAAAGCAATTAGAACAAATAAGTATAACCATCTTCCCGAACGAAATAACTCAATGACAAATGCAAGGGTAATATTCTCTCCAAGTTGAGAGGCTTTTACAGCCTGGTCATAAACATCTCTACTCAAGATAGAAAGTACAGGTGGGTATGAATAACCATAAAAAACAGAACTTGTATATTCGGAATATCGAAAATATTGGTATAATACTGGGCAAATGAGAAGAAAAATAACAGAAAAACTTACAAATAAAAATCGGAATTGTTTTACCCAAAATTTACGATACACAACCAAATAAATAAATAAAATTAAACTATAAAAAATAGAACTGAGTAAATGTGAGTAGAATACTAAAGAAGTAACACTTACAAACAAAACTAAATATCTGATATGATTTTTTTTGCGGAATGAATCTAAAAACAAAATACCAAATAAAAACAAAGCGTGTGTAAAACTTGAAATTACAGTCCCTTCAATGATCCCAACAATACTTGTACCTTGTAATCCTTCACCAGCATAATTGAAATAAAACAATATGGAAAGCATACCTATGATAATTCGTATCACCACAGGGAACCTTCGCCAAAAAAATTGGGATCCAAATTGGTAAATCGCAATCGCAAGTAATACAATGGTAAAAAAAATCGAAACGGAAAAAGCCGATTCAACGGGAATCGAAAATACAAGATGGATTAAATATACTAAAAAATAATAAAAGGGAGGGTAAAAATAAAAAATAGGGAATCCGCCAAACCAAACATCAGACCAACCAATTGCTGTACCATTTTCGGTCAATTTCACGAATTCCTTGGCCAATATAACATGTCCTGGAGTATCCCAACCACTGACCGTTTCCCCAGAAAACAAATAACTAAACTTAATTAAAAATGTAATAAATATAACAAACGTTAATAGAAAAACAGAAATATTTGTCCAAACCGTTTTTTTGGAAAACAACAATAACATAGTGATAAATTTGAATTAGAGAATGTATTCTGCAATTCTATATTGGTAATGACTCCAGAAATATTTTATTTACATAATCCCAATCTACCTTATGGATTAGGTTTTTTTACCAACTTCTTTGGCTTGGAATAATAAAAAACCTAAAGTGGCGATAACTCCTCCTAAAAAAATAAACAATTCAGGACCATAGGATCCATTTTGCCAATTAGAACCAATGATCCATAAATATAGGATAGGGGCGATGTATTGGTTGGCAAATAAAGAAGCAAATGTTAGTTGGTTACTCAATCCTCCATTTAAAAATTTCCATAAAAACAAATTTGGATTAGAGAGGATTGTGGAAAGTGCAAGTAGCGCCATAAATGCCATTTCAAATAATGAAATCCCAACTCTTGGATCAATCGACATACTAAGATACGTTGGATTCTGAAATAAATGACCAATCAAACTTAACCCACCAGGAACAAGCGCTAGGTGAATGAGAATATCATCCAAAATCCAAGATCTTTCAGGAGTTTTACGTAGGTATAATAAGATTTCATAAAAACTAAAAAAAATGAATCCAATGGAAGTAAAAATTGATGTCATCACAAGAGAAGAATTTGGATTAATGTGCACAAAAGGTGCTGACAATAACATTAGTATAGATGATATATTTCCACCTCCTACGATCATCAAAAAAGCAAGGTTTGCTGTAAATGGCCAGAGATGGAAGTGCCGAGTTGCAAAACGTAAACCTACAATAACAAATAGAGAAATTGCCGTAAAAATGGATAACACGGGACCATCAGCTCTATAAAAAAAGGGGAAACCAAAAATCCAAGCAATGAGTGTTAAACTAGAACCTAATAATATAAAACCATCCAAAATTTCTGCCCATCTTAAAAATCGTTTTTCCATTTTGAATTTACCTACTTCGCAGTAAAAATTGTTGATGAATTCACTTTTTTGCAAACTAAATTTTTTGGTCTTTAGTGGATGATGGGATTTTAAATTCTAAAGCTGAAAAATAAAAATCGATTGGTTTCAATATTTAAACAATCCCATTCTATAGGAAGGTAATCTATTTGAAATTTTATTTTTATTTTAATTCTAAAATTGGAATCTGGGCTTTTTCATTCTAATTTGCTTTTGATTTTTACTTGGTGTAGTACTTCTTGGTAAGCACTGGCGCCTAAGTGGTAAGTGATATGGTCTTTTGCTTTTCCTTCAAGTATATCCTGAAAGGTCCAATCATATCGATTTGGATCTTTACCTGAATCAAACCAATCTTTGAAAATTACAAAATCTCCTTCGATGAACATCTCTACCAAATGGTAAGGTTCCGAATTTTGCCAATATTCCCTTTTATTCATAAAATAGAATCCAAACTTCTCTTAACATCTAAATCCAAAAATGTAAACCCAATTCAGAACAAAATAAAGTAAAATAATGATAAGATTAGATGTTTCAACCCTAACGGTTTTATCAAAATGAATCACTTAAATTGATTTCTATAATTTTGGGGAGAAACTCCAAAATATTTTTGGAATAATAAATGAAAGGATGATTTTGAGTTAAATCCAGAAGCATAAATAATGTTCATGATACTCATAGAAGGTTTCTCTTTTAATAATTTGGCAGCATATTCCAGTCGGTATTGGTTTGTAAAATTTCGAAACGAGATTCCTAAATGAGAATTTAAAAATTCAGACAATTGATGGGAATTGATGTGTAGATGTTTCGCTAAGTTAGATAGTGTTAAACCTTCATTCAGATACAACTGCTCTACCCTCATGAGTTGCTCCAATCTTACAATCGTTTCTTCTACATCGATTCCTTTCAGACGACTTTCTTGGTAACGAACAAAACTTGTTTCTTTTTCAAACTTTGGTATTAATTCCAAACGATTGGCATTCAATACAAATATCAGTACTAAAAGTAATAGAAGGAAAAAACAGGCCAATAAAAAAAGTGGCATATAGAATAATTGAGCATAAACAAAAAATAAACTGACGACAAAAGTATACGTTACCAAAACACAAAACGGCAGAAAAGAATGTTTCAATGATTCTTTGAATTTCTGATTCCAAATGTATAAAATTGTCAAAAAATAACTTTGATAAATAAATACTGAAACCACACCCAATCCAAGTAAAAGAAAAAGAGGATTTTGAGAATGGTTTAAGTTTGGTATAGAATAAAACTCAAAACATCGAATTAAAAAAACTAAAAACAAAACTAATACTGAAGGGAAAAAATGGAATCGATTTATGTTTTTTGACCTACCACCACTTAACTTTTGAAAATAAAGAAAACATAGTGGACCAATGGTGAACAATATAGGCACGTGAATCCCATATAAAAATGTAAAAAAACGAAACCCATTTGAGAATTCAATGTAAATATGAAACTGCAATATAAATAGAGATAAAAACAATAAAGCCGCAGAATAATCAAAGAACCTACTTACTGATTCTTGGAATTTTGTGTTATGTAAACTCTGATTTCCATATAGGATCATCTGTTTCTGTTCTTTTCGGGTCCGATATGTAAAAATCAATTGTGATAAAAAAAGAAGGAAAGAAACGACAGCTCCAACAAAAGGAATTAAATCCATATAGTATGGATCTTTCATAAATCGGAAATGTCTATTTTTTTAAATGAAAAAAAAAGAAAATTCTGAGTCCATCTGTATCCAAACGGACGACAGAAATTATTTTTAGGAGATAATTCTTACATCATCGAAACACAAAACAATTTGGAAGGAATCACTCATGATACACCCTACTTTTAGAAATTTTATTTTAATAACATTATGTTTCTGCGGATTTATGTTATTACAACCAAACATCTTTGGGCAATCTAAACCATCAAAAATGCCATACATAGACCAGTTCCCAATCAAGCCAAAACACAAAACACCAATCATTACGATTATCGGGGATAACCAATATACTGAGTTAACCGATTTTATGGTACCGTATGGAATCCTTAAAAAAGCAAACATTTCTCAATTATTTGCCCTTGCCCCCGAAAGAGGCGTTTTAGAAATGTTCCCAGCTTTAAAAATTGAAATAACAACCTCATTTGATGATTTTGATCGTCTCCATCCGGAAGGTTCAGATATCATTATCGTTCCGGCAATTCACAATGCAAAAAATCCAATCATTTTAAAATGGTTACTGAAACAGAAAGAATTAGGAGCAAGTTTTATTGGAATTTGTGATGGAGTTTGGACTTTGGGTCATGCTGGTTTATTGGAATGGCATAGTGCTACTGGCCATTGGTATTCCAAAGATAATTTGATCAAAACATTTCCAAAAACAAAGTGGATTCAAAATCAAAGGTATGTGCAAGATAAAAACATCATCACAACTTCAGGAGTGACAGCCTCGATTCCAATTACAATCGCTTTGATTGAAAGTTTAGTTGGAACCAAAAAAGCAAAACAAATTGCATTGGAATATGGTATCGATACATGGGATCCAAATCATAATAGTGAAATTTTTACTTTTCATTGGAAACATTATACAAACGCTGCAAAAAATCTAATTTTCTTTTGGGAACATGAAACTATCGGCATACCAATATTAGATGGAATTGATGAAGTATCACTGGCACTCGTTGCAGATGCCCTTGCACGCACTTATAAAACAAATGTAAAAACTATTTCTTTAGATCAAGATTCAATCCAAACTATTTCAGGATTAAAAATCATTACAGACATGAAAGGAAAAGAAAATAAGGGTATTGATTTTATTATGGAAATTCCAAAAGAACAAAAATCATTCACTCTTTTGAAAGAAACACTTCGATTTATCGAAACAAAACATGGCAAAAGAACGATGGAATTTGTAAACTTACAACTTGAATTTCCTTACGAATCAATACACTAGTTTCAAAATAATACGGTAATTGCCCTTGACATCCTTTTTTGTCTTTTGACAAATGAACGTACCAACATGAAAATCACCAAACAAGTTACTTTATACTCTTTGCTTTTGCTATTTTTAGCCAATGCGACAATTCTTTGTTCTTCCTTTGATTCAAAAAAAACAAATAAGGGAGAAACATTAGGATATGTTAATGCAAAGTCAGGATTGTTGGTGCGAGAAAAACCAGGAAGGAAAAATCCAAAAGTCACCTTAGTTCCATTTGGAAAAGAAGTTACCATTGTAAAATATACTGAAGTAGAAGATACAATTGAAAACATCCGAGCTAAGTGGGTGGAAGTTCGTTATTTGGAATTCCAAGGGTATATGTTTAGTGGGTTTTTGTCGAACACACCATTTACACATGGGATAAGCGATCAGTTTCGCTCTTCTTCTGCAAAACAAGATGATACTTTCGACAGTTTAGATAAAAACCTTTGTGAGAATGCTAAAGATAAAGTTTATTGTTTTTCCGATGTCGGGTATAAATTCGTAAAAACTGGATATTTTAAAAAGGCTACCACTGCATTTACAGCAGGATTAAAAATTGATCCAAATAATTACTATTTATTTTGTAACAGAGGTTACTCCTATTTTTTATTAGATGATTCGGAAAATAGTCTCAAAGATTATGAAAAAGCAATCCAACTCAAACCAAATGAATTCCTGGCTTATTTCAATAGGTCATTCGTGTATACGAAATTAAAAAAATTTGATTTAGCCAATAATGATTTAAGAAAATCGATCCAAATCAATTCGCAAAGTTGTGGTTCTTTTAACAATTTAGGTTGGGTTTATTTACTAAAAAATGAATGGGATAAAGCAAAAATTGAATTAGAAAATGCAATTTCATGTGATCCAGGTTCCGCATATCCTTATGCAAACTTAGCGATATACCATTATATGTATAAAAAAGACAAAGTGAAGACTTTCGAATTTTTAAAAAAGGCATTAAGTTTAAAATATGATATCCAAATCCTATATGACCCAAATGGGGATGGTCAATTTTATAAAGAATGGAACCAGTCACCTGAATTCCTTAAATTCATTGAAAAAAATAAGTAAAATTATTTTCAAAATAAAATCACAAAACATACGAATCTAAGTAAATTAAATCGTATGTTTATTGTTTGGTGGTATCTTTATACAGTTTAAATCTAAAGGGATGATGGAACGGATTGTAAATCCTCTAAATTGGGCATTTTAGGAGTCCGATCTCCTGACAAAGGTTAGTGAACCTTCGATTCCTCTTTCAGCCATGTTTATACGTATTTATCCTGAACTGGAAGTGGAATAGAAGAGTAAAGTCTTCCAGTATTTGTCATTTATTTCTTTACGAAAGTCTTAATCATGTAAAAAGATGATTCGTAGATGGAATATACTTACCAATTACCTAACATTGATACAGTTGGAGATGCATGGACATACTTTTGGTTGCAACTTCCTTATGGTATCCCTGGGATTATCTCGTTAGTTGTTGGTTTCTTCTTAAGTGCCTTTAGTTTTCGTAGGATTTTTCATACCAGTGGTGAAGACAGAATTTTATCACTCAATGTCGCCATTTCTTTTTTTGGATACGGCATTCTTGGACTCGTTTTATCTCTTAGAGCTTGGATTTTAGACCGTGAACTTTTGCTTGTTCTAAACAATTGGCTTTATCTTTTCATCATACTCATTTTACCTTCTAATTTCTACATCTGTTATGCGCTCTCTAGAAAAAAAATATTTTTATATTATACCTATCTTTGTTGGGTAAGTGTTGCCTTTGGTTATGTGGGACTCGTCCAAGGACTCGGATTTCATAATGAATGGTTTGATTACCAGTTTGGTAAGTATCCCAAAGCTACAAATTATATAAAACCATTTGGAATCATCCCTCTTGTTGGTTACTTCGCCCTCGTACTACCATTTTTTACCTTCCAATGGAAAATCCTGTTAAAACGAATCCATAAATCACTCTTCATCGGTTACAATGTATTGTTTTTAATGACGATATCGAATGCACCGGTATTACTCGGATACAATGTATATCCTGGTTCCTTCTTTATATTCATTCCTCTCATCTTAATTGCTTATGGAATTTTTCGGTCTGATTTTTTAGATGTAAATGAATTACTCTTTGATCGAAATGGATTGTTCTATATTTTATTTGGGGTAGTATCTTTTTCTCTCATCGTACTCAGTGGGACAGTCGCCTTAGGACTTAACCATGATGCTTATATGAATGGAAGTTGGTTTCCACATGCCCTTCCACCGACGGTTTCGTTTTTTGTTGCGATTTTTATGGCAATCATTGTGGCAGGGAGTAACCCACAAGCAAAGATCAATCAGTTATGTGCTTTTTCACTCATCATCACTGCATTTTATAACTTACAATCCATTCCTACCAAATTAGAACTTAATTATTTAATTTTGCTTCGTATATCGCAGGTTAGTTTTTTGATTTTTTCTCTAGCTCCAAGTATCCTTTCTCGATTTGTATTAAAGGCAATTGGCAGTGAAAGGCCCAAGTCGCTACTCGTTGTAGATTTATTATCGATACTTTGCTCTTTTTTATCCATCACTCCTTTTTTACACAATGGATACTTTTTATATGATTATGGAATCATACATAAAAGTTACGTAGTCCCATACTTATTAGGTGTCGCAGGATTTTTTTCCTTTATCATTGTCGGAAGAGAAATCCGCAATCGTTGGAAAAAATTACCAAGAGAATCCATTGTAGCATTAGGTTCTGTGTTACTTTCGGGAGCATTTCTATTAACGGCATTTTTCCCTTCACATGGATTTGCAATCCTTCCAATCTCTGATTATCTTTTTATCCCAACCACCTTACTTGGATTTGCTGTCTTAAAATTAGGAGCATTCTCATTACCAGGTAGAACCATTCGATTCAGCCAAAAACTTGCAAATTTAGGAATTTTTTCAATTCTATTTGCCAGTTTATTACAAATGCCAAAATTTTTAGAAAAGTTAGCATTTGGAGAAAGCCTTTTTCATATAACCTTAGTTACCCTACCACTTGTTTTATTTAACTACCTACTTGTATATGTATTTGCACGCCCCTTAGCAGAGGAATTGGATCGAAGTTATATCCTTTTAGAACAAGCAAAAAAAGAAGCAGAACTTGCGGGGGAAGAATCTGAAAAACTATTATTAAACATCCTTCCCAAATCAGTTGCAGAAGAAATCAAAATCAATGGGTTTTGTGAACCAAAATCGTTTGAAGAAGCAACCATCCTCTTCACTGACTTTCGTGGATTTACAGAAGTTGCCCAAAACATGGAATCA
This sequence comes from Leptospira sp. WS39.C2, assembly GCF_040833965.1. Lineage (NCBI taxonomy): Bacteria > Pseudomonadati > Spirochaetota > Leptospiria > Leptospirales > Leptospiraceae > Leptospira > Leptospira iowaensis. Next base: position 2,681,052 of record NZ_CP162142.1, read on the forward strand.
AACGAACTCATCACGGAACTGGATGCATGTTTTACACAATTTGATGAAATCATTTCAAGAAACCAATTGGAAAAACTAAAAACCATTGGTGACTCTTATATGTGTGCTGGTGGTTTACCAGATCCAAACTTTACACATCCAATTGACGCATGCCTTGCGGCACTAGAGATCCGATCCTTTATGGACCAAATGAAAGATATCAAAACCCAATTAAATCTTCCTTATTGGGAACTACGAATTGGAATTCACACAGGTTCTGTAATTGCAGGAGTTGTTGGTCGTTTTAAATTTGCTTATGACATTTGGGGGAGTAGTGTGAACACTGCTTCACGTATGGAGAGTTCCGGAATTGTAGGCGAGATCAATATATCTCAATCTACTTATGACAAAGTTCGATTTTTATTCCATTGTGATCACAGAGGTAAGATCGTCGATAAAAATGGCGAGAAACATGATATGTATCTATTAAAACACATCAAACCGAAATTTTCCAAAGATGGACTTGTTCCGAATGATTTGTTTTGGTCCATTTATCAAAAAATCAATCAAGGTAGTAAGATGATTTTAAAATCAAAATATGAAATGGAAAGGATTAATTAAATTAAGGATCAGTGACACATCGCACGTGTCGAGCAAGAGCTTTTCCTGAAGAAGAAGTTGCACCAGAACAAAAATCGACAAACCAAGAAACACCTGCAGTAACAGCAGAAGCAGACCAAAAAGAACAAATATTGCCACCTAATTGAAAAATTGATGTATTGAGGTAATAGCTTTTATTTACACCACATCCTCCCGCATTGTCAGCAGGAAAGTTTACAGGATTTTCAGAACATTCGACGGTTAATTTTAACTCATTTTTTGTGGCAACGCGCCAATTGGATTTTCCAGTTAACACCAGACTGTCGCAATAGGAATATGCATCACTAGTCACATTGTTGAGAAGGAAGGTTATAACATCATTACATGAATTGTCATTGGTAGGGCAATATAACAAAGTTGTAGGAACCTCGGGCGAACAAGAATTGGAACTACTGATCCATGTTTGCCCTGAACTACATTTCGCATAGGTTAGTGTCGATTCCGAATAAGATTGTCCGCCAAAACTACCAGCCCTTCCTTGGAAAGAAATGGTACCATCTCGATTGTCTGTAAAAGTACCCCAAGGATAGGTAACTGAATTTGGTGACAAAAGGAGTAAAGTAATGAGGTCACGAGTTGCCGTAGATTCTTTTTTTGGCTCTTGCGTTTGGAATAAATAATAGTACAATGGAGAACAACTTGTAGAATATAAAATGGAAACTATAACAAAAAACCAAAAATAAAACAACCGAATATGATGTACCAATGTTTGTTTTGATTTGGTATTCATGAAAATCATAACTTAAATTAATTTTTAAGCACTAAATAATCAAGATTTATTTGAACCTAGCAATGAATTGGTGATATATCCACATAACAAAAAAAAAGCAATTTTTAATCTATTTTTTTCTTTCAAAAATGCCAATTCCATGAGTCGATAGCGAAAATCTTCACAGTCCAATCAGTTTGGCAATTGCAGGCGTTTTTTGAATCAAAAAATTATCATTTTAATCTTCTTGTTTTTTGTTTCTTCGGTTTCTGCTACGAACATTCTTCTTAAATCAGGAGGAATCTTAAAAGGTAAAGTGGTTAACCAAGATGGAAATCAAATCGAAATTTTGGATGAAAGCGGAAAACGTTCCACCGTTTCCAAAACCAATATATTAAAAGTTGTTTACAAAGAACATTCCGAACAAGAGTTAGCTGCCATTCGAAGAGAGGAAGAACGGAAACTTTTTTTAGCCAATCAAGGCAAACAGGTCCAAAACCAAAAAAATCAATTTGATACAAAATCAACAAAACCGATTCCAATCAAACAAATTGTTTTCTCTAATGATGGTGATCATTGTGATTTTTACGCTTCAAAACCAGAATGGTTTTGGTTGTATGGAAATTTCCCTCTCACAAACCAAAATTCGTGGATTGATTTATTGCCAGAAGATGAACGTCCTATTAAAATAAGTTATCAATCAAATTGGATTGATACAACAGTGACAATTCTTATTGGATCACTGACTAGCATTAGCCGAAAGACAAGGGTCATCGAAATCTGTGAATTTTGAGTTGATTCAATTTTTCAATTCGATAGAAGATCTATTATAATTTTTAATATGTTCAAAGATTTTTATTTTTTATCTTGTAGCATCATGGGAACAATATCGTTGAATTCCGATGAAGGTACATACTAAATTGACTTCTTTTGGATTTCGAGTCTATTGGCAAACTTTCAAAATCATTTGGAAATCACTAAGTGCGAAAGAAATAATCCCTTTTTTATTCAGGTTTTTACGAGAGCGATTCCGTTTGAGTCGAACAAACTTTGGCAAGGAATGGAAAACAAAATGGCAATCGAAGGCAAACAAAATGAATCCTCTCGACCTCATCGCCTTTTTTATCGCTTACAAAGAAGTGACAAGCCATGAACGAGCTTTAATTTTACTCATCAAAATTCTCAAACAACAATCAACTGAAGTCTTTTTTGAAATGGTAGAGGTGTTTCGAAAGTATGGGATAAAGATTGGTTAGGTGGAGAAAAAAGAAGAAACAAAACTTCTCTTCCTTTCCATAAAGTTTAAGTTTTTGGGCGCTCCCAATTGGATTGAATATTTGAAATTTAACGTGTAAGGGTTGGGCTACTCCGGGGTGCGCGTTCGCTCCCGTCCCCGGCCATCTAACGATGGCAGGTGACCAAGCCCTACGTATCCACGAGCGCAGGGAAAAATAGGATTATTTTTTACCTATCTTACTATCTAGTTCACTCTGTTGATATGCATCTGCGATTTCATCTTCACCTAACTTGAAAACTAGATCAAAAATTTTTAGGAGTCTCCGACAAAAGAATTTTAGTTCTCAGCCAAAGAGGCACAATCCTCCCTATCCGAGTGGCCAAAGCAGTTCCGAATGGGAAACGGTTTTCTTTCCATTCTTTTTTAATGCCCTTTAAGACTAGGCTTGCAGCCTCATCCTCACTGATTTGATTCGGAGCAGGGATCCCGTCGTTTTTTACAGCATCCGTGTCCACAAAGCCAGGATGTATCGTTTGGATCCTTATATGTTTGAATCCGAAATGTTCTAACTCCATTCGTGCAGTTTCTAAAAAAAGACGTGCTGCGCCCTTGGACGCAGTATAATCACCTTGCATAGGAATTCCGAAATAGGTCGCCAAAGAATTCATGTGAGAGATCATACACACTTCCTTTTGTTTTTTCATCTGCCTCATAAGAGGAACGTAAAAATTAATCAAAGAACTGTAGTTGATATTCATACATTCTAAGATCGTTTTCGCACTTGAAGTTAATGTATTAGAAGGAGGCCCGATCCCGATATTCAATAGAGCGATATCTATCTTTCCATACTTCTTTACTATTTCTTGTATTACAAATTCTGCATGGGACTCGTCTCTTCCATCACCGACAAAAGTGATACAATCACTTCCTAATTTCGTGATCTCTTTCGAGACTTCTTGGAGAAGATTTTCCCTTCTTGCGGTAAGTATGATTTTATTTTGGAATTTTGCTAGCGCTAAGGCAGTCGCTCTTCCAATTCCAGAAGAAGCTCCCGTGATTAAAATTACTTTGTTTTTGTAGTCCATACGTATCAGCCGATAAGAATTAATAAGCTAAAAAGTGAGTCAACACTCACCCTTGTAAAGGAAAATCTTTTCTAAAAAAGTTTTCGAACTACCAAGTTGACTCGTTATTAAAGGGACAGAATGCTTTCAGCGGTTATTCCGAACAAACGTTAGATCAGATTGTCCAAATAAAATTTTAACTTTCTTTGAGTTTTGTTTCCTTTAAAGGATGGGTTTATGGCATTTAAAGTCGTTCACCCATCCCTTTTATAAAAATTATCTGGAAGGGTCTTTGATCCCATCCATCCATAAACTTTGTTTATTCTCTGCAGACTTCAATGCATCCAAAACGATAGAACGTAAATCTGCAATCGATCCAAATACTCCATCCAAAACCTTAGTTCCTAACGCATCGTTTTTTGCTTTGGCTTTTTCTTTATAAGAATCTAAAAAGTCCTTTCTGAGTGAATCAATTTCGACCTCTTTGTTTTCCTTTCGTAACTGAGCCACTTTAACACCTTGGAATAAATCGAAGGCTGAGTGTGCTCCCATTACGGCAAGTGTTCCTTCCTCCCATGCATGGTATGATACTGCTGGCCGTAAAAACCCGCTAAAAGCATGGATCTGGCGACCACCATAATTTTGTCTCAGAACAATTGACACGATAGGATTTGTGGATAGGACATTCACATCCAATGACTCACCACCTATTTGTTGTATTCGTAGTCGTTCTTGTTTGGTTCCAGGAACAAAACCAGGTGAATCAGATAACATAAGTAAGGGGATATTGTGTTTGTTTAAAAATTCCATAAATATTCTGAATTTTTCTGTTCCATGGGCATCCGGCGCGCCTCCATCTTTGGGTTGGTCAGCAATGACACCTATGGTTTTTCCTTCAATACGACCAAGCCCTGTTACCAAACTTTTACCTGGGTCATCTTTATAAAACTCGATGAAACTTAGATCATCTAAAATTTCACGAATCACCAATTTTTCCATGTCATAGGCGACAGAAGAATCAATGGGAATTTGAGGATAAGAATGGCGTTTCGAAAAATGATCCAGTTCTCTTACATGCAATAGATTGAATATTTGAGATGCTTTTAAGTATGCTTCTTCTTCTGATCGGACAGAAATTGTTGCACAATGTTCTGGGTTTGCAATTTGGGATGATTGGAATTTATTATCATCTAAACCCTCCGATTGAACCCAAATCCATACGTCTCCAATTGAAGATAACTCTGGTAAGGTTAGACCTTCTCTGTCCTTAACAATATGAATGATTGCCCTACTAAATTTTTGTAATTGTTTTTGGAAGTCTCTCCTTACTCTAAGAGATTGGTTATTTTCAGCATAAGAACTTCGATACCATTTTGAACCATAAACTAAGAGTAAACCTGAATTAATTTTCTGCGCAATCCTTACTGATTCTTTTGCTTTTACCAATGCTTGTATAGAATGAAATCCAAATTCTGTACGTGGCCCAAGTGCAATGATCGGATTTCCCGCCATTGAAAAAAGTCCAGAAACCAACGATTCTGAACCTGAATAATTTTCCTTAATGGATAGGTATTCGCCTAAGTCCGCAATTTCTTGGATTTTTCTTTCCGAAAAAATAATTTTGGATCCTTCCCTATTCTGATTTGTAAGAGAATATAAGGAAGGACTTTCAATTTTACTAAATAGTATGGATTGTATTTTGTAAAGTATTGAGATCAAATGGGGTTTGTCGTTGGCTACAAAGTCCACAGTTCCTGTTCCATGCCCCATCACTCGTGCACCACCAATTTCATAATTTGTCAAAGATTCACCCGTGACAGATTCAATGACAGAAGCACCAGTCAAAACTCGATACGATTGTTCTTCGTCTAAAATCACTTGGATGGAAGCCTGGGAAGACCCGTAAACATCGAGACCCGTGGAAGAACCAACTCCAACTGCCACAACATAACACTGACTAGGTCTTTCTCCTGTCACATATTTTTTAAAATTCAAATTTGGAAGAGTTTCTAATTTAAGCAAAAAACTTGATATTACAGAATCGTTATGTGACTCAATTGCGGAACGAAACTCTTCTGATTTTACTCTATGTGTGAGAAGAGCGGTTATAAAAAAACCTTCCGAAGCACGATTGAGAGCAACCATTCCTTCTTTTATGTTCGCTCCAGCACCATCATTCCAAACATATAGGGGAATATCTTTTCTGTAAGCAATGTAGGCAGCACTCAAATATTTTTTTCCTTCTTTATCCCCAGTTGCACCTCCAGCAATACGCGAATCTTTTAAGAAAAATAAAACATCACTATTTGCAAGTTTTCCTAAATAAATTTTAGCTCCCACCTTTTGGGTTTGTTTAATTTCAGTGGAGCTGTCGTTCTCTAAAAAATCCAAACCTGGTATTAATATTTCTTGGAAACTGTTTGGATCTAACGTTTCCTCTACCCACCTTTCTACAGGCCATTTTCCTTTTTCATATAATTTGGAATCGTTTTTTTCTGCCTCAGATGAGTAAGGAAATTTTATATCATTCTCTCCAATGTTATCAATTCTAAGTTTTCCATCTCTAATGAAAAATGAATAAGTTTGAAAAAAACTTTTTTTGTTTATGTTTCTTTCAATATCAATTGTTAAACTAGAGAAGGCTGCATGGAAAAAAAATTCTAAAATAGAATGAGCACTATTGTATAATTTTTCATATTCAATGATCTTATTTAAATTTTTATCATCGGTCTTTTGTGTTTCATTAGAATACGAAACCATTTCCAATCTTAAAAAATCTGCCTTTTTTGCATTGTTCGCACCTTGTAATACCGATGCTCCCAAGATGGCTTCTTTTTCCAATTTTGGACAATGGAATTTTTCTTCTATATCCACAATAGGAACTAAAAAATCAGTATTCATAACCACAAACAAAAGGTAGGTGGATGTTTCCTGTCCTTGGATATAATATAAAATTTGATTCTTTAATGGTGAATGGAGTCTTTGAATTTCTCCAATCTTCTTCCAATAATTTAATTTATTTTGTATTAAGTTTTGTACATGCTCTGGTAAATCTGAACTAAGGTTTATACCAGCCTTATCCAATGATTTTATGAACTCCGATTCTTCCATCTTTGGTTGTTCAAAAAGAGACCACGGATTCTTTTTAAATTTGGCAAAACTTTCATTATGGCGACGTGAAAGGGTTTTAATGCCTTCTGGAATATCGAAATCAAAACTTCTCCTTCTTCCAAGAATGATCCGAATAATGGATTCTAATTTTGGTTCTTGTTCCCTTTCTTCAAAGTACAAAAGAACTCGCAAATTTAAACTTGTGGACTTGGACTGTGGAACAAGTGGACTTAGTTTTTCTAAAATTTTTGCGAACAATTCCCTTTGTTCTTTCTGAGTTTTAAAAGCAGACACCATGTAATAAAAGGCTTCCCCTTGGTCAGGTCTTTTCCTAAAGGTTGTCAATGCTTTCACTCCATAGTGGTGAAACACTTTTGTCAACAATCTCGAAGTGGATTTGTTTGGAACAAAACCTTCTGTATCCCAATGTAAAAGAGACCTTTGCATTTCACCAAGATGTGAATGTACGGATCCTATGTCTGAAGAAAATAAACTCCGGAGTAATACATTAAATTTTATAAAAAATTTTATAAACGCAGTCCAATTTTTACTTTCTTCAGTGGATTTTAATATTGAATCTATATTAAGATTATCTAATAAGAAATTAATTCTAATATGCGAATTTGCACCTTTTACAAATCCTAAAATCCATGAATAAAAAAACTGCAAAATTTCATTTCGGGATTTTATTGAATTTAATTCGGAATCAAATTTAAAATTTTGATTTGTATCTTTCCCAGTAGGGATGGAATTCCAATGATTCAGAATGGAAAATTCTAAAATTTCATTAGACATTTCTTCATTGAATTGATCATTTTTTGGGTTTGCGGATTCATTTGGAGTTACTCTCACAAGTACTTCACCTTCCGAAAAACTTTTACCTAAAATTTGACCTGAGGCTGTTTTTCCTCTGACCAATTTATTTAAATTTCCATCTTCAACGATGTGTTCAATAACCCCGTCAATTGGCGATTTTAAAACAGTTTCCATCTTCATCGCTGAAATCATTAGTAAAGGTTCATCCTTTTTTATTTTACTCCCGACAGACCAAGGACGAACAGTTTTTGGATCATTGAATATTTTGACAAATGTTCCTTGAAATGGTGAACGTAAAAAACCAATTTCATTTGCTGATAAATTTCCGGATTCAAACTGGAGTTGAATCCTAGCATAATGTAATTTACCATCAATTTTACTTGTAAATCGAATCAAATGGAAACTTGGTTTTACGTCTATACGTACAGAGATAGATCTACTTTCAGATTCCGCTAAAAATTGGTTCCCATCAGCACTATAACGTGTGATGCGAATTTTTTTTGACAAAATCGTATTCCCACTAACTAAAAATTCACCCAAACCAGTTCTAAGCACTGTTAACCTAATTATTTTGTCTTGGGATGTAATTTTAAATTGGAATGGTGAATTTAAAGTTTCATTTGAATATACAATTTTAACTAAATCTCTTTCTCGAAATGTTTCTGAAACATTTTTGCCTGATAACCGTATGGTTTCGCCTAAACAAGCATAAATGATAGCCTCCTCCAGATAATCAGTGCTAGATATTGTTAATTCCTTATTGTCACCTAGGAGTCGATTGTCATAATCTCCAGCCCGAAATAAATCGTGCCTTATGATCATAAGAAGCTGCTCTATATTAGTGGTGATGCCTCGGATAAAAAGTTCACTCAATGCTCTTTCCATTCTTTGTATGGCTTCATTCCGATCACGTCCGTAAGAAATTAATTTCCCAACCATCGGATCAAAATCTCCAGGAATTTTATCCCCTGATTTGAATCCAAAATCGCAACGAATCCCATTAAAAGTTGGCAATTCTAGATCTTTGATTTTTCCTGGAGACGGAGAATAGTTTTGGAAAGGGTCTTCTGCATAAATACGGCATTGGATAGAATGGTTTCTATCTCCAAACCGTTTTCTTTTTACCGTATCGTATTGGATTTGATTTAATCTTTCATCAAATAAAAAGATCTGCCATTTAGCTAAATCGATTCCTAGGGATTGGTCTGTTACTGTGTATTCAACTTGGAGGCGAGTGTTCATTTCCAAAAATCCAAATTGACCTGAGTTTCGATCTAATAAAAATTCAACCGTACCAGCACCGCAACCATCAGAGTACCCAGAAATTTCAGAAAACTTTTCTGCGTTGGAAAGTAATTGTAATTGGACATGATCATCTAAAAACGATTCTCCAGATTCTTCTATAATTTTCTGGTTTCTCCTTTGAACGGCACATTTCCGAATTCCAATGGCAACTCCATTAAAAATTTGAACTTCAAAATGTGCAGGAGTTTCTATATATTTTTCAAGATAAAAGGTATCATTCTCATAAGAATTTAGACCAATCCGTTTTGCACTTTCAATCGCTTGGGCCAATTCATCGACGGAACGAACAACTAACATTCCTTTTCCACCACCACCAGCATCCAATTTAATGATGACTGGAAAACCAATTCGTTTGGCTTCCGCTTCAGCTTCTTCTACAGTTTCGATGGAACCTGAGCCTAAAAAAAGTGGAATACCATTTTCTACAGCTAAGCGGCGTGCATCTAATTTATTGCCCACTCTTCGCATAACGGAAGATTTTGGACCCATAAAAATAATTCGACGATCGTAGAATTTTTCTACTTCCAAAAGGCGTTCTACGAATAAAAAATTTTCTGATAAAAATCCATAACCTGGATACACTGCATTTGCTCCAGATTCTAAAATGGCAGCGCAGATCACAGGTATACTAGCATAGTTTCTTGCTTCACCGATGTAAATCACCTGGTTTGCAAATTCAAACCAAGATTGACCTCTATCTTCATCTGCAACCACCGCAACAGATTGTATGCCTTCTTCTTGTAAGGCGAGGATAAATCGTTTAGCGATTTCTCCTCTGTTTGCAATTAGAACTTTTTTTAAAACTCCATTTCGTTCGGAAGTTTGTTTGGTAACTTCAAATCCTAAATTTGGATCATTTTTTTTAAGTTCCGATCTAACTTTTTCTATGTCTTCAAAATGAGTTAAATCTAATGTACTATTGCTGTTTAATATAATATTCTTTTGAACCATTTTATTTTCCTAAAATTCAATTAAAACTTGGGATGCTGCGTACTCATGAACATGCGTTATTGATAGTCTAACAGATTCCATTTGGAGGTCGGAAATAGTTTTTAAAAGTGAGCCATAATAACGGAAATATGGCCTTCCATAATCATCATTTCGAATCTCCAATTCAAAATACTTAAATGTAATCGTTGGTTTGGTATGCAACCAGCGACCATCCAGTGCTTTTAAAAATGCTTCTTTAGCAGCATACCTACCCGAATAAAATGTTGCCCGCTGATTCGTTTGTTTCAAATCAGCAGCATTTTTCTCCCACTCCGTAAATGTTTGGTCAAAGAAAGCCGTCCCTGGATCTTTTAAGTAAGTTTCAAATTCTGGAATGTACACCATATCCATTCCAATTGAATAGGAACTTTTCATTTTAAACTACCGATGGTCACATTCGTGTCAGTTTTTCTGTATGTTGCATCTAATAGGGCATTTTCTTCGTCTTCATGTGGAATGAATGATTGGGTTTTACGTTTATACAAAGTAGTCCCATTTCCCAAACGAATCTCATGGTAACGTGTGATTGCAAACCGACCTCTTTCGACACATTTGTTCGCATAACTTACCTTTTCTTCTGGAGACAAATGAACCCAAAAGAAGTTCCTGTGTAAAAAGAGACAAAGGGCTCCTATATGACCAAACCCAAGGGATGTCAATATACCAGCTTTAAAATGACCCTTCCCAAATTGGATCGCTTCATCTGTGAAAGTAATGAAAGTGGAAGGATCCATATCGGTATCTACATCCGTCAAATTTCTGTTACCTGATATGATACCTTCTTCAAGTGTTTGTAGCACCCCAATTGACTGCCACATAGCAGCACCACCCTTGGAATGTCCTGTCAGGTATTTTTGCGAAACTACAGGGAGGTTGTTACCTGGAGTTCTTTTAAGTTTCAACATCATCTTTTGTAAGAGGTTGTTTTCATTTTTATCATTTGCTTTGGTTGATGTGTCATGTTTGTAAGCAAATCCAATGTCATCACCTGACAATCCAAACGAAGCCAAAGCAGATTGTATCGGCGAACTTTCTTCATTTGAGTCAGCAGCAAGAGAAAGAAGACCTATTCCTGGGGCAGGGATGGATGTGTGAATTCCATCTGTACGAGATCCTGCAAAACCTAAGATTCCGTAGACGGGAAGTCCCATTTCTAAGGCAACATCTCCCCTTGCCAAAAGTAAAATACCTCCGCCTTGCGCTTCCACAAATCCATTCCTTCGGCTGTCGTTAGGCCTCGATACTTCTGATGCTTCAATGCCTTGGTTTTCCATTTCGTAACTGTTTGCAGTTGCGTTCATATCCCCAAAACCAATCATACTTTCTTCTACGGTATCATCAAAGGCACCTGCTATCATAAACTTTGCCTTTCCTGAAAGTATATTATCCCGAGCCATCTCAAGTGAAACTCCCCCGGTTGCACAAGCGGCAACGGGTGTTATCACAGTTCCATACAATCCCGCATAAGAGGTGATAGCCCATGCTGCAGCAACATTGATCAACGATTCTTGCAGTGCGTCATGTTGCCTATCTTCACCAAGTCGAAAGTTTAAAAACATTCGTTTGATTTTTTGCATTCCACCCATGCCTGAACCCACACTTGACCCTGCTTGGCTTGGATGTATGTAGTCAAATAATTCAAATGGATCCATTCCTGCTCTGAGGTAAGCCTCACATGTACAGAACAAATTATAGATTGTAATTGGATCCACTTGGTGGATGAGATCTTTAGGAATGCCAAACCTTTCAGGATTCCAACCGTCAGGGATCTGACCTGCTATACGTCGTTGGATTCCTAAGGATTTTTTTACTTTTAAAACCGAACCTTTTTTTCGTTTGATTGTCCACTTTTCTGAAGTTGGATTGAAATAAATTTCAGTTTTTTCTGGATCAGCATTTTTGTATTCTAAGGCTTCTTCTTTACTAGCTATTGGAAATATTAGATCATCTTCTAACACTACATCTGCATATACTGATATTTCAGTAGGATCAAACGGTGAAGTTTTTGGATCAATTATACGAATACCAGTACTTCTTAAAATTTCATCTTCATACTTCTCTTTGATTTGCCATTCCAATACTGGTTCCCCAGTTTTTGTATCTGTCCAAACCTTTCCATTTTGCCCCATCTGGTATTGGATATAACCTAAACTCCATGCTAATTCGGCACAAGCCTCTAGCGATAAAGTACCAGACTTTTCAAGTTCCCAGCGGGTCATGGAGCCACCAAAAGGACCAACCTCCGCATAACCAACAACACATACTAAATCTTTAAGAGTCGTAGTTCTTTTAGTTTGGTAACGAGATAGATCTTCATTCGTTGGGACTTCTGGAAATTTTAGCCCATGTTTTGGTAAAACATTCGTTAGTTTTTTTGATTTTGATTTTGATTCTGATTCTGATTCTGATTCTGCTTCCAGATTCAATTTTTGTTTTAAACTTAGTACTTCAATGTTTTGTTTGGTTTGTGAATTTAGAAAGGTACGTATCTTTGATAGTGTAGAACCTAAATTTTTTACATTACCAAGCCCACCAGTGAGGTCCGCCTTCACCACTTCTAATGTTTCATTTCGTAGACTCCAGGCTGCAAATCCTGTGAGTAACAAACCCATCTCCGATCGTGAGTATGTTTTTATATTGCATTCTGCTTCCAGTAGAGGAGCAGATAAATCGTTTGCTCCCATAAGCCCTGTTCCTCTGACCCATCCGATCACCGCACCGAGGATACGAACGGAATTGCCCCATTCATTTGCTTCAGAGAATTTTTTTCGGTATAAAGTTTCAAGTCCAAGTTTCGTTTCAGCATAGAGTCCATCTTTCCCAAAAATTCCATGGTTTGGGGAAAGGGGCAAAATTACTTTTAGGTTCGAATTTGATTCTTTTTGATTTTTTCTCTGTGCACCTAACTCACCTATTAGTTTTTGAACACCAATAAGCATAACTCGAACAGAAACTAACGAAGATTGGTCCAAATTGGAAGCTGCATTTTCTTCACCTACTGCAGCAAAAGGAATTAAAAAATCTGGGTGCCAATTTTTAGCTTTTAAGTAACCTACAAGTGACCGGATGTCCTCAAAAGAACCTTGCGAAAATGGAACAATTTCCAATCTTGAGGTTTTTGCACCGTACATTTGGTACAGTTCTTTGAACTGTTTGACTCGTTTTGTCGAATAGGAAGTTGTTGTTAGCACAACATCTGCCCCACCCATTAAAAAAGCTTTCACTACTTCCCAAGCAATGGAACCTGGGCCTGCACCTGTTACCAAAACCTTTTGGTTCTTAAAAGAGATTCCTGATTTTAAAATTGTCTTCAGAACCTCTTTGAACTCATTTGTTACAGTTTCGTTTTCTGCAAATGAAGAACCAAAATCATCACTTCCACTAAGCGTAAGGCGCTCATTCGAAAAATTTTCTGGATCTATTTGGTTTATTTTTTCCTCGCAAAAAAAATTTCCATCTAATCCTACTTTGAGGTACGGTGTTGCTGTTGCGTTTGGAGCTTGGTATACTGGATTTGGATTTGATTGAGAACTGAGGTTATCCAGAAGTTTAGTATACTCTAAACCTACAGATTTAAAATACTCAGTATCTGATTTTAAATTCGCCTTAGATGCTCTTTCTAAAAATTGCGAACGCCAATATTCAATATTATCACAAAGTTCTTTTGAATTGTGATTTTGTAAATAGACTATATCCTCCTTTGAAAACTCTTTTAAATCCTTTCTTAAAAATGCTGCAGTCTGTTTAAATAAGTACTTTTTAGCCCACTGTTTTGAGTTTTTAAAAATGACAATTTTACTTTCAGAAAAAATTGGTTGGATATCATCAGAAACGAGAGTCCGAGCTTCCTCAATAGATTTTAAATCTTTAACCAAGTATTCTGAATATGGATCATCATCTAACAAATGCCGGCGGAGATCTGAAATGGATTTTGAAAAAAGTCCTTCAATTCCAAAATATTTCCGTTCCAAAGCTTCCAGTGCCAATGAATCCACCATAGATCCAGCCGAATTAGAAGACTCAGATTTTTTCCTAGGAATTTGAACGTTTTTTAAGTTTGCGAATAAATCAACAGCTTGGTCTAACCACTTAGTCACCTCTGCTGCGTTAGCAAGTCGATTTTTGAGACCAATAGAACTTAAATTTCCATTTCGGAGAGAATCTCCTGACCGAATGAAAAGAGGAAGATAAATGGAAAATAAAAATACACCTTCTTCATCTAACATTCTTTCGTCTTTTAAGAATTGAAAAATTTCTTTTCTACCAAAATCACTTGGAAAGAATTTTTTTATGCTTTCGTCAAATGCTGCACGAAGGTAAGGTCCTGGTTGGTTGTAGGAAGTTTGTTCTTCTAAAAGTTTTACTAAATCTTTTAAAGATTTTTCATGTCCTCCATCAAGTGACGTCGATTTAAACTCGACACCAATATCAGCCAAAGTTTGGTTTCGTTTAGATGAATTTCCACCTAACAAATCATCAATAGTTTCAGAGTCTGATATTTCATCAAACCGAACATTTGCCTTCAATGCCAAAATCGAATACAATGCATCCTTTTTGGAAAATTTTATGACAGGTGAATGTATTTGATTGATAACATTCTGCTTCGGAATTTCTAGTGTTGGACTGTTTTCGACAACAGACTCCGTATTTTGTTTTTGAATGGTTGAGGTAATTTCAATGTCCTCCTTTTCAACGGAAGGACCTTCACTCCATTCCGCTTCCGGCAAATCTTCCTTTTCATAAAAAACTTCATTTCGGTTTTCTTCTATATGGAGGATTTGGAAGGTGGACGAATCCCGCCTATCTTTGAGGCTCTGCTTAGCCATTCCAGCAAGATCTCCCCTTGCCCCAATGTCGATCAAACGTTTCGTTTTCAATGGTCCAAAAAGGACTTCTTGGGTTTCAATCCACTGGACTGGCATTGCAAATTGGAAAGCAAGTAACTCAATCAGAACAAGTCGTCTACTTTCATTTGTATTTCTATCTTTGAAAGAAAGTTTGAGTAAACTTTCCACAACAGGGCTTCCTGTTTTAGAAAGCATTGCATTTAAAAATTCATCAGAAAGAGAGAATGGTTTTGCAATTAAGTTAGGAATATAACGCCCGTCAAGTTCATTTAACGGCAATTCGTTACCTATATTCGATTGTAATGTTTTTCTAAACTCATCAACTCCATTGATAAGAATTCGAGAGTGAAAAGGAACATCAATACCTTCTAATCGTATAGTTGTTTTTTTCCCACGAACAAATTTTTTACATTTTTCTTCTAGTAACTCTAGCGCCTGAATATTCCCAGTAACTGAATATTGTTTGTCTCGAATATTATAATTTACAACTTCTAAATGGAGACCAGATTCAGATTTTGCCTCATCAACTAACTCTAGGATTTTTTCCTCGTTTAAACCAACATGCCGATTACCTAGTACAACACTCATTGCATAGGAACTTTTTCCTTCCTCATCACGAGCGACTAAACTTTGCATATTCAAACCACGGTTAAATACGATTTTAAATACATTCTCAGGCAAAATAAATTCTCGTGCTGAAAGTGCAGAGAATTCACCTAACGAATGACCAGCGAATGGTGATTCGATATTTAAAAAACCTCGTTTCTTTAGAATTGCCCAATCTGCTAGCGATTTTGCAACTAAGGCAACTTGAGTGAATTGTGTGAGATTTAAAACTCCTTTAGGATGAACCCAATTTTTCCCTCCACAAAGTAGTGATGTAGGATTATTTTGAACAACTTCTAATAAGGAGAAACCTAATTCATTTGTAGCAACTCTTTCAGCTAAAGTCCAAACATCGCGAGCCTCAGAAAACTCTTCCAATAGTTTCATTCCCATTCCTTGGGATTGTGAACCTTGGCCTGTAAATACATAGGCTGTGTTAAGAGGTTTTAATAAAGCTTCAGCACGGAGTTTTGTTTCTCCATTTTTATTTTCCAAAGTAATTTCTAATGCCATATTCCCAGATTTCTGGCCAATATGATATGCACTTAATCGAAGTTCTTCGCCAAGTAACACAGGTGCTTCAAAACTTTCTTTCAAAAAGACAATGCGTGAAGAGTCTCCTTCACAAACATTTCGAACTAAAGAATTGACGACCTGGGAAGATGTCCAAAGTCCATGGACAATAGGGCTCACCCAACCAGCTTTTTTCGCAAATCGAACATCCGTGTGAATTGGATTTGCATCTTTCGAAGCTCTAGAATAGGAGAACATAGAATCTGGTGCAGTAAAAACTTCCGATATAATTCTGTATTTTTTTGGAAGGGCTACAAGTCCTTCTGCTTCGCGGAATACTTTAAAAAATCGATCCAAACTTGAATCTTCATTTAGATTTCTTCTTTCATCTATTTTGAAATGTCCCAGATGAACCTCGTTCATTTGCCCATTTGATTGGAAGATATTTCCAATTATGTAGTGATAGGTTTCTGATGCGTTGGAGATGATCCTTCGTTCTGAAGTTACAAACCTAATTTTATCTCCGACTCGAAGAGTATCGGGTTTAATGTTTAAGTTTATCCAAATGAGTTGTTGAAAGACATCAATCTCAGCCTGTGAATAAAATTCTATGGATTGTTCAAGTGGAGTTGTATCAAATTGGACAAATTTTTCATTCTGATTTCTTAATAGAAACCCAGTTTCGAAGGCTCCTATTTCATTCTCAGAATTACACATTACTCCTGTTACATAAAGAACGATAGATTCTCCTAATTTTTTGACTCGTGAAATTTTTGACTTAGTTTTTATAACATCATCCACCGTAACCAAAGAAGCTTCAGGTTTCCAATGAAATTCTTGTGAAAAATGAAGAAGTTTAAAAAGATCAGCCGAAGAATAGGATAACAATGGAAGTACAGTACTTTCCCATGAAAAAACCACTCCCATTGAAATAGGAGAATGTTTTTTATTAGATTCGATTAGATCCTTACGAAAGAGATCTTTTGTTGCCTTTCTAAACTCAGTAATGTTTTCTTCTGTGACTTTATATTCAGTTGACCACTCTTTTTCAAAAGTTCTCATACTTTCAAATGAATGGAAGTCAAGGGTCACATTTGGAACAGATTTTATATCCCAAACTTTAGAATAAAATTTTCTCATCTCCTCATTAGCATAAATTTGATCTTCAATCACTAATGTTCCTGGGTCACCTCCAAACAAGAATCGTCTTTTAAATGGAATTGGATTTTGTTCTTTTGGATGATGGAAATATAAACTGAGTTCTGCTGTATTCTGGTTTATCAAGTCAAGGGAAGTGTTGATAAACTTTCCATCATTAGTAAATGAACGGATTTGAATTAGTTCACCGATATCTCCCTTTTCAATTGTAAATTTTTTAGCCTCATTGGGTGAGAACCACATACCTTGGTCGGCTACACCTCCATAGATCCGGTTTGACGCAAGTAAAATGGATAAAAAACCCCCACCTTGGTGTGCTAGATATTTTACCCAATCACTTTCAGTTATCTCCTCACTCGTAGGTATAAGAAACTCAGTGATTGCATCCTTATGATCAATTTGTATTCTATTTTCCAGTCTTATCGGGTTGAATTTCTTTGTAAATTCTGACCATTCGATTCTTTTAGTTGAACTTTCTTTATCACCTAACTCAGATATAAATTCATTGAAAATTGAAACTACTGGTTCATTTATTTTTTTGATACCTTTAATAGCCAAAGGCCCAGGGATCCAAGCACAACTATCTGGATTCATTCCAACACAATGAGAATACCATAACGAATCGGATTTGATCCATCGAAGTAAATTTTCATCTAACAGTGGAATGAAATTTACTGGTTTACCTGGTTGTTTGCATACATCTAAGAAAAAATCTTGGTCTTCGGGTAAAAGGATGGTGGATTGTCCATTTGGAAAAAGTTTCTTCCAAATTTTTAGAAATTCGTATGGATCGTCCAAAACGGAATCATTGTTTAAAATAGACAACTTTGTATCAGAATCTAATAGTCTACCTTCAAATTTTAAGACGAGTTGTTCAAATCTAACCCTATAACTCTTGTCAATGTAAGGATGGTCAAACCATCTTCCTTCACTGGGTAACAATCTATCGCCAGGGCATGTTAAAAATATAAACCTTTCCAATACTTCTGTATAACTAAGTATTGAAAGATCTCCAAAGTATGGTTTTGCTGTGGAGTTTAATAGAGAGATGATATCATCTTTTTTTTCTATAATACTTTCTCTAGCTAAAACCGGATCTTTTCCTTTCGTTAAACCTTCTACCAATTCTGAGAGTTTTGTCCAAGTGTTGGATGCATAATAGATATCCGCACCAAGTGAAGATTTTCCGGAAATAATCCCACCTACTTCATTTCCATCCTTGGATTTCATCCAATCATTTCCGCCAATCATCTCTTTTAACTTCTCTTTAATTGGTAATGAAGTTTTGCATTCTAGTGCAGCCATAAGACGAGTACCTAAAAATACTGCATCCACAGGCATTATTGTATTTTGATTCCAGTCACCAGATAACCATAATTTAGCATCATCTGGAGATGCGATGCCTCCTCCCACAGCCAAGATGATATTGGAACGTTTACGAATATCCTCGTATGTTGAAGAAACAAGTGATCTTAGATCTTCCCAACTATGATGACCACCTGCAGCGCCACCTTCAATTTGCATAAGTATATTATAATTAGGAAGTTCATCAGCTATTGATAACACTCTTTTAATTTGATCAATTGTCCCAGGTTTGAATGAATTCAACCAAATGCCAATTTTTTCCCATTCCTTAAGTAAGGTTACCGCTTCTTTGAGTTCTGGTATGCCTGCAGAGATTGTAATACCTTCGATCGGAGCACCTTCCAATTTAAATTTTTTAATTAACGGTATATGCAAATTCCATAAATAAGGATCGAGATATAATAGATTGATTACAAAACCTTTTCCCGCAGGAAGTTCTTTTGTTATTTTTTCTATCCTTGATTTAAAAATTTCTTCAGATACTTGCCCACCACCAGCTAATTCAACAGTATATCCTTCCTTACCTGCTGCGATAACAATGTCTGCTTCGACTGTACTTGGAGTCATTCCACCACCAAACACAGGCGGGCGACCAGTCCAAAGTGAATATTTGTTTTTTACAAATTTCGCCCCATTAGGAAGGATTACTGATTCTGGTGCATAACTTTTCCAGTCATTTGGAAATTCAAAGTTGTTAGTTTTTGCGAACTGAAGAAACCGACTCTTATGTGTTAGGTTTCGAATTAAATAAGATTTATCTCTTAAAAATCTTTTTGTTATTTTTTCTATAAATTCACCTGGCCCAAAAGATAGAAGTAAATGTTTGCCATCTTTTTTTAGGAGGGATGACAAGGTTACTTCCCAATTCAGTTGGTCTGTGCAAACCATAGCGACTAAATCAGTTTTTAAATCTTTTTTTGAATCGCGAAGGTCTGATCCATCTCGGGTATCATACAAAGGAATTTCTATCTCATTTGTTTTGGGTACGAATCCTATTTTTTTAAAATCAGTTTGTACAAGGTTCACCACAGCTTCTAACAAAGGTGAATGAAACGCAGTTGAGGATGTTATGAAATTCCAGGTTTTCACAGCATCAACTCCGGACTGTGTCAATTCGTCTCTTAATTTAAGTAAAGATTCAGGTGTTCCACAAAAAACTTTACTGTTAGGTGTATTCATTAATCCAATATGAACTTCTTCTGTCTTAGATTGACTTTTATTGAATTCTTTTAAAATTTCATCGATTTCACCTTCACCATCATTAAAAATGATTTGGGCCATTGGTGAAGGTTTTTCTCCTTTTTTTACAAAAAGGCGAAGTGTATTAGGGTCAAGATCTAACTCAGGAAAGATTTGTTGGCTGCGGTATAACAGAAAAAATAAAGCCGAAAAAGTTTTTTCAAAATTAGCTAAAAATTTTTCTTTATTTGGAGATGATGAAAACAATAATCCGGCAAATATTCCTTGGGAATGACCATAAATCCCACCAATAGATTTTCTAATTAGGTTCCATTGGCCTTCTTTAATAAAACGATATAAGTGTGATGCTTGGGCTGCAAAGATCAAAGGCCCACTATAATAAGAAGATTTTAAAATAGTTTCGGTAGGAATCAAAGTTGGATTTAACATCCATTCTTTTAACGCAAAACCTTTGGAAAAGTAAGTGGTGTCTCCATCTTTCTGAACTAAGTCCATACAATTATCAATTGATTTGAATAATGTTACAAAAAAATCTGATGATTCACCTTCTTCTTCAAAACTTGCAAGAAGTTCAACCATTGGATCGTTTCCTTGACCAGCAAATAGGGCACTTACGAAAACTTCCTCTTCTTGAAGGATTGAATATGGTCCAACTCCAATTGTTTTTAGTTTACTGTTTCCATTTGAATCTACATTTATAACTGTTGAATTTTTCATATTGTTAACTTCCTATAATTTCGTTTTATGAATTTTTTTAATTTACGACTTGGATATTGGATCAAATAGATTTGTATTGAAAGAAAGAACCTATTGGGTGTTTGTTCAATTTTCTATTCCTGATCACTTAACCTTTCCTAATCTTTTAAGAACAAACTCTGACTTATTTCAAATTTCATGAAAAATCAGAGTGAACATAAATAGACTGTTGAAGATTACAGAAATTTAGGTGTTTCGGCTTGAATGTTTCGGCTTTAAAATGTTGATTATTTTTGAATGATTCGGCTATATATGTAAATTTAATTTATAATTATGCCAATTTAGCTTTATTCTACACTTACATAATTATAACTTAGTTTAGATTTGGAAACTGCATCACATTCAATGAAAAGGAGAAACTCATTATACGTTTGGGACACCCAGGCTCTTTATGCTGCATGGGAAGAAACCACTACGATGCATAGCCTCTATTCAGCATCGCTTTGTTTTTCAGTTGATATACCTTCAAAAATATTTCTATCAAATGAAAATTTTATTGAATATACAGGAGTATTTCTACCACCTAATACAAATTATTATCAAATTTCAAAGAATACACATATAATAAATATTTATATTGATCCGGACTCATTTTTGTTTGAACGTTTTTCTGGCAACATTAAAGACGGTGTTCAATTTTTTGATTCTACAAAGATACCATATTTAAAAAAAATATTAGATGTGTTATTAGATGAAAAATCACCAAATGAAGAAGTATTAGGTTGTTTAAAGTTACTCGTAGATTCTGTGTTTGGTTCGATTTTACCTCAAAAACCACCGGAAGTATTGGATCCAAGGATATTCACAGTTGCAAAATACCTTCGTTCCCAAACATACCTACCACAACCAGAAGAAGTTAAACTAAAAATTTTAGCCGATATAGTAAATTTATCTGAAGATAGATTTCGACATATATTCAAAGATACACTTCTAACTTCTGTTAGGAAATTTATATTAAGTTTGCGATTAAAAATTGCAGCACGCAATTACCATACAAGTGCAAATTTTACAGAAGTCGCCCACCTTGCCGGATTTTCTGATTCAGCCCATTTCAGTAGAACGTTTCGATCTGCTTATGGCCATAGCCCATCTGCTGTATTCAGAAATCCAAAAAGGACACGAATTCGTTTTATCAATATGGAATCATAAGGAATAGTAGTAGCTCTTAAACGGGCTGGCTACGTATCATGAACAAACTGTCACGAAGTTTGGGTTTCTCTAAAGATTTTTGTGGTTTGGTTCTGGTAAAAGCCATACCACAGTCCTAAGTGGTGAACCGACTCCTGCCAGCTGAACATCCTGTTCAGACTGGCGAGCTTTGGCCATCCCTGGCCACGCCACCGTCAGAAATGCATTCTGACTTGGGTAACTACGGAATTTCAAAGTCAAACTCCGGACATAAAAAAAGCCTCCGATCTTACGACCAAAGGCTTTTCCCAACATTTGTATACGACAGAGGTTCTGTCTATCCCAACAGGGAAAGCCTGCGGAGCACCAAGCGGCACTGCCGCGACTGCGAGCACCCGACTTGATGCGTGAGCTTCGAGCTCTAGCATCAAAGTCGTTCGGCGCAGACCGCCAAACAGAACAAAGTAAAACAAACAACACTTTCAATGACATACACGATCGCAATCGTTTATATTGTAATATGGTCAAGCCGATCGAGCGATTAGTATCACTTGGCTGAATCCATTACTGAACTTACACCTGTGACCTATCAACCAGGTCGTCTGCCTGGACTCTTCAGGGAGATCTTATCTTCAGGTGGGCTTCCCACTTATATGCTTTCAGCGGTTATCCCGTCCGAACGTAGCTACTCTGCCATGCCACTGGTGTGACAACAGATGCACAGTGTCCCTTCGGGCCAGACGAGTTTTGGCTAGGCTTTCGCTCCGCCAAACTCGCATTCTCGCTCCCTATGGG
Organism: Leptospira sp. WS39.C2; assembly: GCF_040833965.1. Classification (NCBI taxonomy): domain Bacteria; kingdom Pseudomonadati; phylum Spirochaetota; class Leptospiria; order Leptospirales; family Leptospiraceae; genus Leptospira; species Leptospira iowaensis. The sequence goes on from NZ_CP162142.1 coordinate 2,703,291, forward strand.
TCGCTGCGAATGGTTCGACCAACCCGGTCCTCTGACTTGATTGAAAAGATTAGGGCGTTCCCAATGGGATTGATGTATCATTGATTAAAGGATTAAGGGTCGGGCTCTCCCTCGACGAGGGCGCTCGGTCGATCCCTAACGCGAGGGAATTAATTTGTGAATTTATCTACCTGAAATAAGTTAGTTAGCGATAAGCTCTACCTGCTTGAGCACTGTCTCAGTTACTAACATCTGCATATCGGTAGGATAGCCATATTGTTTAAGGATGCTTAACTCAAAAGCGAAAGGAAAAAATAATTTGGTTCTTCGAAAATCAATTCAAAGTTCAACTAGTTCCCTATAATGAAAATATCCAAATGATCCAAGTCGATGGATGATATCTTCACTTATATCCCTCACTTCTTCACTCGACGCTTCCGAAATACCCAACATTAAGATCTCCCAAAGATCTTCACCGGGTTTAGAATTCAAATAATAGGTATTTTCCTTTGTTATAATATCTATAAACTTGATTGCAACAATAGGATTTTTGGCAAAATTTTCTCTGACAAAGTGAAGGTATTTTACGACTCCATAACTTCCTAGACTTTTCGGTATAACTTTACTTAAGGTTTCAAATACAATATCTTCTGAGTATACTCTTCTTTCTATCCATTCTGAAAATGCGTCAAACTCTTCAGGAGAAGGTCGGTTTTCCAACCTCCAACGCCAGAGAGCTTCTGCTCTTTTTATTATTTCAGTTTCTTCTTTAGGCACATTTACTCCAATGTATCGAATGGCATTTCCTTTCAAAAAACCTTGCGGTAATGAAAAAAAGTTATCGATAATTGAATCATCGTAAGACTTAATGACGCTATTTCCGTAAAGATTTAAAAGTAACTCACCTATTCGTAGAGGGCGTATCCCACGATCTTCCCTTACTTGATCACCTAATTCACGCAGAAAATCGATACTCTCAGAAAACCATTGATAAAATTTTGAATAAAGACCATCGGAATATCCTCCGTATTGAACGTATGTGTGAAAGAATATACGACTTAATTCTTTGTTTTCATTTAGGAGAAGTTTATCATTTTCTTGGAACCATACAGGATTCATCCAATATAAAAATGCAAAGTGTTGTCCCAAAACAGATCGATCTATCTTGCGGGAAGCATATTCGCCTGTTAAATGTTCTGTCAAAATAAAATAGGCGCTTTGTACCAATGGATCTTCCGACCCTTTTGTTACATTCGGTTTTAGAAATTTTTGATAGTAATCGATCAGTAAGTATACCAAACTATGCAAAGCGTTTCCACGGACTGAATTGATTCCTTTGGAAACAAAATCTTCTCCTTTCGACTCATACTCCTCATCAGGAGACGTCGACTTTAATAATAAATTAATCCAAGCTAAAAATTCGAATTGTTCAAAGTGTATTTTGTCGATAACGTTCCGTTCGAAAATTGTTCTCAAAAAACTAGCAAGCGTATGTTGGATATGGAAAGTCTGTTCAACTTGTTTTGTTTTAATCGAATCAAATAGAAAGTGCAAATACTGGCACAAAACCGCGGAATCTAATTTCTTTGCATTGTCCAATGCGGCTCGAAATCCCCATAAAAGTGATTCTAAATATCGATAGGGAATTTGTTCATTGCAAAAATCATCAATTGACTCAATGTACCGAGTGGGATTGATTTCTACATCTCTAGAAATTTGTCTCGCCAAACCTTCTGGACTGGGTTCATTCCAACCATCTTCTTCCTTTTTAAACTCTATCATCTTCTGAATGAGATCTGGAATGGGAAGTGAAGAAATGTCTTGGTTCACTAAAGGACTAACTGGACCTACAAAAGATTCATGATAATGTGGGAATTCTGGCTTCACTAAACTTTTATGAAATAATACTTTTAATTCTTCTAAATATTTTTCCTTATCTGGTGGAAGGAATCCTTGCATTGCTGGCAGTTTGCGGTAGTAAAAAAAATCTAAACGATTTTCTGGGCGAAACATATCCGTAAGATCAATTGGTTCTTTGATTACTTCTCTCTCAAATTCAGATTTATATTTTTCTCTCAGTTTTAAAGCAGCCTTGTCCAACCAAGCCAAATATTTTTCTTGTTCTTCTTTTGTGAAATTAGGGAAGTTTTGAGAAAGCAAGTTGAAGTATTCATTCCCAAAACATTCATCGTTCGCAAATATTTCGTCGTATAAAACTTCTTTGAACAAATCTGAATTTTTCTTTCGTCCATACATTCCAATTACAAATATATAAAATCTTTGGAACAAAACCCATTTTTTAGATTTTAAATCTTCAATGATGATATCAAATCCATTGTGAGCTTCGATAAAATTCAAAATCGCATCCCGAAACAAAGGTACGAGTTTATCAATAAGCAGATGATTGTAGTTTTGCGGATGGTCCCAAATCGTTGACCTCGTGATATAGGATTGATCATCGATATACGGTTCGTCTGTTTCCTCCCATACTCGCAAACCAAACTTCAATATATTTTCCTTTAGAATGAGTAAAAATCGGACTAATTCCAAAGGAAGTTTCTTTTGTAAAATTGAGCAGAAGTAAGAGAGTAAATCTAGAAAACTATATTCCGAAAGTTTAAAACAAGGTTCGGGCGAATGCCAACGTTTAAACTCATCTGCATTTCGAAATCGACCTTCTTGGTAATCCCAATTTGGATCTGGGGATACCTCCAGGATAGAAGAGAGTAAACCAAAGCAAAGCTTTTCATTCCCAAGATTCCAAACACGCTCAATTGCTTCTGAATATAAATCAATGTTAATAAAGTCTAACTTTTTGGTTCGTTGGAACCAGTGGAGTTCTTTTTCCATCCAGATCAGGAAAAAAGTCTCCGGCATCTTTAAACAGAGTCTGGTGATTTCCTGGTGCAGTCCAAAATTTTCAAACTCGGATAAGGAGTCAATTACGAACCAAACTTTATCAAATTCGTTTAGTTCGACGAGTTTGCGTAGATAAAAGAGTGGTAACCATTCTATGTAATGATTGGTGTTAATATATTTCTTTTCATGCTCTGAAAATTGAAAATAATTCATTCTCCATAATGGTTCAAACCAAACAGAAGACGATAGATCCTGAACAAATATTCGAAATAACGGGCTAGCTGGCGCAACTGAGTTTCGAAATTTGGATTCATCAACAGAGGAAACTTTCTCGAGTGATGAAAATTTTTCAACTTCCCTAACAAAATGCAAATATTTACTTTTAAAGCGATCCAAAATGTCATCGAGGATGCGTTCAAACTTTATCCACTCGTTGTAAAAGTCCTCACTGAAAGAGCGATAGGTTAAATCCTTCCGGTGGGCAAATTTATGAAGCTGAGCTTCACTATCTGTATTTCCATATTCTAACCACGACTTTCCAACCTCAGATAGAGGGTCGATACCTAAGAATGTAAGTGTATCTCTAATACTTGCTTCATGTTTATCGCATTTACCATTTTTTTTGTTATGTGAACTTGGGTTTAATAGTGGTTTTACAACTCCGCGGATTGCACTATCAATTTCGCGCATCAAATGTGCAACCAGGTGCTGTTTTGATTCTAGCGAAGACTCATTCACTAAAGCAATGGCATCTAGGAAAAAAGCTCTAGGTCCCTCTCCAATGTAATGAAGATTCTCGCTAATTCTAATTTGCCGAGCAGTTAACTTTTTAGCCTGTGATTGCAAAGGATCAAACATTATTTTCTAATCCCGGCTCAGTAACAAAACTGCACCAAAAAATAATGCAATTGCTCCAAACGAATTGACTTGTTTACTCGTTTTTCTTCCCTCCGCAATGAATCGAGCAAAGTGTTCGCAATTATTACCCAAAAGATCATAGGACGGATCATTTAATGCTTGTGCTAGCCGTAACGTTGCAGCAAAAATATGGTGATCTTTAACCTTACCTAAAATAGTCCAATCACCTGACATATAACGATAAACATTTCCTTTACCCACAATTTTTTCGATAAGGATTGGCCCTTGACCGAAGTTTGAAAATAAACCAGAAGTATTTCCTGCATCAATCACTGCATAATGATCGACTAATCCCAAAAATTTCTCGGCAGGCTTTTTCACTAAATAAAGCCCTTTGGTTAACTCATACTCATTGATATACATATCTCACCTCTCTCTCATTTTCACTTTTTGCTTTTATTAACATTCTGATTGCCATTTGAAACAATATTACACTTCAGACGTCCATCACTCTTGTCGTTATTGTTCTCCCATTGGAGAGGACGCAAATTGCTCAATTCATCTGATCCTATAGGATTGATATGATCGATTTCCCAACCTTCGACAGATTTTCGATTTCCGTATTCTTTTCGATTCATCCAAGCACTACACCCATCCTTTCTAAATAGATTCGGGTCAGCGCCCGCGACCTTTTCTCCCTTCTCCCAAACCTTTTGTATTTGTTCATCTGTCCAACTCATAGGAACCTTCCATTTCTAAATTTATAACAGCCACGCTGCTATAATTACTATAACACTTAAAAGATTATTAATATCATATATTTTTGGTTATTTATAAAAAATTCATTGTAAAATTGATATATTATGTCTCATTAGTGCAAAAATGGAGAAAAATTGGGCGAATAAACTGGATCAATTGATTGGGAAGGCAATTCGTGAGAATCGAAAAAAATCAAATTTATCCGTTGAAGTCTTATCAAATGCTACAACTCTATCAAAATCTTCTATTGTACAAATAGAAAGAGGGGATCAATCCACCCCCATTCATAATATTTACAAAATTGCCGAAGTGCTTAATGTGGATATCTCAGAGCTTTTACCGAGTATGGTAGAATATAGAAAGCTGAAGTCGGCACCAGTTGACAATGTTTCTCTCAATAGAGTCAGTTCGGAAGAATTGACGACTGTGATGGACTTCTTATCTAAATATAAAAAGGAAACCAAAAGTGCGCGGAAGAAAAAATCCTGAGCTCATAGCAGAAAATCTGTTAAATGAATTTCCTTCACTCCAAAAACTGCCAATTGCAATCGAGAAGATCATTGGTAAGAAGGGGATTGATCTACACGTAACAGAATTGCCTAGCGATATTTCCGGAATTCTTAATGTTGAGAATAAGGAATATTCTATTTTTGTACAAGAGTCTCACCATGAACATAGGCAACGTTTTACGATGGCACATGAATTAGGACACTTTCTAATTCATCATCCAGAAACAACTCATATAGATAGAAAGTCCTACTTTAGAAGCCCGCTCTCATCTACAGCTTTGGATCGTGAAGAAATTGAAGCAAATCGTTTTGCAGCAGCGATACTGATGCCTAAAGAAATAGTTGTGTACGAAGTCAAAAAATTTATCGAAACTTATGGCGAGGACATCATTGATACTGAGGAAGAGAACAATCCTTTGATTACTTCTCTTGCGTCAAAGTTCAAAGTAAGTCCAGCTGCGATGATGTTAAGATTGCAGAACTTAGAGATTTTGGACGGGTTCTAACCTACCCCCGCACCATCCCCTCCAGAATCTCTCCCCTCTTCTCCTCCGCCTTCCCTATCCTTTCTTCCAACTCATCGCATAACGCCAAAAGCTGGTCTACCTTTTCCACAATCCGTTTTTGTTCGGCAAGTGGAGGAAGGGGGATTGGAAATTTTGACAGCTTTGCCATGCTCAATCCTTCACGAGAAACACCGACTTGCTCTTTAAAAACTAAACTTTGAAAGAAATCGGAAGTAATTAGTTTATGTAAAAATGAGACTATTCTCATATTATATGTTCTCAATATTGCAACATGTTGAGATACATTAGCTTCCTCAAAATTTTCAGGATATACGGAAGACCTACCAATCGACGCACCGGTTATATTTAATAATAAATCATTACCTAATACTCTGGTTCCTTTCATCCTTTCATGAATTTCTTTTGATATCCGTGCTACGTCTTCTAGATATAGTCCATCGTTCCAAATATTTTGAGATCTTAAAAAAATAATTCCATCCTGACTATATACTGATTTTCCACCTAAAGGAGTACTACCTGCTCCAAATTTTTGGAGAACCTCCCCCAACCGCACCCATTCCCATCCCTTTGGAATCACAAATGGCTTCTCTTCTTCCTTCACTGCTGGCAATGCCTCACTCTTCTTCACCTTCCCTTCTGCTACCAAACGCGCCTTCTCCGATTGGATCTCTTTCAGTAACTCACTCGCAGGCTGATCATTCGGATCCTGCGGTATGAGTTTCCCCATCACCGCCAATTGCAAAACTGCCTTCCGCAGTTCTTTTACATTCTCTTTGACAGAGTAGAGTTCGTGGAAATGAGATGTGAGGAATTGAAAGTGTTTTCGAAAACTTTCCTGCGAATCGGCTTCTAACATCTGTGTCATGACAGATTGGTGCAGGTCTTTTCGTTTGGAATTTTTTGATTTTTTAAGAATTTCAAGTTCATCGCATAACAGAAAAAGTTCATCGATCTTTTCCACGATTCGTTTTTGTTCGGCGAGGGGGGGAAGGGGGATAAGGAAATTTATTAATACTTTTTGAGTTATTGCCTGAAAAGTAGAACCCGTGCCATATGATGCAAGCTTAGTCTCAAACTTTCTTAGTAGGTATAAATAGAAAAATAAGCTGCATTCAGCAAGAGGAATAATTGCTGAAAGTCCCCTTCCGATGCAAGAGTCTTCCTGACATAAATTTGTCGGACCAATCGGAGCTCTAACGGAAATTAATATAGAATTCTTTGGAGCAATTTTTACAGGTGAACTACACCATACTTTTGGAGTAGGATATAACTTTCCATAATCTGACTTACCTTGATAGAATGGTAGACCCACTGCAATTTGATTGTAAGTTCTTGAATCAGGTGACTGCCCCATGATTACATGCGTGCTATCCCCCAACCGCACCCACTCCCATCCTTTTGGAATCACAAACAGCTTCTCTTCTTCCTTCACCGCTGGCAGTGTCTCACTCTTTTTAATTTTCCCTTCGGCCACCAAACGCGCCTTCTCCGCTTGGATCTCTTTTAATAACTCACTCGCAGGCTGGTCGTTTGGATCTTGGGGGACCAGTTTTCCCTGCATGGCAAGGGTTAGGATGAGTTCGCGAAGTTTTTTGATTCCGTTCGGGTGTTCGAGGGCGGTGTCAAAATGGGTTTGGAGGAGTGGGTTTAGTGAGTTTGGCATAGAAGTTTAAACATTTTCATTTTTTTTCATTATACTTTTAAATTTGGGAATTGGTGGCCAAGGTCGTAAGTGATCGCTCGCACTTATGCAATTTTCAGAAGTTAACGGATTGTTTTTTTTATAGTAATTGGACCAACTTTCCTTCTTGTTGGAATCATATAAATCAATCACCAAAGAAATCTTATCCGATAAAAAATCATAATATCTTGTTTCTCCTTTTTCGAAGACACGCTGGATCGCCCAACAAAAGTAATCAGAAATATTGAGTAGAGGTTCTGTCTTTTGATTTTGAATGTTAAACTTTATTTCTCGTCTAATTTCGCCTTCAGGCTTTTTCTTTACAAAAGATGATTTTGCTTTTGAAAGTGCATTTTCTAAATTATGATTTCTAGTCGATGTGCCGCGACTAGCGATTGTTAATACCAAGCTTTCGTTTTTTTCAAATTTATTTTTTAAAAGGTGCGAAAGTAAATCTGCATAAAATTCATCTTCTTTTCGATTGTGTTTTTTAACGAAAATATCAATGATTTTCCTAGCCACAATCGCTTCAAAACTAAGGTCTAGGGAAACTATAAAATCCTCCTGATTGCACTTTCTTTTGAATACTAGGTATGGATTTGAAATATCGATCCGTTGAAACCTGGTTTTGAAGCTCGTAGATTTTTTGACGCACTTCTGCCAGATTGGTTTTAAATTTAACCATCCCTAAAATAAAGCATTTGGAAACCCCTTGTTCACCAACAATGGGTTTCCTCCCACGTCCATAAAATGTGGCGTCACCTGCTTCGTCTAAAAATCGATAATTTTCGGGTTTTTCTAATTGCATTGCTCTTAAAAATAGATTGACCGACTACCTTGAATGGTCAAATAATATGATAGAGCCTGTCTTTGCATGAACTCCGACTCCATGTCGTCGAAGGGTATCCTTCTTAGTGCTTAGCTGGGCTTTTTTCATTTTCTAAGGCATCCCACCTAACGCTTTCATTAATTCTTGTTTGAGTTTATCTCTTACCTGGTTTAGCTCCCTGGAAACTTCTTCGTAATCCTTTGTTAGTTCCTCTGGATCGCGGTGCACCACATCGACAACATGCGGATTTTTAAAATCTAGATTGTAATTGCGGGAAACAATGTCTTTGGCACTCACCTTCCAGGCAAATTCCGTTTCCTTTCGTTTGTTCCACCATTTTTTTTCGAGATCAAATTCCCCAATGGTCAAAGGTTTGGAACGTGAATAAGATTTGTAACCTGGTGGATACGGATGTTCAAAAAACCAAACCTGTTTGGTAGGGCCTCCTTTTTCAAAAAAAAGGAGATTGGTGTTGATCCCCGTATAAGGACTAAATACTCCTTTGGGCAGACGAACAATCGTATGTAAATTAAATTCTTCGAGAAGTTCTCGTTTGAGATTGGTTTTCGTTCCTTCTCCAAACAAAAACCCATCAGGAAGTACCACTGCTGCACGACCCGTATCATGTTTCAATAGGTGCATGATGAGAGCCATAAACAAATCGGCAGTTTCCCGAGTTTGGTATTTTTTGGGGAAATTGTTTTCAATCCCGTCTTCTTCCATTCCACCAAACGGAGGATTGGTGATAATAATATCCATTCGATCTTTGGGACCATAATCTTTGAGCGAACGACTGAGGGTGTTGTCAGGCCGGATGTTCGTCGGAACATCAATCCCGTGAAGCATCATATTGGTCAGAGCCAACATATAAGGCAAAGGTTTTTTCTCCACACCGTGAATGGTCGATTGCAGTATCTGATTGTCTTTTGCAGTGTTGATCTGCTTTTTTAAATGTTCAATTGATGTGGTGAGAAACCCGCCTGTCCCACAAGCCGGATCCAAAATGGTTTCCCCCAATTTCGGATCAATGATATCCACCATAAACTGAGTCACAGCCCGCGGAGTATAATACTCACCTGCATTCCCGGCGGATTGCAAATCAGCCAGTATCTTTTCATAGATATCATTAAACAAATGTCTGTCGGTAGAACTATTAAAATCTAAATCTTCTTCGATTGTATTAATTACCTGCCGAAGTAAGGTACCTGATTTCATATAGTTGTAAGTATCTTTAAAAACTCTTCCAACCACTCTTCCCTGTACACTGACACCTGCTTGCGTTGCTAAATTCTTTAAGGCAGGGAATAAATTGTTATTTATAAAATCGATCAGCTCTTCCCCAGTCATCCCCTCGGAATTGGAGGCCCAACTACTCCATTGAAACCGAGAGGCAAGCGGAGATTTATAATCTTTGAGGGTCAATTTCCATTCTTTTTCTTTATCATCGAAAATCTTTAAAAAGAGAAGCCATACCATCTGGCTGATTCGTTGGGCATCACCATCAACACCCACGTCTTTACGCATAATATCTTGAATCGACTTAATTAAAGTTCCAATTGCCATACTGTCTAGATCAACCTTCCTTTATGCTGTCGCAAGGTACAGTGCATTTTCCAAACTTGTAATGGCTTCGTTGTATTTTTCAAGCCCACCAAATTCTTGAATGATCTCCATCGGTGTTCCAAATTCAGGAAATGGATTGATCGTAAGGATTTGTGTTTCTTCAATTTGAACCACACCTGAATCTGCGTATTTTTCTAGAAGAGCATCCAAAACCTTCCGCGCAGCTTCCCCATACTTCTCAAAATAATTGGTTTGTTTAACTTTGTCTGCACGTTCACGTCTTGTCAAAGGACGTTTGTCCCAAACTACGTGACAGATCAAATCAAAGGGATCTACATCCTTTCCTACATCCTTTCCTACATCCTTTCCTACATCCTCCGCAAGAGCCTCTAAAAAGACTCCTTGGTTTGCTAATTCTTCTAAGATTGCTTGTTTTCTTTCTGTGGCATTCCAATGCTTTCGGAACTCATCAAGAGTGGAAAATTCTTTGGTCACAGTCTTTCTGGTATAATCTTTCAAAGACTCAGTCACCAGTTTACCATTAGCATCGAAGTATTGCACTCGCTCCGAGGCAACACGAACTTCCACACTATCCACATAGTATTTCAATACCCGATTTCGAGGCAATTCCCCTTCTTGAAATTCTCTTCCATCGAAGCGTAAGGAGGGATCAGATTCATTTTCGCCGAATCCAATGGCACCATTGGATGAACCGAAATCTCCATCCATTTCTTCATCCAAAGAATCCGGAGGTGTTACTGGCTCTCCTTCCTTTGGTTCATAAATCTGCACAGGGTCTCCATCAAAATCAGGATCGGCAAATAACTCCGTTGCACGTTTAAAATCCATAATGGTGAAATAGTATTTATCAAAATCTTCGTTAATGCGTGTTCCGCGACCAATGATTTGTTTGAACTCTGTCATCGATTGGATGTGTTGGTCAAGGACAATGAGTTTGCATGTTTGCGCATCCACACCTGTTGTCATGAGTTTAGATGTCGTTGCAATCACTGGGTATTTAGATTCTGGAAATATAAAATTATCCAACTCTTCTTTACCTTCTTCACTATCCCCTGTAATCCGCATTACATACTTACTGTTTTGACTTGCCAAATCACTGTTTTCATTGACCAGAGCTTGCCTCATCCTTTCCGCATGATCTATATTTTCACAGAATACTATAGTCTTATGAAAACGATCGTTTTGCTTCAAAAATTCACTCACTTTCGAAGCAACAAGCTCCGTTCGTTTGTCTAAGATAACTTTTTTATCAAAATCACTTTGTTTATAAACTTTATCTTCAATTTCATTTCCATACTTATCTCGCATTCCCTTTTCAGGTCGCCAACCAGATAAATCCTTATCTAAGTCAATGCGAATCACTTTGTAAGGCGCAAGAAACCCATCCTCAATGCCTTGTCGTAGCGAATAAGTATACACTGGTTCCCCAAAATAATGGATATTAGAAACATCCTTTGTTTCTTTGGGTGTTGCGGTTAGCCCAATTTGAGTCGCAGAAGAAAAGTATTCAAGTATAGCACGCCAATTAGAATCTTCTGCTGCACTTCCCCTATGACATTCATCCACTACGATCAAATCAAAAAAATCTGGCGAAAATTGTTTATAAATATTTTGTTCTTCTTCAGAGCCAGTGACTGCTTGATACAAAGAAAGATAAATTTCGTACGATTTGTTCGCTTGCCTCTTCTGAATTTTGGTCATTGCCGATCCAAATGGTTTAAAATCATTGGTCATTGTTTGATCAACCAAGATATTTCGATCAGCCAAAAACAAGATTCGTTTTTTTGTCTTGGATTTCCATAACCTCCAAATGATTTGGAATGCTGTGTATGTTTTTCCAGTCCCAGTCGCCATAACAAGTAGCAGACGCTTTTGCCCCTTAGCAATGGCTTCGATCGTTTTGTTAATTGCTAAAATTTGATAGTATCTGGGTGATTTATTTGATCCATCACTATGATAATCTTGAGTGACAAGCTCTTCCTGCGTTGAGTCAAGTCCTTGTGCTTCTTTCCACATTTTCCAAAGTGATTCTGGATTTGGGAACTCATCCAAACCCAATTCAGTTTCAAGGTTTCCCTCACTCACAAGTTTGTTATGAAATAAAAAAGAATCTCCATTAGAACTA